>JBASRQ010000050.1:0-15473 GCA_049273895.1 Thermoplasmata archaeon
TCATCTTCTCGCAGTAGTGCGCCCAGCCCTCGACGGTCTCGGTCGCGGAAGCCGCTATGTCTCCCCCTCCGCCCCCGGCCATCTGGAGCATCCAGTGCTTCTTGTTGGACATAACCCCTTGGTGGAAGTGGCCCGGGTACGCCTCGTGCACGGCTGTGTTGATTATGGACGCGTAGTTGAGATGGCTTCCGAGGTCCTGGTCCTTCGGCCTCGTGACGATGTACGTGCCCTCCTGCCTCTCGTCGAACTTCGAGGGCATGAAGAGAGCGGCGTAAGGCGTCAAGGGGGCCAGGAAGGCAGGCGTTTCCAGGACCATCAGCCTGGCACCGGGGTCTATCGTTGCCAGATCGTGGTCGACGATGAACTGCTTGGCCTTGTTCATCGTGTCCTCGGTCGCCTTAAGAGCGTCCTCGAAAGTCTTCGGGCTCTTCGCCCTGACGATCTCAGCCGCCCCGGTCACCCCCTTGCCAGGGGCGATCTTCTCCGCCACCCTGGCTCTTTCTTTCTTGAATTCCTTCAGGTGTTTCTCTCCCAGGGCGAGCATCTTGTCCGGGGTGAGGCCGAGGCCTCGTATCTTCATCAACTTGGCGAACTTCTTCTTCCCCATCGCGAACTTCTTGGTGGAGCCTTCCCGCATCTGCTTCAACCAGTCCATGTGATCCCTCAATTCGACTTCGGTCGTGCTGATGCTCTTCGTCAGATCTTCCATCAGGCTGTCTGAAATCCTGCCCTTCGAGGATGCCTCGATGAACTTGAGGAAGTTAGGGAACTGCTCCAAGGAGGTGATGGCCATCTCCGTCCACACGTGCACCGGTTTCGAGTTCTGGAACCTCGTCCGGAACTCCTTCAGATGCTTGGGCAGCCGGGTTATTCGGGAGCACATCGCGCTGACACGCTGATCGTACGGGGCGTATTCCCTTGTGAGCATGATGAACAGGAGCCCGCCCGGAGTCTCGAGCGCGTCTGGATTCATCTTCCAGTGGGGGTACTCTTCGAGCGAGAACTGGAGAATCTCCTTCTCCGACCTCAGCGCCTTGACCGAGAGCTTCTGCTCGACGCTCAGCTCCTCAGATTGTGCGATTTCCTCAGCTTTTGCGTACCATGAATTGAGCAGCACCCGCGTGTACTGATATCTCTTGAACCCACCGTGCGGGAGCTGCCAGTCATATGGCTCATGAATGCCGAAGCTCGTCGCAGCGTCCGGGTTGATCTTCAGGAACTCCCTTAGCATCCCTTCGTTCAGATTGTCGAGGGTTGTCGATACCATGGCTATCTCCGGACGGTGAATGCGCTTGGGGTGCATCATGCTTACGGGAAGACTACTGCATTTTCGGCCTCGGCAGCAGGCCCGCCATATCGACGATCTTCGGGACCATCTCTTCCCATGCGACGGCCATGATGTGCACGCCGTGGACTCCCTTGACCGTCTTAAGGTGCTCGATCTGCTCGACGCAGAGCTTGATGCCCTCCTCCTTCGCGTCCTTGGCGTTCTTCAAGCGGTCGATGATGTAGTCGGGCACGATCATTCCCGGCACCTTGTTCTTCATGTACCTGGCTGCTCCGGCCGACTTCACTGGGATGACCCCTGCGAGTATGTGGATCTTCTTGTCGAGCCCTCTCGCTCTAATCTCGTCCATCCATCTCTCGAACATGTCCATGTCGAAGATCGATTGTGTCTGGCAGAAGTCAGCCCCTGCGGCCACCTTCTTGGCCAGTCTCGAGACTCTGAACTCGTAAGGCGTGGCGAACGGGTTCTCAGCGCATCCGAGGTAGACTTTCGGCGGGTCCTTGATGACCTCGCCTCCGACCTGCCTTCCCTCCGTTCTAAGGGAGTTGAAGACCTGCAGCTCGACTATCGAATCGAAGTCGAACACGTTCTTCGCGCCCTTCTCGTTGCCGAAGATCTGGTGATCCCCAGTCAAGCACAGGACGTTTTTCACGCCGAGCGCAGCAGCTCCGAGGAGGTCGCTTTGGAGGGCGATCCTGTTCCTGTCCCTGCAGGTCATCTGAATCACTGGCTCGACGCCTTCGCGCATGATGATGATTGCGCTGGCGATGCTCGAGAGCCTCACCACCGCCGTCTGATTATCCGTGAGGTTGAACGCGTCTGCGAAGCCCTTGAGCATGTTCGCATGATGCGTCAGAGGCGCGGGGTTGGCTGATTGGGGTGGGCCGATCTCGGCTGTAACAGCGAACCTGCCGGCCTCGAGCACTTTCTCCAAGTTGCTGCCGGTCTTCATAGGACAGCCTCCTTCCCCTTCTTCTGATGAGGCGTGAGCTTCGCGTCCTCGCGGACATAGGTTCTTCTGCCTCCTGAATGGCTCGTCGACCAGTCTTTCGCCGGCGTGACCACCTCAATCAAGTCGAGCCGGTTTTGGAGCTTCAGTCGGTCGTAGATAGCAGACCACGCACAGTCGATCTCGAGGTTCACCTCACATTTCCCGTTGGCAGACCCACCGCACGGGCCGTTGAGCATGCTTTTTGCGCATCTCGAGATCGGGCATATGCCGCCGGTCGTGTGAATGATGCAATCGCCGCAGCCGACGCACTTCTCCGACCACACGCCCTGCTCCTCGGGGACGCCGAACATCCCGGTGTTCAATCCCGGGAAAGTCACGTGTGTCGGGTACAGGTCGCCTATCGTCTGAGCGCCCAGCGAGCATGCCATGGAGAGCGTGATGTCGGAGCCAAGTATCTTGTCCTGGACCTCCTGGACCCATTCCTTCTCGCACTGTCTCTCGACGACGAAGCCTTCGAACTCCTGCTTCCTGCCCTCCTTCCTGTTTTTGATCTTAAGGGTGGAAACGAGCATCTTGACCTCTTTCTCTCCTCCTGCGAGGCAGATCGCCGCGCAGCTTCTGCAGCCGATGACCGTGACTTTATTGTAGGGAGCGAGCATCTCGGCGATCTCGCTCAAGGGTTTCCTCTTCGCGACTATCATGGCTTCTCACCCCCGCCGATTGGGCCGAGCTTCCTCGCGACTTCGACCATCTTGGATACGATCTCCGGGAACATCCAGACGTTCGAGGAAGCAGCGTTGAACATCTCGATGCGCTCCTTCTCGATGCCGGCTTCCGTCAGCATCTGCTTCACATATCCGACCCTCTTCCTTCCCTCTATCGAGCCGGTGTCGTAGTAGCAGTTCTTCTCGAGGCATCCCAGGACGAACACCGCGTCTGCGCCGTCCTCGAAGGCCTTCAAAAGGTGTATTCCATCGACTCTACCGACGCAGGGGACTTGGACGACTCTGACGCTCGTGTCGTACTGTTTGCCGCTTCTCGCGGAGAGCACTGCTGCATCCATGCCGTGCCTCTCGCAGCAGAATCCGACGATCTTCGGTTTCCTCTCGACCATCAGAAATCACCTCCGAGAAGAGTGCGCGCTTCTTCCATGATCTGGTCGTCGGTGAAGTTGCGGAGCTCGATCGCCTTGCTAGGGCAGATGCCGACGCACATCCCGCAACCTTGGCAGGCCTGTACTCTGATCTCCGCCTTGCTCGCCGTTCCAATGAACGGCGCTTCGTACGGACATGTCCTTATGCAAGTCAGACAGGCGGAGCACTTCTCTTGAGTGACCTGCGCCACTATGCCCCCGAACTCGATTATGCCGCGCTTCACAAACTCCCCGGCCATCGCTCCAGCCGCGGCACCCTCGGCCTTGGCGCCATCTCTCGATTTGGGGAACAGCGCCGAGCCGCACACGAACACGCCGGGCCTTGGCGTTGTGACGGGCCATCTCTGGATGCTGCCGCGTCTTATTGCGCCGTCGACCGACATAGGTATCCTGAGGGCGTCAGCGATGGCCTTGTTGTCCTGGTTGGCCGGTATGGATGCGAACACCAGAGTCCCGAAGTCAATGCTGAGAAGCTCGCCCTGGGCGAAGTCCTTGACAGTGAGGACCGTCGGGTTCTTTGGATCGACCTTCAGCGTTCCTGTTTTGTCGTACCTGACGAACATGACTCCCAACTCAGCAGCTTCTTTGTACGCAAGTTCCGACAACCCGAACGCCCTCATCTCCTGGAAGACGACGAACACTTGGATCCCGGAGTGTCTCTTCTTCAGCTCGATAGCGGTCTCGAGCGTGTCGTCCCACGCATAGTCCTGGACCTTCATCGTCTCGCCCCCAGGGTCAGGGGTGTCGATGATGACAACCGGTCCCTTCGGGACCAAGCCTGACTGCATTTGCTCGTAGAACCTATAGAGAGGAACTGCGTCCTTGACGGCCTTCGCGAGCGGCCCTTTCAGCGTCGTCCAGCCTCCGCCAGTGGCAATGACGACAGCTGCAGCGCCCAGGTCCTCGATCTTCTCCCCGGCCTTGATTCTGAGCTGGAGATTCCCCCCGTAGCCTGAGGCTCCAACAAGCTGGGCGTGCGTCATGATTATTCCCGGGGCTTTCAACGACTTGCCTGTCTTCTCGAGAAGGATGGTGTGGACGCCCGCTTTGGCGGCCTCGTGGGCAGCCGCCTGGCCTGCGACCCCCGCTCCGATGATGACCACGTTCGTCGTTTTCATATCCTCGGTCTGCCTCTCGAGGGGTTCAAGCATGACCGAGCGCGCCAGGGCCGCCTTCATCTTCGTCTCGGCCTTCAACTGGGCTCTCTCCGGCTCGTCTGCGTGTGGGAGGACGACCTCCTCGCGCAAGTTGACGAGCTCCACCAGGAACTCGTTCACTCCGGCCCTCCTGTAGGCTTTCACAACCGCTGGACTGACGTCCTTCTTGTGACATGCGAACACAACGGCTCGGTCGATCTCCTTTTGCTTTGCATCGTTGACGACGGAGGTGAGGTCCTTTCCGTCGCAGATCGCATCGACGGTCATGACCGATGCCACGTTGTTTGCATCGGCTGCCAGCTTCTGGAGCCTTTCGATGTTGAGCAGAGCGGGCATCTCCGCGCAGCACTTGCAGAGCACCACCTGGACCTTGGCCTTCATGTGCCCTCCTCCTTACTGTGATGGATTCTGGATGCAGTCGCAACCGCTCTCACCGCGGTCTCCTCGATGTCCATGGGCTCCCCGACGGCTCCGCAAACGAACACCCCGTGATTCTCCAGTTGCTCCGAACCTGCTGCAAACCCCATCTTGTCTGCTGCGATTCCGAGCGACTTCGCCAGCTCCGAGTCGACTCCAATAGGCTTCATGCCGACCGAGAGGATTGCGAGATCGTATTCGGTCTCGGTGATGTCCAGATCGGTCTCGCCCGCCGTTCGCACCAGAAGCTTGCCGTCCTTCCCTGGTGAGATGACTGCGGGCATGCTCCTGATCATCTTAACGGTCTTCTTGCTCTTCGCCCACTGCTTGAACTCGTCTTGGGGCTCGTAGAGGGTCCTGAGGTCCATGAAGTAGAAGTCCAGGTTGACTTCGGGATCGATGTCCATCAGCAGCTGCGCTATCTTGGTGGCATACTTGCAGCAGAACTTTGAACAGTACTCGACGCCGATCTTGACTGATCTGGAGCCGATGCACTGCAAGATGGCGATCTTCTTTGGGATCTTTCTATCGGACGGTCTCAATATCCTGCCCTTCTCGTTCAATATCCTCTCAGCATCGACGCTGGAGATGACATCCTTGAGCGTTCCGCATCCAAGCCTGGTCATCTCACAGGCATCTATCGGGTCGATGCCCGTGGCGTAGACGATTGCGCCGACGTTGCGCGTGAGGTTCTTCGCTCTGTCCTCGTAGTCAACCGCCTTCGTGGGACAGACCGACGCACACTTGTCGCACTTAGCCTTCTTGAAATGGAGGCACTTCGCCTTGTCGATCCAGTAGATCTTTGGCTGGCCGCTTCCTGTCGGTGGGAATATGGCCTTTCCCTCGACGGGACATGCATTTACGCATTTGCCGCATCCGATGCAGTCGTCCGTGACGTATCTCGGGGAGGTCTTGATCTTGACCAAGTATCCGTGCTCGGACTTCTGAGCGGATGCGACTTCTGAAAGCAGGAGGACCTCTGCCTTCGACTCTCTGACGATTTCGCTTGCGCGATCAATGGCAAAGCAGACTCCGCAGTTTCTGCATTCGACAAGACCCTTGCAGGTCAGCTCCCTGGCCATCCCGCCGAGCGATTCTTTCCGCTCGACCAGGACGACCTCGGCGCCTCTGTCAACAAGAGTCTTCGCCGCGGTCAGCCCAGCAGGGCCACCTCCTATCACGAGGACTTCTTTCATCCTAGACCTCCCTTTGTGAACCGTATCAGACACGTTCCTCCTCACAGTAGGGACATGCCACTGCAACTTGGAGCGATGATGGGGGAGATAAAATGGCTCCCCGGAAACGGGTGAGAGAAAGGTTTTGCCGCCTCCGTACGGATAGGTTCGGAGGTAGTCTCTCCGACTAGTTCAGGCCAGTGATGTAGCCCTTGTCGTCGATGTTTATCCTCTCAGCGGCGGGCACGGTCGGCAGCCCTGGGATGGTCATCATCTTGCCGGTCAACGGAACGATGAATCCCGCACCTGCGGATAGCCTGACTTCTCTGACCGTCAGGGTCCAACCCCTCGGAGCGCCCTTCACTTTCGGGTCATCCGTGATTGAGAGCTGTGTCTTCGCCATACATATCGGGAGCTTGTCGTTGCCGGCCTTCTCGATGGCGGCGATGTCGCTCGGGGCAGAGCCTGTGTATACGACGCCGCTGGCGCCGTAGATCTCCTTGGCGATTATCTCGATCTTCTTCTTGACCGGCAGCTTCTCGTCGTACAGCACATGGAAGTTGGATTTCTCCTTCTCCAAGCATTCGAGGACCTCCTTGGCGAGCTCGATGCCGCCTTTGCCGCCCTCCGCGAACACGCGGGAATGCGCGGAGCGCACGCCCATCTTGTCGCAGTGCTTCTTGCACAGGGCGAGCTCCTCGTCACTGTCGCTCGGGAACCTGTTGAGTGCAACGACCACTGGCACACCGAACTTCTTCATGTTCTCGATGTGCTTGTCCAAGTTCGTGAAGCCCTTCTCCAGGTACTCGAGGTTCGGTGTCCCGATCTCGTCCTCGTCCATTCCGCCGTGCATCTTGAGCGCCCTGACGCTCGAGACAAGAACAGCAACATCTGGCTTCAGTCCTGCTGTCCTGCAGACGATGTCATAGAACTTCTCGCCTCCAAGGTCTGCCGCAAATCCGCCTTCCGTGATGACGTAGTCGGCCATCTTAAGAGCGTACTTCGTCGCGATGATCGAGCTGTTGCCGTGCGCGATGTTCGCAAACGGAGCCCCGTGAATGAACGCCGGCTGGCCCTCAAGTGTCTGCACGAGGTTGGGCATGATAGCATCCTTCATCAGGAGGCACATTGCGCCTATGCCCTTCAGCTTGTCAGCGGTGACGGGCTTGTTGTCGTACGTGTATGCGACGACGACCTTGGATATCCTCGCTCTCAGGTCGGCCATGTCTTTGGAAAGCGCGAGTATGGCCATGATCTCGGATGCAACAGTAATGTCGAAGCCGCTCTCGTGCGGCACGCCCCCATCGCTCCTTCCGCCCAGGCCGACTATGATATTCCTCAGCTCTCTTGCATTCATGTCCATGACCTTTCGCAGGACTATCCTGGTCGGGTCGATGTTGAGCGGGTTCTTCTTGGTCACGTGGTTCTCCACCAGCGCGGAGAGTAGGTTGTGTGCGGTGCCCACGGCGTGAATGTCGCCCGTGAAGTGAAGGTCGATGTCCCACATCGGATAGACTTGTGAGTATCCCCCTCCGGTCGCGCCTCCCTTGATTCCGAATGTAGGGCCAAGAGAGGGCTCCCTCAGAGATAGCATTACCTTCTTGCCGAGCTGTCCCATGCCCTGGCACAGGCCGATCGAAGTAACCGTCTTTCCCTCGCCCGCCTTCGTTGCCGTGATTGCAGTGACGAAGATCAGCTTGCCGTCCTTGTTCTTGTCGAAGCGCTTCAACACGTCCAAGGGGACCTTGGCTTTGTATTTGCCATAGAACTCCAGGTCGTCGCGGGAGAGGCCGATCTTCTCCGCGATCTTCTCGATGTGCTGAACCTTCGCTGCCTGCGCGATTTCAATATCTGGCTTCATTGCCATTTTGAGACCTCCTTTGGAGGGGGTATCATACACACCTAAAAAACCTTTTCGAAATTTCGACGAAAATCGCAGAGTTCGATGCATTAGTATCGTTTATCGAGCGGAACGTGTGCATATCTCGTCAAATAGCCTGCCCGAAGGCGTGCAGGGCCTGGCATGCGTCTGGCCGGGCAATGGCGTGATGAGATTCCTGTATCCTGAAGGGTTCTTTTTCTAAGAACCCTTAAGTAGGGAATCTGCATCCCGTTTTTCAGGTGGTCAAATGGTCGCTCAGATTATCAATGGCAACGAGATCGCCAAGAGCATCAGGGCCGAGATCAAAGTCGAGGTCGCGAAGATGAAGGCCAAGGGCGTCGAGCCAGGCCTTGTCGTTATCATCGTGGGCGAGGATCCTGCGTCCCAAGTCTATGTCAGGAAGAAGGGCGAGGCCTGCAACGAGCTCGGAATCTGCTCCGAGACGGTGGGGCTTCCAGCGTCTACGACTGAGGAGGAGCTTCTGAAGCTCATCGATAAGTACAACAAAGACCCGAAGTTCGACGGGATTCTCGTGCAGCTTCCGCTCCCCAAGCACATAAGCGAGGAGAAAGTCCTGCTCAGGATCGACCCGAGCAAGGACGTCGACGGGTTCCACCCGGTCAATGTGGGCAAGATGGTCATCGGCAGCGAATGCTACCTTCCGTGCACACCCCATGGCATCCAGGAGCTCCTGGTCAGAAGTGGCAATGACCCAAAGGGTAAGCATGTGGTCGTTCTGGGAAGGAGTAACATCGTGGGCAAACCGGTCGCGTGCATATTGATCCAGAAGGCTCCGGGCGCGGATGCAACGGTTACCATCTGTCATTCGAGGACCACCAACTTGCCCGCGATAACGAGGCAGGCGGACATACTCATAGCGGCAATGGGCCAGCCCAACTTCGTGAAAGCGGACATGGTCAAGGAGGGCGTTGTCGTAATCGATGTTGGTGTGAACCGCATAAGCGATCCGAGCGCCAAGGGCGGCACGAGGCTGATCGGAGACGTCGACTTTGAGGCTGTGAAGCAGAAGGCGAAGGCCATTACGCCGGTTCCGGGCGGCGTCGGGCCGATGACCATCACGATGCTGATGAAGAACACGGTCCACGCTGCGAAGGTTCACTACAAGTGGAAGGACTGAACGCGGTGCGCGCTAGGAAGCCTGATGTCCAAACCTGCTTCCTGCCTTAGAAGCCTTTTCTGCAATCCGTTCGAGGTCCGCCCTACTAGTTCGAAAGTCGTCGCCGAAGGTGCCTTCATTGTAAGTCCGTCTCGGAGTCTGTGCCAGAAATCGGATTGGTCGCATCGAAAAGCATTATAACCTACTCTGGGATGCGGTCACAGAAATCGAACTCGCCACATGCTGCGTCTTCGACGGGAAGGCTGCAGCGAGACAGCGGTTGGTTTCCAGAGCGCAGGCGAGTATTGTCAAAGACAGAATTGGAAGTGACCAGATGGCGGAGAAGAGCACAGAACTGTTGCATGAGGACCTAGTCATTAAGGATCCGGCGAAGCTGAGGCTGAAGCCGAACCTTCAGAACTACGAACGGCTGATGAAGACATTCAAGTGGTCGGACGCTGACAAGATGGTGGATTGGTTCCCTGGAGGGAAGATCAATGCCGCCTACAACGTGGTGGATAGGCATGTCAAGGGCCCGAGAAAGAACAAGATCGCACTGATCTACGATGATGGAGAGGGTCACGCGACGAGACTCACCTTCCAGCAGCTCTACGAGCAGACCAACAAGTTCGCTAACGTTCTGAAGAAGCTGGGCATAAAGAGGCAGGACAGGGTTTTCTTCTTCTTGCAGAGATCTCCAGAGCTGTACGTCGGCTTCTTGGGCGCGATTAAGTACGGCGCGATCGCGAGTCCGATGTTCCCGGCGTTTGGCCCTGACGCTATTCGGGACAGGCTCCTGGACAGTGGCGCCGTAGCCCTAGTCACTGATTCCGACCTCAAGAAGAGGGTCTACGAGGTCAAGGACCAGCTCCCGGAGCTCAAGCACATGATCATCGTCGGGAAGGATGTGTCCGCGGACGAGATCAGCTGGCAGAAGGAGATGGGCGCTGCGTCTGCATCGTTCGAACCTGCTCACATGGACCCTGAGGAGTTCATGTATATGCTCTACACCTCCGGCACTACAGGCAAGCCGAAGGGCGTCGTCCACGCCCACAAGGGGATCGTCCAGGCGCACCTGACGACTAACTGGGTCCTGGATGTCCATGAGGAGGATGTGTATTGGTGCGGTGCGGACCTGGGCTGGGTCACTGGCGTTGTCTATGGCGTGCTTGGACCGTGGTCGAACGGGACCACTCAGGTCGGCCTTGGCGGGAGGTTCGACCCCGACAGATGGTACGAGACGATCCAGAACTACAAGATCACCATCTGGTATACCGCCCCGACGGCCGTCAGGATGCTGATGGCAAGGGGCGACGACCTCCCGAAGAAATACAACCTGTCGAGCCTGAGAGCGCTCTACTGCGTCGGTGAACCACTGAACCCGGAGGGCGTGAAGTGGGCCCAAGAGGTGTTCGACAACAAGCCATTCCACGACACATGGTGGCAGACCGAGACGGGCAGCATACTGATCACGAACTTCCCTGAAATGCCGATTAAGCCGGGCTCCATGGGGAAGCCCCTTCCAGGCATCGAGGCTGCGGTAATCGACGAGAACGGCAAGGTACTCGCGCAGGGCCAGGAGGGCAACCTCGCGCTCAGGCCCGGATGGCCAGCTATGATGAGGCAGATATGGAAGAACCCGGCAAGGTTCAACGAGTACATGAGAAACGGATGGTACTACACGGGCGACACGGCCCAAATCGACAAGGACGGCTACTTCTGGTATGTTGGGAGAGCGGACGATGTCATCAAAACCTCTGGAGAGAGGGTCGGCCCGTTCGAGGTCGAGAGCGCCCTCATCGAGCACCCGGCGATCGCAGAGGCCGGCGTCATAGGCAAGCCGGACGAGCTCAGGGGCAACATAATCAAGGCGTTCGTCGTTCTCACGCCGGGATACACAGACTCTCCGCAGCTCAAGGAAGACATCCAGAAGTTCGTCAAGAGCAAGCTGGCGGGACACGCCTACCCGAGAGAGATCGAAGTGGTCAAGACGCTCCCGAAGACCAGGAGCGGCAAGATCATGAGGAGGCTGCTCAGAGCCAGAGAGCTGGGACTCCCCATAGGCGACACGTCGACGCTCGAAGACTGAACGGACCAATATCCTTTTCTAGAAGGGGGGCATCCCCCCTCCAACAATTATGATTCACATCCGCTAGAGAGGGTTCTACATATGAACGCGGCCATGGACCACAGGCAAAGACTGGTTGATGGGAACTCGCTGTTCAAGAAGGCAGTGGACCCCGCGCTCCTCAGGCGCTTGGCGAAGAGGCAAGAACCGTTCGTTGCCATTCTCTCATGCTCTGATTCTCGTGTCTCGCCGGTCAAGATATTCAACCTGTCATTGGGCGATGCGTTCGTCGTCCGAGTCGCTGGCAACAGCGCTGCTGATCCCTCAGTTCTCGGCAGTCTCGAGTATGCCGTCGATTACCTGCATGTGAGCGCGCTCCTTGTGCTGGGCCACACCGGCTGCGGAGCCGTCAAGGCAGTCATTGAGGCTTCTGGTCTCGAGAACCTCGGATCGGTCATGAGGGACATCGAGAATGCGAGGGTCAGGGTCACAACCGGCCAGGTAAATGACGAGAACGCGATTGCTGAGAGCAATGTTCGGCTTCAGCTGCGAATGATCGAGGACAGTAGCAGGATCGTCCACGATGCTGTCGCAGACGGTAAGCTGACCATGTATGGCGCGATGTATGATCTCGCAACCGGGAATGTGAAATTCATTTGATAATGGAATTGCATGATAAATAGAGAGAGGGAGAGATAATATGGGTGAAATAAAGACGGGGGAATTGCCGAACAGATGGATCAGGGTCGTCGGTGCTGTTCTGGTGCAACTCGCGCTGGGTTGCATCTACGCATGGTCCATTTTCAATAAGCCATTGGCCTACTATCTGCATGACGCAGCCAAGTCACCGCAGGTGCTAGGATTGTTCGCCACAAGCCTTGCGTGCTTCGGTTTGTTCGTGAGTGTGGGAGGCTGGTTGCAGGACAGGAGAGGGCCGAGGCAGATTGGTATGCTAGCTGGCGTATTGTATGCCTCCGGTTACGTTCTGTCCTCGATGTTCTTCAAGAACCTCGGTCTGATGTACGCCAGCTATGCGTTGCTAGGCGTCGGCGTCGGCATCGGATATGGTTGCCCTCTATCGTGTTGCGTGAAGTGGTTTCCTGACAAGAGGGGACTTATCGCCGGCATAGCAGTCGCTGGTTTTGGCGCAGGAACGTTCATCTTTGCTCAGGTCGGAACATGGCTAGTCGGCTCCTCTCCGTACGTCGGCCTTGACAATGCGTACCTTTACTTGGGGATCATTTTCCTCGCGATGGTGTTTGCAGGTTCGCTGTTACTCTGCGACCCACCAACCAACTACTGTCCAGCTGGCTGGACTCCGCCGCTGCAGGGCGCAGGCAGCACGGCCAAGAAGCAGTTCGGGACCCGTGAGATGGTTCGCTCGAGGACCTATTGGCTAATCTGGGCGATGTTCGCTCTATCGACGACATGTGGACTGATGATGATTGGCAATGTGTCAAACTTCGCTCAGAACATGGAGAACATCTATGCTGCTGCTCATCCAGGATTCAACACGAGCACCCAGGACGTTCTGGTCACGACTGCCGCAAACGTGGCTCTAATGACGGGCATTCTCGCGCTATTCAACGGGACCGGAAGAATCGTCTGGGGGTTCATCTCGGACAAGCTCGGCAGGACTAGGGCAATGAAGATCATGTTCCTGACGCAGTCAATCATCCTGTTCGGGGCTGCCGCGTTCGTGCTCGGCAAGCCGACTGACGAGACGCTCCAGTTTGTCGGTGTCACGGCTTTCGTCTCGCTGGAAGGATTCTGCTTCGGCGGCAATTTCGCTCTCTTCCCGCCGATCACAGCCGAGTACTTCGGAACAAAATTCTACGGCTCGAACTACGGTGTGGTCTTCACGGCATACGCTGTTGGTGGAATCACTGGTGCGATGATGCCCGCCTATATAAAGGGCGGTTTCGAGTGGGTCTTCATCGGAACGGCACTCGGGTCTTTGGCTGCGTTTGTCATCGCCTGGTTTACGAAGCCCCCGGTAGTCGTGCCCGAAGAGCAGAAAGCGACTGCATAAGCGCGGGACTCAGCGCGCACGAAACCCTTTCGGAAACGCTTTCCTTCATTTTCATTTCTGATAGACCGCGGTCGATACCACGCGTCCTCTGGACAAGCTACTAGGACGCGAAAGCTTTTATGAGGTTCAGCCATAACCCGTCAGAAGTGTGTTGCTCATGCTGAAAGAGTGCAGGGAGCACGGCTATTTCAGGGCGGAGATGTGCCCTGTTTGCGGGGATGAAGGCCGGTTCCTGATGAACACGGAGGAGCTCGACAGGCTCAGCAGGACGATGGCAGGGGTGTTGAGGCACTTTCCCGAGAGGTTCGACCTGAGGATGGACAGCCATGGGTTCGTCAGCCTCAGGGATTTCGTGAACGCCCTCCAGAGAAAGCAGCGCAGATATCACTGGGTCAGGCCGCATCATATCGTCGCCATCATCGAGACCGACAACAAGGGCAGGTACGAGTACAGGGACGGGATGATAAGGGCGACATACGCACACTCGTTCGACGTCGACCTCGACCTGCCCTCGGGCGGAACCCCTGACAAGCTCTACTACCCAACGACAAAGGAGGAAGTGGACATCGTTCTCGAGGTGGGTTTGAAGCCGTCCGACAGGAAGATGGTTCACCTCAGCAGGGGAGTAGGGGACGCCGTCAACGCGGGAAGGGTCAGAACCCCGGAGCCGGTCATCCTAGAAGTGGATTCTAGAGGCGCCACCGAGGATGGGATCGTGATCCAGAAGGCTGGTCGGACTGTCTATCTGACCACGGATGTCCCGCCGAAGTATCTGACAAGGATGGAAGTGGACCTGTCGGAGTTCCCTCCCGAGAAGCCGGTGGCCGAAAAGAAAGAAGAGAAGGAAACCAAAGAGGACGACGAGGGTCCGGTCGTGCAGGAGCTGCCGCCAGAGGAATGATTTCACAGTACATTCGCTCACCGCAGGATGAATCCTTAATATCCCGCGATCTTCTTTCAATGTTCAGATGTTCACTCGCGCCGACCAGCTCCTGGTTGAGAGAACCGAGGACACTTTCCCGTTCCACGCACTTGAATTCCATTGGGACGAGTTCGAACCTCATCTGGAGTGTTTTGATGTCCTTCAGAAGGAAGTCGCTGAGTTCGATCTCGAGGATGTCAATTTCGCCGTGAGCAGGAAGAGGATTTGCGTCGGCTACTGGGAGGGGGACAAGTACGTCCCTTGCCCGAAGCAGACGCCCGTCGATAGATTTGGCCAGTGCGCGGAGTGTGCCGACGAGTCGTTCATCCCCTTTCAGGACTGCATATTCGAGCCCCGATGCGACGGCGAGATATGCGATTTGGATTTCTGCAGGCGCGAGCACGTGCTGTATGTGGCCTTCTATGATACACGTATGAAGATAGGAATGAGTTCCGCGCGAAGGGTGGACAGGAGACTCATCGAGCAGGGCGCGGACGCGTATTTCGTCATCGGCACGTTCCCTACGCGCAAGAAGGCACGGGATTCTGAGAAGGACATCTCCTCTAGGCTCAGGATACCGCAGTCGCACAGACAGGAGACTCTTGTTCGTAGTTTGTCGAGGCCCGTCGATGAGCGCGGCATCGAGGGTCGGTTCGACGCCTTGAAGATCACCCTCGGCGAGGCCTATGGTCTCAAGCCAGAGCCGTTGAAGTGGCTCAAGAGTTATCCGATTGATCTACCCCTGAGGGAGGTCCCGAGGCTGGAAGAACCGTGGGGCAGCCACAAGGGCGAGTTCGTCGGCATCAAAGGTAGGTGGCTCGTGTTCGAGTCGGACGGCCTCAAAGCGTTGAGCCTGGCTGACCTGCCCTCGAGGTTCCTAACGCGCGCAATCACCTGACCACCTGGCATCGGCCAAACACACAAATAGGATTCTCGCGTTGATGACGTCCGGATGGAACCATGAAGATAACAAGGCTTGGCCACGCAGCTTTCCTGCTAGAGGGCAAAGACAGAATCCTAGTAGACCCGTTTCTTACGGGCAACCCACTGGCTTCGACGTCCGCGGACAAAGTCGATTGCGACATCATATGCGTAACCCATGGGCACAGCGACCACCTCGGAGACGCTGTGGACATTGCCCGCAGGACCGGCGCCGTGATCGCCTCCATCGTCGAGTTGTCCGATTGGCTCGAGAAGACAGGAGTGAAGAGCGTGGGGTTCAATATGGGCGGGACCGCGGTCATCAAGAACACCAAGGTGACGATGGTCCCTGCGTTCCATTCGTCCAGCATCGGCGCGCCTGGGCTGGA
>JBASRQ010000055.1:0-8737 GCA_049273895.1 Thermoplasmata archaeon
GTGACACCTGGCGCAGGCTCGATTCTGACTACGCGCGGTTCTCCGCGCGTGAGCGTCCCGGTCTTGTCGAAGATCACCGTGGTGAGTCTGTGCGCGCTCTCGAGAGCAGCTGCATCCTTGATGAGAATCCCAATCTCCGCGCCTCTGCCGGTTCCTACGACAATGGCTGTAGGCGTGGCCAGACCGAGAGCACATGGGCATGCTATGACAAGAACGGCGACGAAAGCGGTGAGAGAAAACGTGAGCGAGTCGCCGACATCCCAATACCCAGACCCCACGAAGTACCAGAAAGCGAAGGTGACCAATGCGACCGCCATTACCGCTGGCACGAAGTATCCGGCCACAGTGTCGGCGACTCTCTCGATTGGCGCCTTCGTGCTCTGTGCGTCTTCGACAAGCTTCACGATTTGGGCAAGGGTCGTGTTCCTTCCAACTCGTGTGGCTCTGACTTTCAGGATCCCACCGAGATTCACCGTTCCGCCAGTCACATGCGAGCCCGTGGATTTCTCCTGAGGAATCGACTCGCCTGTGACAAGCGATTCGTCGACTGCCGACTCTCCGGCCATGACTTCGCCATCGACTGGCATCCTCTCGCCTGGCTTCACGACAACGACATCACCCTCGACCAATTCCTCAATCCCGACCTCGATTTCCATGCCGTCTCTGATCGTGATTGCCTTGGGCGGCTGGAGGCTCATTAGCTTCACGATGGCCTCCGAAGTTGCTCCCCTCGACCGCAATTCGAGATACTTGCCTGCTAGGACGAGCGTTATGATGGCTGCTGAGGTGTCGAAGTAGACATTCTCGGATGAGACAACGTCCGGGAGCACTGTCGCGACGAAGCTGTAAGCCCACGCAGCGGTTGTGCCGAGAACGATGAGTGTGTCCATGTTCGCGCGTCTGTTTCTGATCGCCCAGTACGTGCCTCTGTAGTATCTTAGGCCAGCATAGAATTGGACGGGAGTCGCAAGCACGAGCAACAGGAAGTTCCTAGCGCTGGTATTCAGGAATCCATTCGGCCAGAAGTCGAATGTCATGGAGACCGCCACTATCGGTATGGTGAGCACAGCTGCGAAGACCAAGGTTCTGTACCCCTCCCTCAGCTCTCTCCTTCGCGCAATCTGCTCGGCCATGACTCCTTGAAGCTCCAGGACCTTGTAGCCGGCTTCCTCGACTGCCTCCTTCAGTTGTGGTTCTGCGGCAAAGGATGAATCGTATTCAACAGTGGCCTTTCCAAGGGCGAAGTTCACTCTTGCCTCTTTCACTCCTGGAACTTCCATCAGCGCGTCCTGAACCGTCATTGCGCAGGTAGCGCAGTGCATTCCTCCTATGGTGAGGGACATTTCGTCCTTGGCAACGGCGTACCCAGATTTCTTGATCGCCTGCTCAACATCATCCATCGTGACCTGCATTGGGTCGTAGGTGAATGTTGCCTTCTCCGTGGCCAGATTCACTCGTGCGTTTGCCACTCCTTTCAAGGTCATGAGGGATACCCTGACTGTCTCGGCACAGGTTGCGCAATGCATGCCCCTGATTCGAAGGGTGGCTTCCCGTCTTGACTTTGTGTTTCTGGCCAAAGACTCTCCCAAGCTGATTGAACAGCCTCCACTCTATCGATATGACCACTTGATATCAGTTGCTCTGCCCAATTGTTTGGTGCGTTGGTACTGAATCACCGTGGAGTCTCTGTTGAGCTGGTGCCATAGCGTGCTTTCTACCAAAAAGTGCGTTGTTTGAGCATGGCCAACGCAAATGAACGAAAAAGATGCATCATATGCCGGCCTGCTTCATTCGAGTTCGTGATGCTTCTGTCTCAGCTTTCTCACAGAGGAAACTCCTCGCCTCTCCAATGCACGCCACAGATGTATCTGCAATCGACTTCTGTCCCAGCACCAAGCGACCTTGTCCGCAATGCAAAGATGCAGTGGGCTGCCGCGCATGAGACTTGAATCAGTTATTTGAGCGCGCTTCTCTGGCTGCGCGGGTCCAGCATCCTTTATTACTCCGATTCGTGCTCTCATCGATGACAATATGGCGAAGGTTCGCGTCCGCATGTTCGCAACAATACGCGAAGCAGCGGGCAGCCCAACTTGCGAGATTGAAGCAATCGATATGCCGGACCTGCTGAACAAACTCGGGAACATGTTCGGTGACAAGCTGGCCAGAGCTCTGAGTCAAGCCGACAACGATCCCGACCGCTTAGTCATTCTCGTCAACGGGAGGAATCTCCGTTGGGGCGGGACAAGAAGACGAGAATTCCTTGAAGGTGATGAGGTCGCGATATTCCCTCCCGTCTCGGGCGGCTGATGCCAGATGCACTGGCGTTCTGCGATGAGCAGCGAGAAGGTTTATATCGGCTCAACATATAACCGCGCCCCAGGAGTCTGAATGGAGAGCGAACCCCAACCGCAGAAGGTCAGGGATCCTCAGAAGATGCTAATGACCCTGGTCATCGCTGGGATAGTCATTTCTGTCGGCGCGATTGGCTACATACTCTACTCGGGTGCAGGTGCTCCTCACGTTAAGAGTTCTAGGGCGATAGCTGTGGGAGACTCGGTCGAACTGAACTACATTGGCACCTTGGCTGACGGCAGAGTCTTTGACACCAGTCTGCAGAACGTCGCGAACGACAACGTCCTCTATCCGAAGTCGCTCACATTCACGAACCGAGGGAACTCGTCCTACACCGTCTTCACCATGACGGCTGGAGCGTACGGGACAAGTGGGGGCACAATCAAGGGATTCGCGCTGGGCGTCATCGGCATGCATGTCAACGAGACCAAGCTGATCGAGGTTCTACCTCAGGATGGCTATGCTGTGGATCCGACAATGATTCAAACGAAGGACATCGTTGAGGAGATTCCTGCGACCGAGACTTTTTCCTCATCGGATTTTGTAACCCGTTTCGGCATCGAGCCCATCTTGATGCGCACTGTGCATCACTTCTTCTGGGGTTGGGACGCCCTTATCGTCTACAACTCCAGTGGGCTCGTGAAGATCAAGTACCTGCCGACCGTAGGACAGGTCGTCTATCCCTATGGAGATCCGAATGGCGCTTCGCCTTCGGGCTGGCCAGTAGTCGTCGAATCGTTCGATCCATCGGCATCGAACGGCGTAGGGAAGGTCGTCATCAGGCATGTGCTCAACGCTACAAGTGTATACAATGTGAAGGGCCAGGACATGGACGGCGTCGAGTTCGTTGTTTCCGGGTTCAACGCAACCAATGGTACTTTCGAGACAAGTCTAGTCGATGCGGCGAAGGGTTACAACGGCGAACTCGCGGGCAGGACACTGTTCTTCGAAGTGACTATCGTCAAGGTGACTGCTGCTTAGGGCTTAGAGTCTGGGTCTCAAGGTCTTTGAACAGCCACCGAGAGACTCTCCTTACATACCTGTCCACTGTCATTTGGACCTTATCGCTCCTAGCTGCAACTGTTGCGGCGACCGCCACAACGAAACCAGCAAATACATCTGCTGGCCAGTGAATACCCAGGTAGAGAACGGCGAAAACAATCGCGACCGTCGCCCCGCCCAGGAAATAGGAGAATCGCCTGTACTGCGTTCCAGCGTAAACGAACACCAGGAATGTGGTTGTGGAGAGGCTCACATGTCCGCTCGGGAAATCGTTGTTGAGGGGATCAACGCTGGTCACCATCTTGCCCCAATGAGGGTCGGCATACAACAACGGAGTCATCTCTGCCGCGACGTGAGATGAAGTCACTGACACCGGGAATAGTAGGTAGAACGGCATGAGCACAACATAGTTGAGAATGACGGCGATGGCGTAGGTCCTGAGAGTGGTCCGGTCGTCTTTTGAGAGGAGCAGAATTGGCGCGAAATACGTTAGGAATGTGAACACCCAAACGTAGGCGATGGCAAAGAGGTCCGTTACTATTGCATAGTTTAACCGATCCTGAAGGACCGCGACGGCACTCCCTGCAACGCTGAAAATCCAGTTAGTGTAGTGGATTTCCTTCAGGACCTCTCCGGGACCAGTCACGGCCCTTTCAGCGATATCTTGAATCTGGATAACCAAAGGAAACGCAGCGAGTAAGATTATGTACACCGCATTGTATCTCAACGAAAGGAGCGTGTTCCTGAGGGACATGTTCTTCCAGCCCACGACAATCAGCACTCCAGCGAAGCAAGCGAGGACTGTGCTGATCGAGTAGATTGTGAAGAACGCCGCGTAGGACAGAGCCATCCTTACCAGGGCGCTCAATCAACGCCAGCGATAGAAATACTTTGCCAAACGCGGTTCATGTCCTCCGTCCATGCCCTTCTCAGCCTTCTTTCTCAAGGAGTTCGGCGGCGTGCTCATACGCCTTCTCCAGTCTGGCGGCACTTAAGTCGATTGAAAACTCCCGAGCAGAGGATACAGCATTCATCATCATGGAGTCGGATCGTTGCAGGCATCTCCTGATTGCGTCTGTGCATGTGTCGGGATCGAAGAGACAGCCATTCTTGCCTTCCTGGACGAACTCGGGGATTGCCCTGAATCTTATGCCGACCACTGGAGTCCCTGAGGCCAGCGCCTCCAGAACAACGAGGCCCTGAGTCTCGAAAGTCGACGCTATGATTAGCGCCTCACAACTTGCATAGGCAATCGGCAGGTCTTCATCCGACAGAAAGCCCGCGAAGGTGACTCTGTCCTCGATCATGAGATCATCTGCCATCGATTTGTAGTAGTCCGCCGCAGGTCCTTCACCAACAACGAGCAATCTCAGGTCGGGCTCCTTCGGCGCGAGTTCTGCCATCGCCTTGAGCACGATGTCCAGCCGCTTCTCCTTCGACAGCCGTCCAACGTGCAACAAGACTCGCTTGCCGTTGAGTCCGAATCGATCCAGGAACTTCTTGTCGTACTTCTCAGGCGAGAATCTCGAGCAATCCACCCCTGTCGGCACTACCTCGCAGGATTTCATCACGACTCTGTTTTCAGCGAGCTCCTCCTTGATCGGAGCAGACGGGACGACCACAACTTCGGGCCTTTTGAGGAGATTCCTCAGATAGACCCAGACCAGTCTTTCCAAGATATCCTTCCGGATCGGAAGAGGCGAATGATACTTCAATGCCTCATTGGCCATTGTGTGGAAGGTCAGCACATGTGGCACTTTAAGTGCCCTCGCCGCAGTAAGGCTCAGAATGGCCATGGACGCAAGACCGTGCGAGTGTATGACATCGACCTTCTCCTTCCGCAAGTGCTCAAGCATGTCTGACGGGGAGACGACTATCCTGTATCCAGGGTAGGTTTTGAATTCAATCGACGGCAGATAATGAACTGGCCGCATCGAATGGACCCTCTTATTGGAATCAGGCGCGAGGACGATGACTTCGTGGCCCCTATTCTCGAGGCCTCGAGCTGCGATTTCCATCGCCACCACAGCTCCGTCCACCGTTGGGTGAAAGGAGTCCGCGAACATCGCGATCTTCAATCGTTCACCTTGATGACCGATTCGATTTGATCTTCTTGAGCTTCGAGATCACATCGTCGGGCGATTTACCCAACAACCTTATCATCGGTTCCTTTCCCACGCCGCCTTCATCGTATATGACGTCGGGCGTCCCGCCGAATGCCTGTATCGCTTTCTGAACGCCCCACGTCATGGAAGATACGCCCTTTGGCTCCCTAGCTCTGTCAAATGTGGAGACTGACATTCCGGCCTTCCTGCACGCTGCTAGATTCTCCCTGGAATACTTCATGTTGAGCGCGCATCTGGCGTCGGGGTCTTGCAAGGAGGCTGCCAGGATGATTCTCGCGATGTGCTTCGACGCCCCGAACCTGGCAGAGCCAACCCTTCTAGCGCATGAGCCAACGCGCACTATTCGACCCTCAAAGGCGGCGACTTCGTTAGGCTCTAGGGCTCCGAGAATCGCATAGCCCATGTTTGTCCCAACCTCTGGCAGGAGGTCGGCGTCCATGATTCCTTCCAGCTGCCGACCCACGTCCTCAAGTTCTTCTAACATGGCTGTCTTCGCGGCCTCGATCCTCAGCACTGCAAGCGGATTTGCGCATGGCACACCTCCCCCAACCTTCTCCCTTGCCAGGATTGCTTTGTATACCATTCCTTTTGACTTCCTGATCGCCTCCTCGAGTCCGTATCCGAGGGCGACATGACCTGCTATGAGAGATGCGAATGCGCATCCTGTGCCATGGACTTCAGCCCGGACCCTTGGAGAGGATATCTTCGTTATCTTGTCTCCAACGAAGAGATAGTCCGCAGCTTCTTCTCCCTTGAGATGTCCTCCCTTCAACAACACTGCCTTGGGTCCGAACTCGAGAATCTCTCGCCCCGCAGTCTTTGCGGACCTCTCGTCTGTAACTTTCACGCCAGATAGCCTAGTGGCTTCGCCTAGGTTGGGCGTCACCAGGTCGGTTATCGGAAAGAGCTTTGCGACCAGGGCCTCGACGAAGCCCTCTGTGTGCAGCGAGCTTCCAGTCGTGGCTGCCATGACGGGATCCACGATCAGAGGACAGGGAATCTGCTTCAGCTTCAAAGCCACGATCTTGACTATCTCGGCACTGTAGAGCATCCCCGTCTTCACGGCGTCAAGCTTGACGTCCTCAAGAACAGATTCGAGCTGACTCGCGACATGGGAAGCAGGAACTGGGAAGATGGAAGCCACTCTCTTGGTGTTCTGTGAAGTGACGCAGGTGACCACGGTGCAACAGTGAACACCGACAGCTTCGAACGCCTTCAAGTCGGCCTGCAGCCCCGCGCCCCCCACCGAATCAGAACCCGCGATTGACAGAGCATTCGGCATTGTTCACATCATGGACAACTGTCGATAAATGACTTGTGCCATCCATATCCATTCGGAGCCACTGGCATTACTGTTAAATACGCGTGAGCCAATCAGAATGGCCGCAATGAAAGCTGAGACGGGCCACATCATTTTCAAGGACAAGTTCAAGTACAAGGATCTTCAGGATGTCTTCGAGGAGATTCTGGTCGCGTTCCTCGACGAAACGGACCAGATGCCGGACGAAGATGAGATACTCCAGATGTTCCTCGGAATCAACATGATGGACATCGAGAAGAATCGCAAGCCTGAGGGCTACAATCGAAGGGGCAGGATGAGGCTCGTGTTCCCTCTTTCCAAGGGGAAGAAGCAGCTCTATGTTCGAGCGGACTCGAAGACCGCGGAGACCGTCAGGATAACTGAGCGTCTGAGCAAGATACTCAAGAAGGGGGGCATCCCGCACACCGTGGATTGGGACAAGCTCCAGGCGATCCAGCAGTGACTTGTCGTTAGCCGGGACCGTAAACTGCCCACAGAGGAACGATGACCGAGGCGGATTTGAGGGAGCGCATCAAGGAGGCCGTCGATGACAGGTCTAATCTCGATGGAATGAGGAAGTCCTTCAGGACCATATCGGCAAGGCAGAAAGAGAACGCTTCCCGGATTCCCGATCTTGAATCGCGCAAAGAGAGGCTTCGCAAGACGAAGGAGTTCTCAGTGGGCAATGAGGATCTGTTCACAACGACCATCGCAGTTCTTCGGGACAACGGATTCAGAGTCGTGTTGGCGAAGACTGCTGAGGCGGCCATCAGGAAGGTCAGGGATGAGCTCAAGGGATACAGTCTCGTCGTCAAATCCAAGTCAAACGTCACGAAGGAGATACACCTCGCTGAACACCTCGAAAAGGATGGCATCACAGTCATCGAGACTGACCTGGGAGACAGAATCATCCAGCTCCAGGGATGTGCCCCTGTTCATCCGACTGGCCCTGCTTGCCATCTGACGAGGAAGCAGATCTCAATACTGTTCTCCAAGCACTTCGGGAAGAAAGTGTCGGAGGACCCGATGGAACTGACGGAAGCCATGAGGAAGGAGATCGCCTCGTACCTCTCCGAAGCGAAGGTGGGGATCACCGGGGCAAACGCGATAGCCGCGTGTGAAGGTGCTGTCGTGATCGTTCACAACGAGGGGAATGCAGCCAAGTGTGCTATGCTGCCTGACAAGCACATCATCATCACCACTCCGGAGAAAATAGTACCTGACCTCGAGGATGCCATCAATGTGACGAAACTCCAGACCTATCTCTCCACTGGTAAGATCGCGAGCTCGTACATCAACATCATAACTGGTCCGAGCTACACCTCCGATATCGAGAAGCAGGTGTACAAAGGGATGCACGGACCAAAAGAAGTGGTGGTTATTCTCGTCGACGATGGCCGGCTCGAAGCTGCGGACAAGGAGGCGCAGTATTGCATAGGCTGCGGGATGTGTCTGTTGTATTGCCCGACCTACAACGTGGTCGGGCCGGTGTTCGGCGGCTCAGGTCACATGGGTGGAATCGGCGCATACCTCGAGGGCTCTAGGGGGAAGATCGATGAATCCCTGAGAAGCGGTCTGTACTTGTGCACTTCGTGCGGGGCTTGCGTCGAGGTCTGCCCTACGCGGGTTGATACCAAAAAGGGAATAATAGATACGAGATCTCGCGCAAGGATGCTCAAAAAGGGTGAGGTCCCTGAACGGTCTGCTTTGGTCGCCAGCGTAAGAAACTACGACAATCCCTGGCAGGTTCCGAGGCTTAAGAAGTCAAAGTGGGCTGAAGGGCTCGGGCTCAAATCAAAAGGGGACGTGTTGTATTTCGCTGGCTGTTCCACATCTCTGCGGTTTCCAGAATCAGCTGTGCGCGTCGTTCGAGTCAGGAGAGCTCTGGGCGCAGAGCCGGCATATGTTGGGCATGACGAGGGGTGCTGCGGCTCAAGCCTTCGGACGCTTGGTGACG
>JBASRQ010000065.1:0-13930 GCA_049273895.1 Thermoplasmata archaeon
ATCCAACAGCAATCGGCATCCTGATGGGCCATATAAGGGCATTCGTCGAGAGCCAGGTGAAAACCACGGTCGTTCTCGACGGGCTAGAGTACCTGATAACGCTGAACACGTATGACCGCATGCTCCAGTTCATGCACCAGCTTAGAGATGTCGTGGTCACCAACGACTGCATCTTGCTCGTTCCCCTTGACCCGAGGACTCTGGGCCAGAGGGAATTGGCGCTCCTCGAGAGGAACATGGAGACGATCGTTCCCAAGGGCGAGGGCGAGTCTATGGACGAGACGATGCTTGGAATGCGAGACGAGGGTGTCCTGAAGCTTCTCGACGTCAGACCCCGATGAGCTTTTTATCCATCAAGAACTGCAGAGTCTCCTATCCTGAATCTCCTTTTGTGATTCAAGGCAGTCGCAGCATGTCTTTGAGCCACTCGACCATATCGGCAACGTCTCGGAATACTTCGACTGAACCAGCCTCTCTCAGCTCCTTCTCGGGCACATCTCCGGTCCGCACCGCCACGAACGGGACTCCAGCGTTCGCCGCGCACTGCGCGTCGATCGGGTGGTCCCCCACGAAGAGAGTCTCTTCCTTCCTGACCCCCAGCTTCTTAACGAGCTTCAGATAGGCCTCAGGATTTGGCTTCGGCTTGGTCTTCGAGTTCCTGCATTCGATGGCATCGACCAGTTCGAGCATGCCCGTATTGGATAGCGCAGCAGTCGCATAGTCCTCACATCCTCTCGTGAGTATCCCTATCTTCATTCCATTCTCCTTGAGCAGACGAAGTAGGTCCGTCGCGCCCCTGATCGTCTTTGTCTCCGAGACTCTCTCCAGCTCGACTTCGTCCATGATTCTGTCAAACTCCGCCATGCGTTCCTGCATTACAGATCCAGACACACCCTCTCTGCGCATTTGCTCTTCGTATCTGGAGACTATCGCCACGATCGTCTCGGTTGCGCTGTAGTGACTTCTGGGCTCTCCATAGGAGGCGATCTTGTCGATCACCAGAGTCTTGAACTTCGCATAGTTGACTGTCGAATCCACAAGCGTGTCGTCGAGGTCGAATATTACTGCGCGGAGTTCCCTCGACCTGCTGGCAAATGCGGACTTCATACGGCTCCTCCGATGGCGCTGCTGATATTCACTCCCTACGATTAAACCTATCTGGCCTTCCTTCGAAACCTTGTTATCACGACTGATTCTAAGGTCAACACGTATATGAACGGAGGAAGGCCATCCTTTGGTCGAGAGATTGGAAGAGGGAAGTGAGATTTTCCTCAAGGGCCACAGTCAGCCATTCTCCCCCCTGTTTCCCCCCAACTGACCGGGTCCGCGCTCTCTTTCAATCTCCCTTCTCATCCATCTGTTGGGTATTCAGAGGTCATTCTGGCCTTTGGTTAGTTGCGGCCAGAATGTTGCTGTTCATCGCAAGTCAATGCCGTGCGATCAGGTCCTTCTCGCCTCTCTTCACGAGCTCGTTGACTCGCCTTTCAACGTCTCGCTCCAGGGGTATCGCCTTCGCACTCTTCAGAAGGGCCCTCGCCTTCTCGTTCGCGCGCCTCACCGGATCGACAGAACCTCTCTTGACCCAATCCTCGAAAGTGCCGTATTCGAACACTGTGGGTTCCCAAGCCTCTCTTAAGTGCATCAGAGTGTGCCTCTTTGCCAGGAATGTTCCGCCGATACCCACTTCCCTGATCAAATCGCCCGCAAGGGTGTCATCGTTCACATCAATGCCTTTCGAGATTCGGAGTATCTCAGTGACGATGTCGTAGTCGAGCATTATCTGCTCGAAGGAAAGCACAGTCGACGCCTCAAGCAGTCCGAACCCGTTGATCATGTCCGCGCCCGCGTTCACAGCCAGCAGTGTTGTCAGGCAATGCTCGGTGGCTGCCTGGCTTCCTGGTGCCAGCGCGTTCGTGCCGAAGGTTCCCGCCTGCGCGGGAAGGTTGTAGTGCTTCGCCAAGTCCACGACGGCAGCGCAGAGCAGTGCTGCCTCGGGGGATCCCGAGACGTATGCTCCGGTCCGCGGCTCCATCATCGAGAGAACCGATCCGTAGATGGTCTTCGCGCCCTTCCTTGCGCACTGCGTGAGCGTGAGTATCGCCATGATCTCGGCGTTGCTGACCACAAGCGTGCCCGCGAGGGTCACGGGTCCGGAGACCCCCGCTTCGACCATGCTCATCATCATGACTGGGATGCCAGCCTTTGCGAATTCGATGGTGGCCTCGCTTCCTCCACCATCGAGGTTCAATGGCGGGACGGCGCAGATAATCGCTGAAAGCGTCGGATTCTGGAGCAATCTATCTTCCCCTCCAGCAATTGCGGAAGCCATCTCGATTTGGTACCTCGCCTCAGCTCCAGTCGTCGTGGATTCTGACATGACAAACTTGTCGGTGGTGGAATATGCCGCCTCGATCTGGTGCAGGACATGCGCGTGCAGAGGAACGTCTTGGGGTGCGACTGATGGGGTGAAATACCCCACTCCCGGAAGGACGTTGGCCAGTCGGGCGCAATCAACAATATCACGCTTTCTGGCAGGTCGCTTTTTCCCGGAATCGATATCCACTGTCTGCACACCGCAGCCGTCGAAAGTGAAGTAAACGTGCGAGTTGTCGAGCTCGACATCATAGTTCGAGTTCCTCGCTCCGAGCTTGAACTCCTTCGGCGCGCTCTTGATTGACTGTTCGACAAGGTCCTTCGGGATCTTGGCTACCATCTTCTCCCTGTCGATATCGGCGCCATGCTGCTTGAGCAGGTCAAGGGCAGCAGGGCTGTAGATCCGTATCCCGACATTCTCAAGAACGTCGAGAGACTCCTCGTGGATACGCTTGAAACCGTCCCGGTCGATTACTCTTGTAGCGTTCTTTCTCAAGCTCGATTTCTTGAAGTCAGCACCGGCCATTCTTGCGCCCCCTCCGTCGGGGGTATCTGCTCACATTTAAAGAAGTTATGGAAAGCCTCACGCGCAATTCCAGCACGGACATCCGCGTTCGCCAGAGCGTGTCATATCGAAGTGCCTAAATACTGTCATCCCAATGCGTTTTCCCCGCAGTTGGAAAGCGACAAGTTCGAATCCTGCTGCGTGGTGTGGTAGGAGATTGTCCTTTGAGTGCGGAGAAGGCCAGGCAGACGGGTCCATCCCTCGAACTCGCGAAGCTTCGGCAAGAGATAACGAAGATATCAAAAGAGGTCAAGGGCCAAATGGGCCTATACATGAAGCACGTGGAATCTGGCAAGGAGCTGGCTATCGATGCGGACAAGATCTTTCCTCTTGGGAGCGTCTTCAAGATACCAGTCATGATGGAGGTCTTTCGACAAGCCAACGACCGCATCATATCGATGGATGAGAAGCTCTTGCTGGAGAACAGGAGCCTCTGCATCGGCTCGGGGATTCTTCAGTACCTCTCTCCTGGCACAGAGTTCACGATTCGGGACCTCGTGACGCTCATGATAATCGCCACGGACAATACTGCATCCGAGATGCTCTGGAAGCGCATTGGCATTCAGAGAGTCAACATGCTTATCAGGGAACTCGGCCTCGCCAGGACCTCGATATACCTGCCATGGCGTGAGGGATTCCTCCTGACCATGGGCAAGGGTCCGTTCAAGGATCTCTCGGTCCAGGAGGCCGCGCGTACTTGGAAAGGCCTTTCCGATCATGATCGCATGAAGGCGTTGGACGAGATCGACGCGGAGTTCTCGAATCTGTCAATCGACGAGTTCAGAAGTGAATATGAGAACCTGTATGGAATGAAAGAGGAGAAGAAGTTCAGGACCCAGCGGGAATACGACCAGGTCTTCGACAACATCGGCACTCCCCGCGAGATCGGCATCCTGCTGGAGAAGGTCTTGAGGGGCGAGGTCGTATCCAAGGAAGCAAGCAAGAACATGCTGAACCTGATGTTGAGAAGCATGAGCGGCTCGTCCCTGCCCCAGTATCTATCTGACGATGTGCGCGTGGCCGCGAGATCGGGCATAACTGCAGGCTCAGTGAACAATGCTGGCATAATCTATGTGAATTCGAACTCTCACATAGTCCTCTGCATCTTCTGCAAGAGGCTCGAAGAGAAGAACCCAGAAAGGGCCCAGATGGCTGAGGCGAAGATCGCTCGGCTGATCTACGACTATTTCTCCAAGGTGAAGTAGAAGCATCTGATCTCCCAAATGAGCCATCCGAGCCCTTCGGGGATCATCGACTCCAGATGACCTCTTTGTCCCTGAGCTCTGCAGCGAGTCCTCCGCGTCTGCCCATATCCCTTTTGGCTATGCAGAATGGAACGATAGCCACATTCGTCTCCGCTTTGATTTTCGACGCGAGTTCCCCGGCCAGAAGCTTCGCTTCCCCTTCGGTTATTGCCTCATCATTGAACACGACGGCGACGTCGATATCCTCGCCGGGAGCGTGAACGCCACGTCCGATATTGCCGAACAGCCTGCACTCCTCGAGCCAGATCTGGCTGCCGAGCCTGGATGCATATAGCTCCGCTGCGGTTCTCTGGGGGTCGGTTTCTGGGACTATCTTCAGGCTGCGGAGTTTCTCCTTGTCGTCGGTGAGAAGTACGCTGATCGCGTTTCCAACCCTTCTGGTCTTCACGAGACCAGCTTTCTTAAGGTCTTTGATCGCCCGCCACGTGGTCATCGTTGGGACACCGGAGACGCGGGCAAGCTCGTTGATTGTGAAGTCTTCGTCCGTGTATGCTCTCAGCGTGCGAATCAGCTCAATCCTCCCTTTCCTAGCCAGTATCTGAAGGGCCTCCCTTGAAAGCAAGCAGATCATACCTCTAGTGGTATAATCATATCATTTGTGGTATAAATGCATGACGCATAAGTGATGCCAGCGCCTTTGGTATCTGAAGCATAAGCTCAAGAAAAAACGCCATTCCTGGGCAAACCTATATTCGAGGCCTAGGGGATTTGGATGAGGCCCCAGGAGGTCCCCGCACGGACAATGATCATGTTGCCGCCGCATTCGACGAGATTGCAGACCTGCTGGATTTGCAGGGAATCGCCTTCAAGCCAGTCGCCTATCGAAGAGCAGCAAGGAACATCCAGTCAATGGAGGATGACATCAACAAGGTCGCTGCTGAAGGAAAGCTGGAGGACATTCCTGGCGTCGGAAAGGCAATGGCGAAGAAGATCGATGAGATGGTCAAGACAGGTAAGCTGGCTTATCTCGATGAGCTCCGTTCCCAGGTTCCGAAAGGACTCGTCGAGCTCCTTGGGATACCGGACGTTGGCCCGAAAACCGCGGTCATTCTCTACAAGGAACTGGGCATAACCTCCTCTGCGATGCTCAAGAACGCAGTGCTGGATCACAAGCTCCGGGGAATCAAGGGTTTTGGCGAGAAAACGGAGGAACGGATTCTCCGCGGCATCACAACAGTGGAATCGAAGGCTGGCCGCACTCTGCTTGGTACGGCCTTGCCGGTCGCCGAAGCATTTGTCGAGTACCTAAGGCAATCTCAATCTCTGCAAAAAATCAGCGTGGCGGGCAGTCTGAGGCGGGGAAAAGAGACCGTTGGAGACATCGACATCCTGGTCGGGGACGACGAGCCTGGCGCAATCATGGACACTTTCGTGGCATATGGTGAGGTTGGCGACGTCCTGATGAAAGGACCCACAAAATCGAGCGTTCGATTGAAGAATGGTCTTCAGGTGGACATACGAGCCGTCGAGACGAAGAGCTGGGGAGCTGCACTATGCTACTTCACTGGATCGAAAGAGCACAATGTGAGCATGAGGCGGATTGGCGTGGAAATGGGTCTGAAACTCAACGAGTACGGTCTGTTCGAGCGCGACTCTGGCAAGCTGGTCACGGGAGCGACCGAAGAGCAGGTCTACAAGGCCCTCGGCCTGCGGTATGTGGAGCCCGAGCTTCGAGAGAATTCAGGCGAGCTTGAGGCGTCACGGGAAAACAAGCTCCCACGCCTCTTGAAGAAGGAGGAATTGCTGGGCGATTTCCACGTGCACACGAGCTGGAGCGACGGTGTCAACAAGATTGAGGACGTCGTTTCTGCCGCGGCAACGAAGGGATACGAGTATGTGGCGATCACGGACCATTCCCAGAGTCTCAGGATAGCAAATGGTCTGAGCTCAGACAGTCTGAAGAAGCAGATCGAGGCCGTTCGCAAGGCAGATGAGTTACGCGATGGAGAGATTCGGGTGCTCGCGGGAAGCGAGGTCGATATCAAGGCCGACGGCTCACTGGACTTCCCCTCTTCGTTGCTCAAGGATCTGGACATCGTCGTCGGATCTGTTCACTCTAGGTTCAAGATGGAGAAAGCCGATATGACCAAGCGCGTGACGACGGCACTCGAATCAGGCAGGATCGATATACTCGGTCATCCAACTGGGAGACTGATAGGACAAAGGCCGCCATATGAACTGGACCTTGGCCTTGTGTTCTCTTCGGCAAAATCCTCTGGAGTGTGCCTGGAGCTGAATTCATTTCCTGACCGGCTTGACCTGTCTGATGTGAACTGCCGGCTGGCAAAGGATGCGGGCGTCAAAGTGGCGATAGCCACAGACGCACACAGCGTGGACCAGATGGCCTACATAAGGTACGGGCTGATAACGGCGAGGCGCGGCTGGCTTGAGAGGGACAATGTCCTGAACTCTGTTCGCGGAAAGGACATCATCAGGCAGCTTCATGGGGGCAGGCGATGAGCGACGACCGTGAGAAGGCAAAGAGGAGGATGCGGGACCTCGTCGACCGGATTTCTTACCATGATGTGAAGTACTATGTGGAGGACAATCCCGAGATCTCCGACTACGAGTATGACATGCTCGTCAGGGAGCTAGCCGAGCTTGAGGAACGTTTTCCGGAACTAGTATTGCCCGACTCGCCGACCCAGAGGGTGTCAGGAAAGCCAATCGCGGAGTTCCCCCAGGTCGAGCACAAGGTCGCCATGCTGAGCCTTGGCAACTGCTATTCGTCCCAGGAGCTGCGCGACTTTGACTTAAGAGTGAGGAAGTGGCTTGGCGGAGAGCCTGTTGAGTACATAGTTGAGTTGAAGATCGATGGCTTGGGCATTGCCCTGCTATACGAGAACGGTGTCCTGATGAGAGGAGCCACGAGGGGCGACGGGAAGATCGGGGAGGATGTCACGTCGAACATCAAGACGATCAGGAGCGTTCCTCTCAGGTTGAAGCCGGATAGCGCTCTGCGCACAGTCGAAGTGCGCGGCGAAGTCTACATGCCCACGGCTGGACTGAAGAAGCTCAACAAGGAACGGGAGGCCAATGACGAGCCCCTGTTCGCCAATCCAAGAAACGCCGCTGCGGGCTCCATCCGCCAACTGGACCCGAAGATCGCTGCCTCAAGGCCCTTGGAGGCCACATTCTACACATTGAGCTTCGATGCTGACAAGTCGCCTTCGACTCATGAAGGATGCTTGGATGCGATGCGCAAATCAGGCCTGCGCACGAGTCCGCACACCAGAAAGTTCGATTCTATCGGCGGAGTGCTGGAGCATATCGCTTCGTGGGAGTCGAAGAGAGACGCCATCGAGTATGAGATCGATGGGATCGTCGTCAAAGTGAACTCGCTCGCGCAGCAGGCTAGGCTCGGCTACACGGCGAAGGAGCCGAGGTGGGCCATGGCCTACAAATACCCGCCGAAGCAGATGACGACGAGATTGCTCGACATACAAGTCCAGGTCGGGCGCACGGGAGCGTTGACCCCTGTTGCCGTTCTGGAACCTGTTCAGGTCGGCGGGGTCACCGTGACACACGCCACCCTTCACAATGAGGATGAGGTGATGCGCAAGGACCTGCGGATTGGGGACCACGTCCTCGTGGAAAGGGCAGGCGAAGTCATCCCGCAAGTCGTCAAGCCTGTTGTCGATCAGAGGACGGGCATGGAGAAGGAGTTCAAGATGCCAAGGACATGCCCCGTCTGTGGGTCGAAGGCAGTGCGGGAGGAGGGCGAGGCTGCCAGGAGGTGCGTTAACGCCTCCTGCCCAGCACAAGTGAAGGAGAGGCTCGCCCACTTCTGCTCCAGATCTGCGATGGATATCGAGGGCGTTGGCTCTTCGCTGATAGATCAGCTCGTGGGCAAGGGATTGGTCATGGACGCAGCTGATCTGTACGGTCTCAAGAAAGAGCAGCTGCTGACTCTGGAAGGCATCGCGGAGAAATCATCGCAGAATATCCTCGAAGCTATTCAAGCCAGTCTTGGCAGGGATTTCGAGAATGTCCTGTTCGCCCTCGGGATCAGACACGTGGGAAAGACGACCGCCGATGTTCTTGCCCGCACGATGGGAAGCATGGAAAGGATACAGGAATCCAGCGTTGACGAACTGGCCGAGGCGGAGGGTATCGGACGAGTCATTGGAGGCGCCATCCGTGATTTCATGGACGATCCAAAGAACCGTGAGCTCGTCCGGCGATTGGGGAAGGCTGGTCTGAAGATGCAAGGTGCCAGGGTCTCAGCTGGACCGCTTTCTGGAAAGACATTTCTCTTCACGGGCGAATTGGAGTCGATGGGGCGGGCGGATGCGGAAGCCGCGGTCGCCGCTCTTGGTGGCAAGGCCAGCCCCTCGGTCACGAAGGCAACCGACTTCGTGGTGGTGGGCAAGGACCCCGGCTCGAAACTGGCCAAGGCAAAGAGCATGAAGAAGACCATCCTCGACGAGAAAGCGTTCCTGGAGCTCATCAAGAAACGATGACAGACAGGCATGCGCCATTAGGACGCTCCTTGTCTCTTTTTTTCATCTCATGATACTGGCGAAGGATTCTTCTTATAGTCAGTGAGCGGAGTAAATACGTGCAGACTAAGACAGACGGAGTGCGAGCTAGCTTGACTGACACACCTGCTCCGGGCAAGAGCATCATACTGAAAGAGGCTGCCGATGTGCAAGCTGATCGGTATCATAGGAAGCTCCAGAGGATACTCCGAGCGTCGGATTCGAGAACCACTAACCTGTCTGGAGGAGTCGGACCCGCGGATCGTCGCATGAGCCAGCACGCCAAGGAGGCGACGCTAGCCCCGAGTCTTGTCAATCCCCCTTCGGTTCCCGAGGACGACGGCCCGCTGTTCCAGTGCACGCAGTGTGACATGATCGTGAAGGAGTCGGACCCCTATTGTCCGTTCTGCGGAGCGATTTTCGCCGACAGTCAACTGGCAGGGGAGGCGGAGACGGATGAAACCAGCGGGATGCCCGTGGGTGAGTTGCCCGTGCAGAAGGAAGAGATGGTCAGGCCAGAGAAGTTCGACCTGTTCAGCTTGATCAGGAGCAGGCCGAGGTCGCGCGAAATGCTGTATGAGGAGGCCCTCAAGGGTTTCGCAGGATCTGCCAGGCTTCTGGAGGAGACCGAGCGCCTGATTTCTGATGTGAGCTCTCTTGGAACAGACACGTCAAGGGCTCGCAGACTCGTGGGCAATGCATGGGAAGCCGCACGAGATGGCGATTGGAACCTCGTCAATGCGCTAGTCCACCAGACTGAGGAGATGATGGCTCCCAGCATTCCAGAACTCGTGAGGTCTCAGATCGCGAAAGCAAGGAAGTACCTTACGGAGGCCAAGGCGCTCGGCATCGATATCTCGACCTACATCCTGCAAATCAAGACCGCGATGCAGGCGCTTCACCAGGACGATCCTGATGAGGCACTCAGGGTCACCAAGGAGCTCATGGACCGTTTGAGGGAGGATTCGATCTCCTGGGACTAGATCGTGCTTGGCGGCAGCGATACCATCGGCATAGGCTTTTTATTGTCATAGTCGCGTGTTTGTAACCGCATGGTCGATGATCTCACGGCTCTTGATTCCTATGGTTGGGAAGCGCTCAAGAAATCTCTTAACCAAAGACTCGTCCTAAATAGGATCAAGCTCGTGCCGAGCAAGAGAAACAGGGTTTGGGTTGCGGAGACAGATGTGAGACCAGTAGTCATCAAGCTGTCATTGACTGGCAAGGCAGGAGATGAGTTCGAAGCGCTATTGGTCGCAAGGCAGCTTGGCTTGGACGTCCCATATCCGCTCTATATGGACAGGGACTATCTCGTGCTCGAATACTTGCCCGGCGACATATGCGATGCTCTGGTAAATCACTTCTTTCGATTTGATGTCGCCGAGGGGATCGGCGTATGGCTTGCGAGATACCATGAGAAGACGTCAGCGGCCGGGATACGGACAGTCCGAGGTGACTCTGTTCTTTCCAATTTCGTGTTGAGCGAGGGCAGGATACATGGGTTTGATCTGGAGGATTCGGGACCGGGGAATCCGCTGGAAGACCTCGGCCAAATCGGGGCTTCCATCCTGGGCAGTGAGCCGTTCTTCACTCCGATCAAGTTCGATCTCTGTCTACGCCTGATCGAGGGATATGGCAGAGAGGCGGGCGTGGACGTCGTCGATTCCGTGAGGGGCTACATCTCCAAGCATCTTCGCGCCGACGCAAATGCCAAACCATTGTTCAGGCGGACGTTGATATCCGCAGCGAAGGGCCTCGAGCGAGGGTGGCCCAAACTTGCCTGAGCGCGCAAAATGATGACACGGACCGCAATCTACTGACGCGTCTCTTCAGGTTGCTGCTGACCCTGTGCCTCATCTGTCCTTCGCTTCGTCCGGGTCCTCAGCTCCTCAAGCTTCCTGGTGATTTCGGCGATGCTATCCACCTGCTCGCCGATCACCTGCTTGCGCTTGTCGAGGTGCTCCCGCATCTTTTCGATCTTCGCCTTTTCCTGTGCGACTTGGTCCATCTCTGCGGAGAGGCCCTCCCTTCTTCTGTTCATTTCGTCGACTCTCTCCATGAGGCTGACCTCTTTCGATCGCAACTCTTTCTGGGCGCTCGCGAGGGTTTCCGCCTTCTCTGTTAGCGTCTTCTCCTTGCCCTCGAGTTCCGCGAATCTTCCTGCAACGTTCTTGCGCTCGGTATCGAGTCTCTCCATTTCCTCTTCGACCCTCGCCTTCGCCTTGAACATCTCATCTTGAAGCGCCCTCTCCCTTTCGGACAGCGCCTTCACCCGAGCATCCAAGTTGTCTTCTGAAGCAATGAGGCCTTCCTGCTTTCTCTTGAGATTCTCGACTTCCTCATCCAACCTCTCCTCGCGCTCGTTAAGGGCGCGAGCCTCGTCCTCGAGCACTGCCTCCTTCCGCGTCAAGTCGGATTTGACCTTCTCAAGATTCTCTTTCGCCTCAGAGACTTCCTCGATCTGGGCCTCTGCCTTAACTCTTGTCTCGACCAGGGCGCCCTCTTTCGCGAGCAGCTCTTTCTCTCTCTCTGCGAGAAGGGCCTCGCGCTCGGCGACCGTCTGGGCCGTCACCTGTTGAGCGGCAACGGAATCCTGAATTGCGGCCTCCCTTTTCTCGATACCCTTCTCCCGCCTGTCAAGGTCTCTGAGCAGGGATTCCATTCGTTCCGCTGAGCTGGCTACTTCAGATTCCTTCTCGCGTATTGCCAGTTCCTTCGTCTCGAGATCTGCCATCCGCTCTTTCAGAGTTTCGTTCTCCTTTCCGATCTTGGCCAGGAGGGATGACAGCTCTTTCTGCTGCATCTCGGCATTGCGTTCTATCTCCGCGCGCCTTCTCTCGAGATCTCCTTTATCGGCTTCAAGCGCACTTTCCCTCTCCTCAAGGGTTTTCACGCGCTCGGAAAGCTCATTAGCTTGTGTGGCGAGAAGACTCTGTCTTGGCTTCAACTCAGCAAGGATTCTCTCGTTGTCCTGCTGTTGAGAGAGGACTCTCTCCTCCGCATCTTTCAGTTTCTCCTCGCGCTCCTCGACAGATGCACGGCCTTCCTCCAGGTCCGCCTCCTCTCTCTTGCTGTCTTCCAGGAAGGTCTTCTTGTCGGCCTCGAGCTGCGCGGTTTTTGCTTCTAAATCGCGCCTTCGCTCCTCAAGGCCGTCCTCCATATCGCTGAGATTCTTCTCCTTAGCTTCTAATTGCCTGCTCGTTTCCGCGAGCGTCTCTCTGTCCCTGTCAAGGCTCTGAATCCTGACCTTCGCCTCCTCGACTTCCCTGTCCCAAGCCACCTTTGTCTCATTGAGCTTCTGCACTTCTGATTCGAACTGAGTTTTGGCCACATCGAGGTCGCTTCTCTCCTTCAGCAGCTTTGAAAGGCCCTTCTCCGATTCGGCTATCGAGAAACCAATCGACTCCTGGAGTCTTCTTATCAGAGTCCTCTTGGCCTCAGAGGCGACCTCGAAGGCCTGCTGTGCCCTGACAAGACCTTGCTCTCTCTCCAGAAGGAGCTGAACTCTCTCATTGATTTGGGCGTGCCTGTCATTGATCTGGACCTCGAATTCCTTGAGCTCATCCTGCCAAGTTCCCGTCTCCTTCCTGAGTCGGTCAAGTTCCATCCGCAGTTCTTCGAGCGCAACTCCTTCGAGCGCCAGGTCATTTCTGTTCAGGTCCGCCTCTTGGGACGCCTTGGCTGCCTTCTCTTGCTCCAACTTCGCAAGCCGCTCGGCCTCTTGAGCGGTCTTCAATCTTCCCTCAATTGATGCATCAAATGACTTCTCGACTGAGTTGAGAATCTCCCGGAAGAATCCGGTATCCTCAGCCTCTGCTCCTCCCTTGCTCACAGCTATGAAGTGGAGCTTGTCGCCTTTGACGACGGTGGCGGTGAGCTTGCCAACCTCGAAGGAATCAAGGGTTGCAAGATTGCCCCTTCCTTGGAGAGAGGCCTTCACCTGCTCGAAGGTGACATCGGCCTTTGCGCTGAAGACGAACTCCCTGACCAGCGCTCCGTTCGTGTCTACTAGAAATCCTTTTGAGAGCTTCTTGCCGAACATGAGGCCACATCCGAGGGGGTCGCGGTTCTGGGGGGTCGTCGGGGGATGCGAGTCTGCTTTGAGGCTTCATAAACTGCCCGCAATCCTTCAAACTCAGATGTTGTTATCCTTTAGCACCCAGATAACCTTTTCTACAGTCGTTCTCGCCGTACGCAGCTGCGGGATGCGGGAGTGGGTCGGTTGGCTGACGACGCGGGTCCAAGCCTCTAGGGCTCGAATCTCTTGAGCAGGGAAGCGTTCGTCACCACGGAGACTGAGCTTAGGGCCATCGCCCCTGCCGCGACGATCGGGCTCAGGAGCCAATGGGTCAGGGGGTAGAGAACCCCGGCGGCTATGGGAATCGATGCAGTGTTGTAAAAGAGCGCCCAGAACAGGTTCTGACGTATCTTGGCGAAAGTCCGTTTGCTGAGCTTTATGGCTGAGACCACGCCCTTCAGGTCTTCTCCGACAAGCACGATGTTCCCGGACTCTAGCGCTATGTCCGTCCCGGTTCCCAAAGCCATGCCTATGTCCGCCGTCGCCAAGGCAGGCGCATCGTTAATGCCGTCTCCGACCATCGCGGCGACCTCCTTGTTCTCCTGGAAGGACTTGACCACCGCTGCCTTGTCTGCGGGAAGAACCTGAGCTCTGAACTCTTCGATCCCCGCCTCCTTAGCTATCGCTCTCGCGGTTCGCTCATTGTCGCCCGTGAGCATGACGACTCTGAGCCCGAGATCTTTGAGCGCAGCGACGGCTTCCCTTGCCTCTGGCTTCAGAGTATCGGCCACTCCTATCAGTCCCAGGACCTTACCTTCAGCGGCGCAGATCATAACCGTCATTCCCAGGTTCTCCATTTCCTCCATCTTGCCCTCGAGTGGCACCAGAGAGAGATCCTTTCGGCTGAACATGCGCCTGTTCCCAACTATGATCTCCGAACCTTTAACCATGGCCAAGACCCCCTCTCCAGATATCGCGGTGGACGTCTCAGGCTGATTGAGCGCCACCCCTGAGTCCTCGGCAGCAGCAATCACGGCCCGCGAAAGGACATGCTCCGATCCTTTTTCCGCACTTCCCGCGGACTGGAGGAGTTGCTTTTCAGTGACACCTGGCGCAGGCTCGATTCTGACTACGCGCGGTTCTCCGCGCGTGAGCGTCCCGGTCTTGTCGAAGATCACCGTGGTGAGTCTGTGCGCGCTCTCGAGAGCAGCTGCATCCTTGATGAGAA
>JBASRQ010000070.1:0-15316 GCA_049273895.1 Thermoplasmata archaeon
GTCTTGACATAGCCCATCACCACTCTATCCGCGATGCCCTCGCCTGGCAAGTCCCTGTTGTCGCCCAGAACTGGTTTCACTATCCTTGACACCTGATTCAGCGCGACGTTCTCCTCGAGGTACTGGAATGCGACAGGGTTCAGTTCGCACGCAATGATTTTTGTCGGTTTCTGATAGACTGCCAGCGGAATCGAGAAGTAACCGATCCCCGCGAACATGTCAACGATGGTTTCGCCGTCGCATTTCAAGTCGGCCATCCTGAGACGCTCCTCGATGTTCCCGGAGGAGAACATGATCTTCGTGGCGTCGAACCGATATCTGATTCCGTTCTCGAGGTGCGTCGCCACGGTATCTTCCCCTAGCAGCGTCCTGATGACCGGTTGCCTGTATTCCCCCTTGATCCCGCCAACGTCCCGCAAGACCGCCTTCAGACCCAGAACGACTGCATAAGCTTCCGCGATCTCGCTCTCGTACTCATCCAGCTGCGGCGCCAGCCTGATCACAGCCAGGTTCCCGAACATCTCCCATTTGCTCGGCAGAAGATGTTTGAGATCCTCTGGAATCGAGACGAGCCTACGGATCGCATCAATCGGGTCCTCCCTGTGCTTCCTCTCTGGAAAAAGCCTCTCGACTAGCTCGGCTTCGTACTTCTTCAGCAGGACTTCGTCCGGCTCCGACTTGACTGGTATGATGACATGGTTGTCTTCGTCGATGATGGCATGCGTCTTGTCCAGGAGTCTTTCAGACGTAATGTCCTTCCGAAGGGCCTCTGCATCGGACCTAGCGACTCGTACTCCCAGCACGGTCATTGGCATCGTCCACGGCTGTTATAAGCACTTCCCGAGTGGGACTTTCGAAATCACCGAAAGTGATATAGTCAGTTTCGAACCTCAGACCACCGATGAGACTCCCTCTGGCGGCATCGTCTTTCATCCTCTCACTCCTCCTGCTGTCACCCAGCCTCGCCATGGGAGACATCTCTGACCCGGGGATGCCGAGGTACGCAAACAACATCTTGGGCGGCTTTGTGACCCCGACAGTGGCACCTGGGCAGGAAGTCGATTTCTCCTTCAACCTGACCAACCCGTACGAAAGCGACAACGCCAGCGCCATCATGGAGAACGTGACACTCATCGTCAGCATCTACATGTACGCCACGCAGGAGAAGGCGGAAGAGGTCACGAGCTCGTTCCCGCATCCTCCTCTATTCCATCACGTGTCGACCGAATGGAGGGAGGATTACTCTCAGATTCTGCCGAACCAGACTCTCAGAATCGAGCTCCCGATCTACACATCCAAGAAGACTCCTCACGGATCTTACTTCTCTCAGAGCACGTATTTCGTCAGGTTTGACCTCACTTTCAACTTCCCTAACAGCTCGGCCAATGTGGTCCTGAAATCGAAGGGATGTTTCACGGAGAGCGATTGGAACAAGATCGTCTCCTTCGAGGGGAACCAGAACATCGTAGACAGGACTTACCTGAAGGGGTTGGGCGTGGACGGCCTCCTGCCTGACTCTTCGTTCGGGATCAAGATCCCGATCCCACGCTGGCCTCTTGCAGTGATGGTCGCAGGATGTATCGGGCTCTCATTCATGGCATTGTACTACTACGTCCTGGACAACCCGGGCGCGTACCCGCGCCTAGAGAAACGATTCTATTATCTGCGGGGAAAACTGCGCGAGTCTTGGAGCAAGCTTAAGCACAGCAGACGAAAGTGAAGCCGGGTAGTCGATATCTCCCTTCTGCTCTAGCAGTCGCCGGACTTCTGGCTCGGAGAAGATCCTGAGGGCCTTGTCCATCTTCTTGTCGGTCAGCGCGAGGAATATCCTCCTTATCCTGAAGGCACGCGAAAGCTCCTTCCCGAACTCATCCTTCCACAGCCGGTCGTATGCGCCAAGACCCGAGGCCTCGCAGGATTCAAAGAACTCGGAAACGGCCTCAGAGCATAGCTCTGCCCCCCGGACGCCGGTGTAGACGCCCCCGCCTGAGAGTGGCTTCGCATGACATGCCGCGTCGCCAACGAGCATGATCCGCCCAGAGACGGCAGACCTCCCGGGTCCAATTGGTATCTTTCCCGAAGTCGTGGAGACGCTCTTTGCGTGCTTGAACTGCGGTCTTGTCAAGAACTTCTTCAGATACATCGCCGGAAGATCGGCTGCGTCCCAGGTGCACAGGCCCACTCTGACGAGATCGCCTGCAGGAATCGCCCATGCGAAGAAGCCAGGCGCAACATCCCTTCCTAGGAACAGCTCGACGAACTCCTGATCGGTTTCGACTCCTTTGAGATCCACCTGAATCCCTGTCAGCATGTGCTTCGGGACGGGAAGATGCGACGACCTTCGGCATATCGACTTGTACCCGTCTGCGCCGACCACTATTCTCGAGGTGAAGTTCTCTTGGTGGTGGTCGGATCTTGTCTCCGTGTGGACCTCGTAACCCGTATCTCGGACAGCACGGGCGCTGCTGCCGACCCTTGGAACGGCTCCCGCGTCGACAGCCTTGTGGAACATCATCCTGTCGAAATGAGATCTGTCGAGCACGTACGCCCTTGAGGTTCTTGCCTCCAACGTCAGCGTGAAACCTAGAGGAGAGTGGAGTCTGGCCCCTCTGATCTCTCCTATGACGCTCTCCCGGGCGAACATTGGAACCCCCTTTTGTGTGACGAGGCCCGCACACTGGAGCGGTTCGCCAGGGGTCCTGTGCTCCTCGAGAATGACCACGTCATAATCCCTTGCGAGAAGCCTGGCAGCTGTTGAGCCCGCAGGGCCCCCTCCTACAACGAGCACATCGGTCCGCACGACCGCTGGAGAGCATTGGGTGCTATTTCATGCTTGTCGGTGAAGATGTACCTACAATCTTTCGGTTGTTTGGCGAATCAGCTATATCCAGCCAGCCCCTAACTCCTTATCGTGAATCCGAACGCGTCATTTGATACGAAATTGGAGTCCGCCAAGGATCTGGCGGGCATCTTCGAAGTCGTGAAACTAGCGGTGAGAAAGAGCACGGGCAAGGAGAGGGCTGGCCTGATGCTGGGCCTGGCGAACCTGGGCGGAGGGCCTCAAGGGTTCGTCGGGGCGTTCTTCCCCGTGGCGACGAACATAATCGTGATGAACAGCCTCCCGCTCAAGAGGATCAAGGAAACTGATCCCGCGCTGTACAAGCCCTATGTTTTCCACATCCTGCTCCACGAGTATGTCCATACGCTTGGGATAATCGACGAGGCTGCGACGAGGGCGAAGGTGTACGAGATCAGCATTGCCACGTTCGGCAAGGACCATCCAGTCACACAGTTCGCAGCTGACCTCTCGAGGTTCGTCCCGAAGCTCGTATATCCACTGTACGGCTGGCAGCCGCAAGAGGAGTACCAGCTGGAGCTCGTCAAGGGATTCGACAAATCCGCCACGGACAGCTACATAGGATAGGACAAACCGGCTGATCACTTCTTCTTCGGGACCTTCTCCCAGTCCTTCAGAAACTTCTGGATGCCCTCGTCCGTGAGGTTGTGCTTCAGCATCTTCTTCAGGACGTCGTACGGGACGGTCGCCACGTGGGCGCCCGCGAGTGCCGCCTCCGTCACATGGATAGGATGTCTGATGCTCGCCACGATCACCTGGGTCTTGAACCCGTAGTTCCTGAAGATCGTGACTATGTCCCTGACAAGGTCCATGCCGTCGTGGCTGATGTCGTCCAGCCTGCCGACGAACGGAGACACGTAGGTGGCGCCGGCTTTGGCCGCAAGAAGAGCCTGGTTCGGCGAGAAGACAAGCGTGACATTCGTCTTGATGCCTTCCTTCGAAAGCACCTTGACGGCCTTCAGCCCCTCGTCCGTCATATGTATCTTCACGATGATGTTCTTGTGCATCTTGGAGAGCTCCCGGGCCTCTTTGATCATGCCTTCCGCATTCATGGAGACCGCCTCAGCGCTGATCGGCCCGTCGACCACCTGGCAGATGTCCCTCACGCGGGTTTCGAAATCACACCCTTCCTTAGCCACCAGTGTCGGGTTCGTAGTCACGCCGTCCAGTATTCCCCAGCTGTTGATCTCCTTGATCTGGTCCAGGTTCGCGGTGTCTATGAATATCTTCATATCGAGATCACCCTCACTTCTTCCTCTTCAGGACATCGTGAGCCGCCTCCACGATGTTGTCGACGGTGAGACCGTACTTGTTCATGAGCTCGTCGCAGGCGCCAGACTCGCCGAAGACGTCCGGAATCCCCACCCGCTTCATGGGGACATGGAAGTTCTCGACGAGCACCATCGCCACAGCGCTTCCCATACCCATCATCACCGAGTGCTCCTCAGCGGTCACGACTCCGCCGGTCTCCCTTGCCGCTCTGACGATCGTCTTCTCGTCGAGCGGCTTGATCGTGTGCAGGTTGACGACTCTGGCGTCCACGCCATGCTTCAGCAGCTCCTCGGCAGCCTCCAAGCATTTCGAGACCATTATTCCGCAGCCGATGAGAGTGATGTCCTTGCCGTCCCTCATGACCGGGGCCTTGCCGATGTCGAAGGGAGAGGCAGCGTCGGTGATTGTCGGCACATCAGCCCTTCCTATCCTGACATAGACGGGTCCCTTGGTGTTCGCAATCGTTTTCACGACCTTGTACGTTTCGGGGGAGTCCGCTGGAACGATGACCGTCATGTTGGGGAGAACCCTCATCAGAGCGATGTCCTCGACGATCTGGTGCGACGCTCCATCCCCGCCGACCGTTATGCCAGCGTGCGACACAACGATCTTTATGTTGAGGTTCGGGTAGGCGATGGACTGTCGTATCTGGTCGTAGCATCGCCCAGTGCCGAAGACAGCGAAGGTCGAGACGAAGACAGTCTTGCCTGATGCTGCGAGACCCGCTGCGGTGTCCATCATGTTCTGTTCGGCGATGCCGCAGTTGAAGAACCGTTCCGGGAATGCGGCAGCGAAGTCGGCCGTCCTCGTGGAGGTTGAGAGGTCCGCGTCCAGCACGACGATGTCCCCGCGCTCCTTGCCGAGCTCGACGAGAGCACGCCCGTACTGCTTCCTCTGGCTCTCCTCCTTCCACTTCATGCCTTGTCACCTCCGAGCTCCTTCATCGCCTGCTCGTACTCCTGCTTGTCGGGCGCCTTGCCGTGGAAGTGCAGTGAGCCCTCCATGTAGCTCACGCCCTTGCCCTTGATGGTATGACATATGATGATGGTCGGCTTGCCCTTCACGCCTTTGGCCTCGTTCGTTGCGTGGATTATCTCCTTCATGTTGTGCCCGTTGATCTCGATCACATGCCACCCGAACGCCTTCCACTTGTCGGAGAGCGGCTCGAGCGACATGATCTTCTCCGTGGGGCCGTCGAGCTGCAGTTTGTTCCTGTCGAGGTAGACCGTGATGTTGTCCAGCTTGTAATGGGATGCCAGCATCGCTGCCTCCCAGGTCTCCCCGACATCCATCTCCCCGTCGCCAACTATTACGTATATCCTGTAGAGCTTCCTGTCCAACTTCGCCGCCAAGGCCATGCCGTTACCAGCGGCGAGACCGTGACCGAGCGAACCCGTGGACATTTCGACGCCGGGCGTCTTCTGCATGCACGGGTGGCCCTGCAGCCTGCTCCCCATCTTCCTCAGAGAGCTGAGCTCCTCGACGGGGAAGTAGCCGGACATCGCCAGGACCGCGTAGAGAGCAGGAGCCGCATGACCCTTGCTCAGAACGAACCTGTCCCTGTCGGGCCAGTCCGGTCTCTTCGGGTCGTGCTTCATGATGTGGAAATAGAGGGCTGCGAGGACGTCGGCAGACGAAAGAGAGCCGCCGGGATGGCCAGAACCAGCCTGATAGATCATCTGAATGGAATGGAGCCTGATCTTCTTCGCGATGGTTTCGAGTTCGCTGATGAACTCTCCGTCGTAGACTTCCAAGTCCGCCCTCCTGGTAGCATCTGATGAATGCAGTCGGGATATCTGTTGGCTCGCCTTAAACTATTCTGGTTGCAAATGCCTCACGCGGTCCTCAGGTCTCAAAGACGCGGCATTTCCGACCTTCGATCTTGAGCTTGCCCTGCGCGAAGAGTTGGATTGCGCGCGGCAGCAGCTTGTGCTCCTCCTTGAGTATGCGCTCCTGCAGCATCTCTGCAGAATCGTTCTCCTGCACCGGGACCGCCTTCTGGAGTATTATCTGGCCGCCGTCGACATCGAGCGTCACGAAATGGATCGTGCAGCCGGAGACCTTGCATCCGCAATCGAGGACAGCCTGGTGAACGTTCAGTCCGTGCATGCCCTTGCCTCCGAAGGATGGCAGCAGCGCAGGATGGGTGTTCATCATACGGCCCGCGTACTTGTTTATCATCACGGGCGTAAGCATCCGGAGGTAGCCCGCGAGAACGACCAGGTCGACCTGGTGCTGCTCGAGGCAATCGATCACGTCCTTCTCGTGGTCCTCCCTTGTAATGCCCTTGTGGGGAAACGCGAACGCATCGATCCCGTGTTTCTTGGCGCGCTCGAGCGCAAATGCCTCGGGCACGTTCGATATCACAACAACGACATCCCCGTCGATCTCCCCGCTCTCGCAGGCGTCAATGATCGACTGGAGGTTGGTCCCACCACCAGAAGCTAGAACCCCGATCCGTATCCTCCGCATAGAAATCCACTGGTAATATGGCTCGACCTCACGGAATAGAATCGAATTGGTTCGTTGGGGCCTTGAGTGCCAAATTAGGTCTCCGCTCAGTCACCGCTCTCGATCCTCGGAGCAAGCAGGTAGCGCACTTCACCCTTCCCGCCTGCGATCTTGAACTCGACCCGAACCGGGTAATCGTTGCCCAGGTGCATGGTGACGACGCTGCCGGATGGCACTGCCCTGAGCATGTTGGAGAAGTACTCCAGAGGGAAGAGGCTCCTAACGCTGCTCGGGGCCTCCAAGGACTCCATGTCCTTCTTGGACTTCTTCCAGTTGACCTGGTCCATGTCACCTTCGCAGGTCATCTCGAAACCCTCAGGGGACGCAACCAGCGCGATGTGGTCCGACACGGTCTCGCTGGCCTTGATGCCCTGGACGAGGTCATCGACCTTGACAGTGAGCGTCACGGGGAGGTTCAGGCTCGGCACTTTCGGGTCGCTCATGCCGGTTGTGTCTATGAGACTCATGCGCCTCGTGATGTCCCCGACTGCAATGTTGAGCCTTCTCTTGTCCTCATCGTGCTTGACGTCGATGATGTCGTCCGATCTCGCGAGCTTGAGGAACTGGCTTAGCTTGTCGATGTCGATCCCAATCTCGACCTCGTCCGCCTTGAACTCCTCGAAGGCATCCTTTCCGAGCGACAGGTCCACCATCGCGATGTGCGCCGGATCCACAGCCTTCAGAGTAAGCCCGTCCGAGTTCATGCTGAACTTCGCTTCATCGACGAGGGTTGAGACGACGTTCACAACCTCTTTCAAGATGTCAGCTCTGGCTTTCGCCTGAAACATTAGCCCCCCTTCCGTACCTACCTGTAACCTTTCAGTCTTTTAAAAACTTGCGCATACATCCAGTGCTAGTATTCTCGCCAGGAGTGACCGCACTTGACGCATCTGAAGATCCTGGTCTCGGGCTCATCGGCCGCGCGCGTCTGTCGCAACACCCAATAGGCCTTGTTGTGCCCGCAAGACGGACACTCGGCATCCGCTGTTGGGAGAGTTCCAGATATCTCGCTCATCACGGCCATCTCCTTGTCCTTGCTCTTGTGAGTGATGACCTGGTTCTCGCTGTTGGGCTCGTAGACGGCTCCGCACTTCCTGCAGACGAGCTTTCCATCTTGAGGAAAAAGCAGGCTCTTGCACTTCTCACAGAACATGCGTTTCCCGCTCCGCTCTCATATGGTCGAGCGAAGCGGTCGACTCATAAAAACCTTCGGATGGAACGCAGGCCTAGATGGAATCCCACTGGTGGCCATTGTCGTGATGCTCTCTCCTGCGTGGGATCGCGATAGCCTCCGTTTCCACTGCAGCGCGCGCGGGCTCCCGCTCCTCGTACTCCGCTCGATCGACGAATCTCGCGGGGAACCTCTTCTTGCCTCCGCCCCACTCGCTGTCGATCATCCTCTGAGCCCTCTTGATTGACTTCGGGTCGGAGGAGACGCTAAATCTGGGGACATCCTTGCTCCGCCTGATCATCCCGCCCTTGTAGCCGCCCTCAGGTCTCTGGTTCTGGTACTGCGGGTAGCTGAACCTCGGCTTCGCGGCGTAATTCGGCGCGCCTCTTCTCTTCTGCTTGTGTTGCCACGAGTCATTGTGATGGTGATGGTGGTGCCTCTGGTGACTCGGAGCAGGCTGAGAATACACCGGCCGTGCAGCCGGCAGCAGATACTGATCATCGATGTCGCCTTCGCCGTCTGCGTAGCACATCTCAGAAGCTCTGGCCCATGAGCCCCTTCCTCTCGACATGAACCCGCCGCCTGTGACTGGATACTCACTCCTTGCCGGAAGACGGAACAAGGCTCCCATGCCTGCGAGGACCCCATGAGGCCGCCCTTGTTCGACCTGCGGCTGATACGAGTTGGGGTCATGGACAAGCACCGTTGTGTTGGACACAACCGCACCGGACGAGTACTCGATCTCTCGTCGGTTCTGCTCTGCCAGCACGCCCCCGACATATGCGAAGGCCACTGTGAGAACGTAGGTGTTGATTCCGTACGGGCTCGCTCCTGAGAGCGCGTTGACGAACGAGCCAACATAGTTCGACGAGAACTGAAGGTATGGCGAGATGAACGGTATGCTGTGGGTCAGCGACGCACCAATCGCTGCTGGAGCTATCGCGACTCCAAACAGATGCGATGGCAGGAATCCGGAATCGAAGCCAGTCATAACCGTGTACAGGCCAACAACTGGAATGATCGACGCTGCGACTCCCTTCCATGGACCGCCAGCTCTTCTGCCGCCGACGTAGCCCGCAATCATCTGCCCGAACATGGGCAGCCACCACAACATCAACGACAGGATGAGAGTGTATTTCGCTGCGCTCCAGAAGCTGAAGACCACGTTGCTGGACTTGAACCTCTTGCCCTCTTGGTCATGTTCGTAGGACGCGAGTCTGTATGGAACCCTCCGCTGGCCGACGGGTTCGTCCGCGTCTCGAGCATCCTTCCTACGTGTGCCGAATACCATGCCCATCCCTTCGGTCCGACAGTCGTCAGACGAAATCACATATGCATTTCATGCTATTTATTACTTATCAGATGCTGGTCTGAGCGGCACGACGCAGGTCCGCTGTCGGACATGAATGCCTACGGCATTCTCCAATCGTGAATTCGGCCGATTCCAGTCCCGATTAGGATGCGCAGCGCAAAACCATCACGGCGAGGCGCATGTTCGGACTTCCACCAGGACATCTCGTGCTTTGCGCGACCAATTATCGATCTCGATAACTCAAATGGCCAACTTATATATGGAGGAATTCGTCTTCTCTTGTTGACAGCTCAAGCTGCGTTGGTGCACGATGTCCAAGGTACTGATCGTCGAGGACGCGCCATTCATCAGGGAGATGATTCGGGACATCCTCGAATCGCACGACCATGAAATCGCGGGCGAAGCGGCAAACGGGCTCGAGGCGATCGAGAAGTACAAGGCTCTGAAACCCGACGTCGTGCTCATGGATATCCTGATGCCCGGGATGGACGGCCTGTCAGCCATAATGAAGATCATGGAGCAGGACCCGAAGGCGAAGATAATAGTCGTAAGCGCCCTCGTGAAGGAGGCCCTGAGGAAGGAAGCCATGAGGGCGGGCGCGATAGACTTCGTCGCAAAGCCGTTCCAGGTTGAGAGGTTGCTTGAGGCTGTCAGGGCTGCGACCACGACATAGGGATGCACGCGTGGCTGGGCAGAAAGGATCGAATCAGCCGACCTGACACACTGCCGATGATGGCCCGAAGAAGGTAGCACCTGATGTTGGACTGGGCATGGATGGGATCTGTTGGAGCCGGGGCGATTTGTCTCGGAGCCGGGATGCTAGCATGGGGTAAGTCCCCTAACTCGCTTCCTGCCGGGATGTTCCTGGCGTCGATGACGACGATCTTCATGGCCATGATTACCAGCCCACTCTACGGGATTGTAGACCAGGCCCACGCAGAGGTGGGCGCTACGATTGCGAAGGTCTCTGTAATATCCACACTTCTCGCTTTTGCATTCCTGCTTGACCTGTCGCTCATGTTGCCAGTCGAAAGAAAGATCATCTTCCTGCCACCGAATCGATTGGGCATCATCATGATCGCCGTTGCCGCCATCATCATCCTCCTTGGCTCGACAGCGACTCTAAGCTATTCGGACCCGGCATCAGGTGAACTGAGTAAGGGCACGTCTGGGATGGTTATCATGGCGGTCGCTGTCCTGGCTCTCTCTGCTACGGGCATTTGTCTCTACTCCAGATCGTTGGCGGACAGAGAGAGCAAGAGGTCTGCTCTCATATTCCTTGTTGGCGTATGGCTGCTCGCGGTGAGTGGCTTGGTCTGGGTCGTGGCTGTCGGGGATTTTGAGCCGCTCTCGAACGTGAATGGGGATACTGCAGAACTCTTCGTGACAGCAGGAGTTGCCGTCTCGGGACTGCTCTTCGGCGTCGCCATCGCGCGAGGGCAGATGATGGTGATGACGCCCGCCACCGAGAGATCTGTGTCTGGCTCAAAGGCGAAGTTAAGGTTGCTTCACAGATACGCCTACCTTGTCGAGGAGGCGAAACCGAACTTCGCATTCAAGATGTTCTCGGACATCCTGACAGGCAGATGCTATGACTGCGAGAACGACGACAGCTTCTCGTGCGAGAGTCTAGAATGCAGCGCTTGTAGCCTGCCTTGCCCCTGCAGACAATGCACCAAGTACAGAAGTCGCCCTCAGGGCATGATCGTCACGAGGCAGTTCCCTAAGGACGTCCGCTCGAAGTACTACTTCCAGACAACGCCGATAATCTGGCTCTCGACCGTTGCTGGCAAGGACAACATGGACCCGGCGAAGCTCAGCTTGCTGACGGACTACCTTGTGAGCTTCATGGAGAAGTCGCAGAATGGGGTCGTCATCGTTGATGGGCTCGAGTACCTAGTCACGAGCAACGATTTCTCGAGGATGCTCAGGGCCGTCGACCGGTGGACCGAGACAGCGATGGTCAGCAATTCAAGACTGATCTTGTCGATCGACCAGAGGGCATTTGATGCGAGGGAGCTGGCGATGCTGGAGAGAAACAGGGAGACCGTCAGGCCGGATGCCACTGAGGCGTGGAAGGTAATTCCAGAGCCGGTGTGATTTCTGATGAAAAATGGTCCCGACTCCCGGATTTGAACCGGGGGCCTGCTGATTTCAGCGACCGAGATCGGGCGTGCCGATTTCCATACTACAGTCAGCCGCTCTAGCCAGTCTGAGCTAAGTCGGGATTTCCGTGCCAGAACGTATGCCGCGGGCACCCTATTATAGACTCCGTATAAATCGTTTTTCGAGAGGATAGAAGTGCAGACTGAAAGGTATTCGGGAGCGTGCGCGAAACAAAACCGAAGTATTATATATTTCCGACTTATATTAGGGGCTGTCTGACGCTAGTAAGGCAGAAGAGGTACATAGAGCGTCACGAGGAAAGTGCGGCATCGGGGGCGATTTATGATGGGGCCAGACACTGAGAAGATCACCATCCGCATACCGCAGAGACACCTGCGTGCTCTCGACTTCCTCGTGGAGATCGACGACTTCCCCTCCCGCTCCGAGGCGATAAGGGCGGGGATCAGGGACCTCATCTATGCCCGGCTGGAGTTGGTAGTCGACCGCATGAAGAAGTTCGAGCACGCCGAGCAGAGTCTTGCGGCCATCAAAACATACGAAGAAAAGTACCTGAAGAAGTAGTCGGAAACGGGATGGGATGCACTCTAACTACTGAATTCAGAGGTCACCAATCAGGATAACCTCCCCCCTTTTTTTTATTTTCAAGTGAACCAGGCCAAATCATTGCGTTCTTCCAGGTCACCCGATGTATCCCAGGTCCTCTCTTTTGGGTTCGACTGGCGGCTCAACCTCTCTCAGCTTTGAGGTGATCTGGTCGATCTGCTCTGCCTTCGTCTCGAGCTCCGTGAAGTCGATCTTGACGCTGAGTATCTTCGAGAGCACTTCCAGAACAGCCTGAGCTCCCTTGGGATCAACGAAATACCCTGAAGTCTCGCCCATCAGGCATGCGCTCCGCATTCCGTACAGGTTGCCCAGTCCGAGAAGTAGTCCGCTCGCGCCGACGATGCCGCTCCCAGGCTCACCCTTGGAGAAGGTCACGCCGAACTTCTTCATCTCCTCGACGAGCTCTGTGTCCGTTGCTGCGCCCAGAACCCTAGGCTTCTCGATCATCTTGCCGAGACCGTAGCCACCGAGCGTGAATATCCTCTTGACCCCGAGATCCTTTGCGATCATGAGCGTCTTGTCGGAAAGCTCGTATTGCCCATCTGGGGTGAGACCCTGGTAGTCTCCCACCATGATGACGATATCGTTGACAGAATCGGGTCTCCGGACATAATACAGCTCGTTGCTCACCAGTCGGATCGTGCCTGAATCATTCACGAGGACCTGCGGCGGAAAGAACTTGGAGAACATCTCCGCAAACTTGACCGCCTTGAGCTGATCCACGAGGTGCTCAGCCGCGAGCTTGCCGACGTTGCCCACACCCGGCAGACCCTCCACAAGAATCGGGTCCTTGAGAGCGGGCTTCTCCTTGAAGACAACAACGATATCTTCCATCTAGGTCTCCTTCATCTCCTTCTTGAGGCGCCTTCTGTACTCTCCGTACCTGTCCTCGGGAGAGTACTTGGCGGGCATCGTCATGAAGGTTGTCCCTCCGCACTTAGGGCACTGCTCCATCAATGTGTATTCTCTGCAAGAGGAGCACTTCCTCAGAAGGGTCTTCACTTCTCCTCCTTCCTCTTGAAGCTGGCTGCTCCCCCGGCCTTCTGGACTGCGGCCGTGATCTTCGTAACAGTCGCCTTGAGTTCCTGCTCCGCGACCTTGTAGTCCTCCGCGGTGACTGAGATGCGATACTTCGGTGCGCCGACGTAGTGAATCTTCACAGCAGCGTCATCAGTGTCGACTCCTATGGCGAGAGCCTTCTTGATGTGGTCGATGCCATCAGACTTTGGGTTGCTGATTTCGAGCACGCCGTCGATCGTTACAGATGGCGTCTGGATGTTTTCCTTCGCGACCTCGGTCACTGCGGCAGCCCACTTCTTGTCGAGACCAACCTCCTTCAGCGCGTCTGGGTTGACATTCACCTCTTCAAAAGCGCTGTAGAGCTCACCGAACTCGTTGATTAGCTTCTCGCCGGCCTCGGCATAAGCTTCATCGAGGTTTTTCCCCATCTTGGTGCCCACAATCTCGAGGAGTTTCTCAGCCTTCTTCTCGTTCTTCCACTCCTGGATCTTCTCGCGCTTCTGGTGCTCGTTGACCTGCTTGAGCGACAAGTCGATGTGGCCTCTCTCCTTGTCGACGCTGAGGACCTTGCACACGATCTTCTGGCCCTCGCGGACGTGGTCCCTGATGTACTTGACCCAGCCAGTCGCGACATCCCTCACATGGATGAAGCCTTCCTTTCCGCCATACTCGTCGAGCGAGACGAACGCTCCAAAATTCTTCACGTTCTGCACGCTGCAGACGACCAGGTCTCCAGCTTCGGGGTACTCGACCTTGTGGGGCATTACTCGACCTCTCCGAGCAGCTGCCCCCTGACGGCTCCCTTCCCACCTGTGGGCTTGATCAGTGTGGCACCGCACACGTTGCACTTCACCTGCGTCGCAGGTTTGTTGAACGCGATCTGCTCGTTACCGCAGTCCTGACATTTCACCGTGATGAATTTGCTCTTGGGCGCTGGGACCTTGCTGCTCATTCCTCAGGCCTCCTTCAGCTCGAAGGTCTTGGCTCTGAAACAGGTCCGTTGATGAGCCTTCTTGCAGATCTTGCATCTGTACCTGAGCGCGACCTTGACCGTCGGCTTCTGCCTGCCCTCGTACTTTGGCCTCGGAAAACCGCCGTAGCCTGCCGTCGCCCTCCTATATCTCCTCTGCCCCCACTTGAGCTCGCTCCTCGGCCGGGACTTGACTCTCTCGACCTCGTGCTCCGTGTGCTTCTTGCACTTGGGGCAGTACTCTTTTGTGACTCTGGGCATCTTCATTTCAATCAGCGGCCCTCAGGGCAGAACACGAGTAAGCGGCAACTTGTATTAAAGGGTTGCCGAGCAGCCAACAGAGCCATTTGCGTCCTGACGTGTGTCGAACTAAAGACCGAACCGCATCATCAGCCACGGTAAATATCTCACGACTTGGATGGAAAGCAATATATATCGCCTAATTAATAAATGCTTAGGCACATAATATGACGGACAAAGGCCTCACAAAGAAAGACGAGATGCTCGTCGAGCTTCTTATGCGAACCGGCCTTTCGAAGAACATGGCCAAGACGCTTGTTTTCCTGAGAAAGAAAGAGGAGACGACGTCCGTCGAGATCGAGAGCGCCACGAGCCTGAGGCAGCCGGAGGTGTCGATCGCGATGCAGGAGCTGCGCAGGCGCAAGTGGGTGACGAAGCGGGACATCAAGAAGGAAGGCAAGGGAAGGCCCGTTCACTCGAACAAGCTCTCGATACCGTTCGAGAAGATCATCGAAATCATCGAGGCCGAGGAGCGGAAGAAGATCGAGATGATCGAGAACAACATCAAGCAGCTCAAGGAACTCGCGAAGTAGACCTTGGGCGCAGCACGCTCTCTTTCTCCATTATTCTGGTGCCATCCTTCGTGGCGACTATCACCTTATCGGCGAGACCAAGGAAGAGCCCGCTGTCGACCACGCCTGGTATCATTTTGATCTCGGCTTCCAGCTTCATCGGGTCGTCAATCTTGGCGAACTTGCAGTCCACGATGAAATTACTGTTGTCGCTCACGAAGCGCTCGCCGTGCCTCATCCTGAGCATGCACTTGCACCCGAGCTGCCCGAGCCGATGCACAGTCGCCTCATGCGAGAACCTTACAATCTCGACCGGCAGGGGGACCTTCTGGCCGAGGAAATCCACGAGCTTCGATTCGTCAATGATGATTATCTCGAGATTTGTGGCGGCGGCCACTATCTTCTCACGAACGAGAGCGCCTCCGAGGCCCTTGATGAGATTCATGTCGGGGTCCACCTCGTCTGCTCCGTCGATAGTTATGTCGACAACTGAACGAGCCTTGAGCTCGCCGATGAGAATCCCCGCACGCCGGCCAAGGTCCTCTGCTTCCTTGGAGGTCGGAATGCCGACTATGTTGACTCCCGCCTCGACCATCTCTCCCAAGAGCTTGATCGCGATCTTCGCCGTTGAGCCGCTGCCCAATCCGACGACCATCCCATC
>JBASRQ010000075.1:0-9528 GCA_049273895.1 Thermoplasmata archaeon
GCTACGGTAGTATCGATGACGTGTGGCTGACTTCGGATGCCGATGGTATGGCCTCGACGATCTACCACGCGCCCGACACCATCGTTCAGATGAACGCGCATGAGACTTTGACGCTGTCCTACTCCGCCACGAAGGAAGGCTATGTATGGGCGGGAGCCGCAGCGGCGAACCTGCTCATATACAACCCGGACGCGCCAGCATGGGTTCTGACGAGGGTCTCGAGCGTCACGACGACAGCGCTTGCCACCGCAGCCAACCAGAGTGACATAGTGTTCCAAGTCGTGGACGATGAGGGCAATACGATTGCCGACCAGGCGCTAGACGTCACATACAGCGATGAGTCCGTGGTCTTTGAACCCGTCGCAACCGTTACGAGCGACGTCGACGGCAATGCCCCACTCACAGTGATAGTGAAGGATGGCACACCCACGCAGGCGCTAAGAGTAACCGTAGGTTCACCTGAACTCAACGCGACACTGGCAACGGTCACGCTGACATATGTCGGCGATGTAGCACCGACAACCGAGATGTACGGTGGGTACATGACCTTCGCTCAGCCGGCTCAGTACCTCGGTCCGATGGGAGCGCTTGACGTGACGGCCTACATATGGGACAGCTCGGGCGCACCTGCTGATGGCATAAACGCAAGCCTGCTGGTATCCGGCACGGCGTACGGAACTCTGACTTGGACCGACCTCGTCAACTGGGACTCCACCTGGGACGGTTGGGGAATCGCCATTGTGACAGCTGCTGACAACGGCAACGCAGTTATGTCTGGCCCGTTCAACACTTGGTTCGACTACGACAACTGGAACTACTGGTACAACGACCAAGGCTACATATACTGGGACTGGGGCACAATGACCGGCGTTGATGTCGTCGGTGGAGTTGTGGACTTCCAGGTCTACGGAATCGATGTAGCGCAACTCGACCTAGTGGGCTCGATGTATGTCGTTCCTGAGGGCTACGGCACATTCAACGGCACCAGCTTGGCGTACCAGATCGATGGTCAGACCATGATAACGAGCCAGTACGTCATCGGCAGATCGTACAGCGTAGTGTCGCCGAGCTTCGTCATCGAGAACCCCGTTCTGCACGCAAAGACTTCCAACTACGAGCAGACGAACGTGAGCATAACCGTGACTGACGAGAACAACGACCCGGTCGACGGGGCCTCCGCGATGGTCTACCAGAACTCGCGCACGGGCAACGCGGACTACAAGGTCTATCCGGGTGGATTCTCCTCCGGATCGGTGACGACTGATGCCAACGGCCTGGCGAACGAGAGCATCATCGCGATCGCCAAGGCCGGTGTCTACGCAGCCAGCGCGAAGCCCTACGTGTTCGTCAAGGCAATGCTTGCCGGAGCGGTCTCCATGTTCGCTCAGACGCAGATATTCATCTACACGAGCAACATGTTCGTAACCCTCGACCCGATAGAGTCGGTGGTTGCAATCGGCGAGACGAACATCACCGTCACGGCGCACGTGGAGGACTTCGCGGGCACAGGCCTGCCTAACATGACGGTCGAACTGACGAGCGATTCGGGCACGGTCTACAACCAGCCATGGAGTTCGTCGGTCCAGCTGTCTAACTGGGAGACAGGCCATGTCGGCGAGGCTGTGTTCCACATCGACACACCGACGCCTGATGCCACGAAGCTCGCCTATATGACGCTGCAGGTCAAGGTCAGCGGTAAGCCCTACAACCTGGCTCTCGCGTCGATGGTATTGACGCTGCAGAACCATGCGCCAGCGATCTCGGCTGCGCTAGTGGGAACGACAATGGCTGAGATGGAGTTCGAGGAGGACACCAACGTCTCTCTGACGGGATGGGTCTTCGACGCCAACGGCCTCGGCACGGTGACCGTCAAGCTCGACAGCGGGACGGCGCAGTCTGTGCCGGCGACGCTGACAGGCTCCTTCGCCGAGCAGACCAGGGACATCTCGATGCTGTTCACCGGTCTCGCGGTCGGCGAGCACACGGTGACGGTCAACGCGACGGACAGCCTCGGTGTCTCCAGCCAGACAGTGCTGACCTTTACGGTCTCCGCCCCTGCCGGGGCGGCGGGTCCGGACTGGGCTGCGTGGTCTCTCGCGGCAGTCGGCTGGGCAGTGGCTGTGATTCTGGGCGTCATGATGCTGATGAGAAGGCCCAAGAGGCCAGCGCCCGGGCCGGAAGAGACACCTAAGACCTGAACCTGAAGCAAGAAACCTCTTCGATCAAACCTTTTCCATCTGCTTTTCATTGATTTGCTCCCACGGATCGTGCTGGATAGAAAGGAAAGTCGCAGTTAGCCAGATTTGACCAGCCGCGCGATAAGTGGAAAAAGTTTATTAGCGTAACATGCCTCTCCACCGGCAAGAGTAGCCCCGGCGAGGGGGGAGCTTCTTTCGATGGCCGGACTAAGCAGATACGTAATATCGAGAAGCATACAGGTCATCGTCACGTTGCTCATCATCCTGACCCTGATCTTCATCATGTTCGAGTCGCTCCCCGCAAAGCCCCAAGACCTCCTCACGCTGAATCCAAACATAAAACCGGAGCAGAAACAGGCCCTGATAAAGCAGTTCGGGTTCGACAAGCCTGTCTACGAGCGGTACTTCATCTACATGAAGAACATGCTGACGTTTCATTTCGGCACTTCCTTCACGCACGCGAATTCAGTTTGGAACATGTTGAGCGAGCGCATCCCAAGGACCTTGCTTCTGTTCGGGCTGGCGACTATTCTGGCCTACGTGATAGGCATCTACTTGGGGGCTCTGATAGCGTGGAGGCGAGGGGGGGTGCTCGACGGCTCGTCCGTCATTGTCAGCCTCACTTTCTACAACATGCCCTCGTTCTGGATAGGCCTCATCTTCCTAGTGTTCTTCGCGGCTGACCTTGGTTGGTTCCCGCTCACCGGCTGGTTCGATCCAACGCAGGGGCCGACCAACACCTATCTCAACATCATATGGCACATGACCCTGCCCCTGGTCGTGCTTCTTCTGCTCGAACTGGCAGGGACGGTATTGCTCATGCGAACTGCGATGCTCGACATCATAGGCGAGAACTACATGGTCACGGCGAAGGCCATAGGCTACTCCCAGAGAACGGTCTTGTTCAAACACGGCGCAAGGAATGCGATGCTGCCCGTCGTCACCTCGTTCATCCTTTCAATCGTATTCGCAGTGAGCGGGGCGGTCGTCCTAGAGAACGTCTTCTCGTTCCCCGGCGTGGGTCAACTGTACATACTCTCCCTCACCCAGCTGGACTTTCCCACGGCGGAGGCCACGCTCTTCATAATCACGCTGATGGTGCTGCTCGGCAACTTCTTAGCCGATCTGCTCTACGGATATCTTGACCCGAGGGTGCGCACGTGAGCTCAGAAAAGGAGACAGCGAAAGGGGCAGAGGCCGCCAAAGAGCCTGAATCTCTTCAGGAGCAGAGCCTCAGACTCGTCCGAAGGACGAGGAGGAGTCTGGGCAATACCTGGAAACTCTACAGGCAGTCGAAGATAGGCCTCGTGGGTCTCGCGATAGTCATTGGATTCTTTTCAATGGCGGCGTTCGCTCCCATTCTGTCCCCGTACTCGGTCGACTTCAAAGCCCCCGCGACGGACATCTTCGTGGCTGACAACGAACTTGTCAACCTCACGGCACAGAACAACTGGACTAGGCCGATGGGCCTCCTCGAAGGTGACGCAGAGACCATGAAGAATGTAATGGTCTATTCGCAGGAGGGGCTCACAAATGTGTTCCCGGTGAGCGTGGGAACGCAGCAGAACATAGTTCTGGGAACTCCTGACACGCACAACCTTCCCCCGAATTGCACATACATCGAACAAGTGCTGTTCCAGGTCCCGTTCTTCTTTGTGCTCGAGGGCAACATCTTGCACGAGTATACTTACAACCTCCAGGACTCCATGGTCGAGTATCAGCTCCCGTTCGTGCCGATCCACCGTTCAAACCTGTGGAACGCCTATTCCACACGTGTGAACCAGGAAAGGATGGCACTCGTCTTCGCGAACGAGACGACCCTATACCTGATAGACAAGAGGCCGAACAGTCTTGCGGATCCGGGGATCAGGACATACAACAGCACCGTGACAATCCCTGACGCAAGGATCATCGGCAACCCGCTTGTCGTTGACTCGAGCGACTTCAACAACGGGAGCATGGTGATCGTCCCGACCGACATCGGCTTGATGGCGTATGACATCGATGTCACACATAGCGGCCTGCTCGTCCCCTACGTCTCGAACATCGAGTTCGGCGCCAGGAAGTGGCTCGCCCCGTACGCCTACAACGACACTGACAAGAACAATCAGACAGTTCTCGTCAACTTCAAACCCGTCGTGTCCGAGAACATGATCACATTCCCGTTTCCCGAGGGTGCGGTGGACGAAAACGGGAAGCAGATGATCATCATCGCCACGACTGACAACAATCTTGTGGCATACGACAGAGAGAACGGAACTGTACTGTATCATCAATACCTCCTCGTCAATTTCAGAGACTTCAAGATCGAGACGCTACACCCTTCCCCGAAGGCAGTCGTCGTCATGGGGGTTACAGGGGAGAGGGGATTCATAGCCGGCGTCATTCCTGAAACGGGTAGAATCGGCGTGAACCTGACCCAATACACAGCTTTCCCTGGCCTTCCGAACAGCGCGCCCGAGTGGGTTCCTGGTATTCTGATGTACGTTTTCAGCACCAAGGACGGAAGCATCTATCTTCTCAACCAGCTGATGCGGATAAACGCGACCTTCAGCGCGCCTGGGGGTGGATCCGCCACGCCGGTCGCCTATGTTGGCAACATCTACGTCGGTGGAGTCACGACGCCTAACACGGGCAACTACTTCGCTGTGGTAACGAAGAACAACAGACTGTTCGTCGAGACGCTGTTCGGTGTGGACGTGGCACCCTTGCCCCCGGGGACATACCCGTCCGGCAACCGCTACATACTCGGCACCGACTACGAAGGCCACGACATCCTGACCTGGCTCATGTACGGAACACGTGCGGAGCTGGCTGTCGGCGTCACCGCCGCCTTGTTCGCGGTATTGGTGGGCACGATCGTAGGCCTGGTAGCAGGCTTCTATCCCGGCTTGACCGACGACCTGCTCATGAGGGCGACTGACGTAGTCCTGAGCCTGCCTGGCCTCGTCATCATGCTCTTGTTCGCGGCGGTCTTCGGGCCTTCTCTTGTGAACATAATCATAATCATCGCCATACTGTCATGGGCTGGCATCGCCAGGGTCATCAGGTCCGTCACGCTCTCGCTCAAGGAGAGGGCGTTCGTCGATGCGGCCATAATCGCTGGCGCTTCCGACAGCAGGCTCATCTTCAGGCACATCGCGCCCAACGTGCTGCCCTACACTTTCCTCTACATGACCTTCACGATTAGTGGCGCGATTGTTACCGAGGCCATACTCGCGTTCCTCGGCTTCGGCGACGTCAACTACGTGACATGGGGCATGATGCTGCAGTACCTGCAGATAAGCGGGCACGCGCTCAACGCGCCCTGGTGGCTGCTGCCCCCGGGCCTGGCGATCACGTTTCTCTCGCTATCATTCTACCTGATAGGCCGGGCGTTCGACGAGGTTGTGAACCCGCGCCTGAGGAAGAGGTGATCGAATGGCACTCCTGGAAGTGAAGGACCTCAAGGTGCATTTCAAGATACAAGACGGCTGGGTGAAAGCCGTCGACGGAGTGTCGTTCACGATCGACACGGGGGAGACCCTCGGGCTTGTGGGCGAGAGCGGATGCGGGAAGACCACCGCCGCCTATGCTATCACTCAGCTCCTCCCGCCGAACGGTTACATCAAGGGCGGCCAGATACTCTTCAAGGGGCAGGAACTGTTGTCCATCTCGATGAAGAAGGACGGACGCCTGGACGACTACAACGAGGACATCAGGAAGATACGCTGGAAAGAGATCTCGATGATATTCCAGGGGGCAATGAACGCCTTCAACCCTGTGTACCGGATAGGCGACCAGATCATCGATGCAATCCAGCTACACGAGGACATCGATGCCGAGACGGCAAGGAAGCGTGCGCGAGAACTCTTCGCCTTCGTCGGCATCCCCGAGGACAGGATAAACAACTATCCCCACGAGTTCAGCGGAGGGATGAAGCAGAGGGCCGTGATTGCCCTTGCTCTGGCTCTGTCGCCGTCGTTCATAATCGCGGACGAACCCACTACCGCGCTGGATGTCATCACTCAGGACCGCGTGCTCACTGAGATCAAGAAGCTGCAGGAGCGGCTGCACATGGCTATGATGATAATCACCCACGACGTGTCCGTCGTCGCTGAGGTGTCGAACAAGATAGGCGTGATGTACGCCGGCAGGCTCATGGAGATCGGAGCTACGCCGCAGGTGTTCAGGAATACGGCGCACCCCTACACCGCCGGCCTGCTCGGGTCCTTCCCATCGATCAAGGGTACAAAGCGGCGGCTCGCGTCGATACCCGGATTCCCACCAGACCTGGTGAACCCGCCCTCGGGCTGCCCGTTCCATCCGAGATGCCAATTCGCGCAGCAGAGGTGCAGCGAGGAGAGGCCGGAAGGCATCGAGATCGAGCCGGGACACATATCATTCTGCCACTTCTCGAGAGAGCTGTGGAGCCAGTTGAGGAGGAGTGGGATCTAGATGGACGGCGATGTCGTCATCCAGGTAAGTGGGCTCAAGAAGTACTTCGAGCTCAAGAAGGGATTCTTCAGCTTCGAGACGGAGCCGGTGTTCGTCAAGGCGCTTGACAATGTAAGCTTCTCCATAAGGGAGGGCGAGATACTCGGCCTCGTCGGAGAGAGCGGATGCGGCAAGACCACGACCGGCAGACTCCTGACCCGGTTGGAGGACCCGACTGAAGGATCAGTGCTTTTCCTTGGCAGGGACATCGCGCTGCTCGAGGATGAGGACCTCAAGGTTTTCAGAAGGAACATACAGATGGTGTTCCAGGACCCCTACGAGTCGCTTAACCCGCGGACGAACGTCCTGCAAACGATAATGGAGCCTCTCATAAACCACAACATCGGGAACACTTTCGAAGACAGGGTCAAGATAGTCACGAAGGCCCTCGAGGATGCCGGGCTCGCGCCGGCCAAGGAATACCTGGCGAGGTTCCCGCACGAACTCAGCGGCGGTCAAAGACAGAGGGTGTCTATCGCGAGGTCTCTCGTGCTCAACCCCAGGGTCATCGTTGCCGACGAGCCCGTCTCGATGTTGGATGTCTCCATCAGGGCCGGCGTCCTGAACCTGATGCTCGACCTTAGGGAAAAATACAGGATCCCATACTTGTTCATCACTCATGACATCGCCGTCGCGAGGTATGTCAGCGACCGACTGGCGGTCATGTACTTGGGCAAGATCGTCGAGCTGGCCGAGACTGATGAGATTATTTTCCAGCCGAAACACCCGTATACGCAGGCCCTGCTGTCAGCAGTGCCGGTGCCTGATCCCGAGCACAAGCACGGGCGCGTGCTCATAAGGGGCGAGGTGCCAAGCGCTATAAACGTACCCTTAGGCTGCAGGTTCAGGCCGAGGTGCCCAAAAGCGTTCGAGGAGTGCGGCTGGCAGGGGAGCGATCTCGCCGAGTGGCTGCTCGAGGAAGAGAAGATCAGCCAGCCAGACCACCCGTTGAACTCACAGGCAGACAAGGTCCACCCGACGGAGTTCGCGGTGACGATCGACATCAAAGAAGGGGGTAGCCCCGCCAAGGTCAGGGAGTTCATCGAGTCGAGGGTTGGTGCCCAAATCCAGAGCAGGCCGATGTTCAGGGCCATCCACTCAATACAGGAATCAATAGGCGACCTGGAGATAGTCGTACCATGTTCCTCCGCGAGGCTGACTGCCGAGCAGGTTGCCGAGAGCTTGCTCAGGCTGCTCAACGAGACCGTGGGCTACAGGAACGTTGACAACCCGCTCCACGGTGTCATTCAGGACATACAGAGGCAAGGTCCGCAGGTTGCGCTGATGATAGCACCGGCACAAGCAAAGGCGAAGCTCGAATCGATGCTGAGCTTCTTGAACGACTTCGTCAAGCACTACAGATTCGCCGGCTACCCAGAGCTCAGGGGCGTTTCTGAGGTCAAGACCGAGCCGTCCGGCAGCAGAGTCGTCGCTTCCTGCAGAGAGGCCGTGATGCCCGCTCGGAGAGTTTCAAAGGAGGTGGCGAAGATGATCGCCAATGACATCGCGGCAGATAGTCGGTCGGCGTTCTTCAACCACCTCTTGCCGCCGAAGGCTGAGAAGGGAAGGGTGAAGATCGTCGTGAGCGGCCCGAAGGAGCGGTGGGACATGCTCGCTGAGGAATTGAAGAAGTACTTTGGCAAGAAGGCCTCCGAGGGAGACCCCGTATCCAAGGCTGTCGGGAAACCGCAGATCAAGCAGAGGAAGGGCCCGGCGAATACTGTTGTCGTCAACTTCATTAGGGCTGAGGAGCCTCCTCTGGTCGACGTTGGCGGCGGGCACACCGTGGCGTGCCTTCTGTTCAAGCAGACAAAGGGCAAGTGATGGCCTGTTCTGTGCAGGTCCAAGGACGCGGTGATCGACATGGGTTCGTTTGATGAGCTGAAGGAGCACCGACTCGCTTTGGTTCTCTTCGCGGTGATGTCCGCCTTTTTCTTTGGCGCCGCTGTCTATTCCACGGTGACTTACTCGTCGGTCGTGCGGGCACAGGTGGACATAGGACTCATGAATGCGGAACAGACCGCGACGGCGAACACCAACGGCACTATCACCCTCAGGTTCAGCGTCGACCTGGACAACCCGACCGACTACTTGCTGCACGTCGCCTCGGTTAGCTGGCAGATCTACATAGAGAATGGTACCTCAGGACCCTATCACATAATCTCGCTCGGCCTCGTCTACACAGGTCCTACGGCGTACGAGGACATCCCAACAAAGAGAACGACGACCCTCAACCACGAGCTCTTGGTGTCGGATTCGGCGGTCCTTGCGAGGCTCAATGGCTTCTTCAACTACAGCGCCTCGATCGGCAAGAACTACACGGTCGAGACGGCGCCCTACACGAGCGACTTCAGGCTTATAGCGTGGCTTGACGACTTCAAGCACGACTACAACAGGGAGCAGTATCTGAACGATCTCGTGGCAATCGATCTCCGATATCTGGGGGAGGCGTAGGCATGAAGCTGAGAAGGAGCGACCTGGCAGTGCTCGGAGTCCTGACGGTCCTCGGGGCGTTCCCCATAGGGTTCATGACTTTCGATTTCATGTTCCCCAACATGTCCACACCATCGCTCAACAAGAACCTGCTGGCGGCATTCCTGATATCCATCCTGGTTGGCATCCCAGCAGGATACTTGACAAGGAGAGTTGACGTGGCCATGATCACGGTCATCACGTATGTCGCAAGCGGATATCTCTTCGGTCTCGTCCTGTACTCCGCCCCGTACACAATCTACAGCCTCCACCAGATACTGGCCAGCTTCTACTACACGATGTACTTCAGGTTCACGATCATCATGCTGTTCATATACACCCTCGGAGGATTCATGGGCGCGGTCTTCGGCCAGTACGTGAG
>JBASRQ010000084.1:0-4733 GCA_049273895.1 Thermoplasmata archaeon
AACACAGTGCAGAGAAGGAATCTCGCCGACTCATTGGTTCGGGTCCGTGACCTCGAGCGGCTCATCAGTAAGGCCATCTACGGAAGCGCAAGCGCGCGCGACCTCATTGCGGTCAAGTCATGTCTGACTTCAGTGCCAGAGCTGAAAAGCGCTCTGAGAGACATGAAGTCCCAGCTTCTCAGGGGACTTTCCGACGGCATGAGCGATGTGAGCGATGTCGTCAATCTCATCGGGAAGTCAATAGTCGACGACCCGCCCGTCTCGCTCAAGGAAGGCGGGCTGATCCGAGACGGATTCGATCCAGAGCTGGATGTACTGAGGCATTCGTCAAAGGATGGCCAGGAATGGATAGCCGGGCTCGAAGGATCCGAGAGGAAGCGGACAGGCATCAAGAACCTCAGGGTGGGCTTCAACAGCGTCTTCGGATACTACATCGAGGTATCGAAGTCCTACCTCAGGCAGGTCCCTCCCGAGTATGAGCGCAGGCAGACCGTTGCGGGTGGGGAGAGGTTCGTCACCCCTGAGCTCAAGGAGAGGGAAAAGACCATCTTGTCGGCCCAGGAACGCTCGTTCTCGATGGAGTACGACGCCTTCGTCAGGGTCAGGGAGGAAGTGGCGAAGCACGGCGAGCCCATCAGAGACATTGCGAGGGCGATGGCAGCAATAGACGTCCTGAACTCGTACGCGGAGACGGCAGTATCGTCAAGATACTCAAGACCGGAGGTCAACGATTCTGACACAATAATCGTCAAAAACGGCAGGCATCCAGTCGTCGAGAGGGCGCTAAGAGAATCATTCGTTCCGAACGATGCTTACCTCGACACGAACCTCAACAGGCTCGTGATCCTAACCGGCCCGAACATGGCCGGGAAGTCGACCTATCTGCGACAGATCGCCGACATCGTGGTCATGGCGCAGGCAGGCTCCTTCGTCCCTGCCTCGGAAGCCAGGATCGGCCTAGTCGACAGAGTCTTTACCCGCGTAGGCGCGTTCGACGACCTCTCCCGTGGTCAATCGACCTTCATGGTCGAGATGACAGAACTGGCTAACATCCTCAATAGTTCCTCGAAGAGGAGCCTTATCCTTCTCGACGAGGTGGGGAGGGGAACCAGCACTTTCGACGGACTCGCGATCGCATGGGCCGTCTCGGAATATCTGTACGATCATTCGAAGGTAGGCGCGAAATCGCTCTTCGCGACTCACTATCATCAGCTGACCGAACTCGCCGACTCACTTGAAGGCGTGAAGAACTACGCGATGGCGGTCAAGGAGCAGGGCCCAGAAGTGATCTTCCTCAGAAAGGTGGTGCCAGGCAAGGCGAGCAAGAGCTACGGCATTCAGGTCGCGAAGCTCGCAGGGATCCCTCAGGAGGTCATAAATCGCGCCGAGCAGGTGCTCAGCAGGATTGAGGAGGAGAACGTGCTCGAGGTGAAGGCCGGGAAGAAGGTCCAGAAGCAGGCGCTAATCCTTACTCCGGAGAGGGAATCGACCATCGAGGAGGAGCTGAGGAAGATCAACGTCTCCAAGTTGACGCCTATGGAGGCCTATCTGAAGCTCAACGAGTTGAAGAAGAAGCTCGGGGGATCGAGTGGCAAATAGGATCAAGGTCTTGGACGAGGCCACTGTCAACAAGATAGCGGCTGGCGAGGTGGTCGAGCGGCCAGCTTCCGTGGTCAAGGAGCTTGTTGAGAACTCGCTAGATGCGGACGCCACTGCGATTTCCGTGGCCATCGAGGACGGCGGCAGAAAATCCATCTGCGTTCGAGACGACGGCTGCGGCATGTCCAGCGAAGATGCAAAGGCCGCCTTCGGGCGCCACGCGACGAGCAAGATAGCATCGATCGAAGACCTCCAGAAGCTGGTGTCATACGGTTTCAGAGGAGAGGCGCTCTCCTCAATCGCCTCAGTCTCAAGGGTCACTCTGAGAACGCGGGAGCACGACTCCCGCGAGGGGACCGAGGTCGTTGTCGAGGGCGGGAGGACTCTGGGAATTTCGTCTGTCGGGTGCCCGCCTGGGACTGAGATCTTGGTCGAGGATCTTTTCCACAATGTGCCGGCCAGGAAGAAATGGTTAAAGTCAAGGAACGTCGAACTGGCTCATTGTCGGGAGGTCATGGTCAACTACGTGCTCTGCAGGCCGGGGCTGTCATTCTCCTTCCGGTCGGATGGTGGGACGGTGCTAGTCCATGTTCCCGCTGAAGGGATGAGAGGTTCCCTGGCGACGGCCTTCGGCCCCAAGACCGCTGAGAACATGCTGTCCGGAGAAGCCGAGGACGAAGGACTCAGGGTCGAGGCATATATCGGAAGGCTTGAACATACTCGCTCCTCGCCTTCTGAGCTGTTGCTGTTTGTCAATGACCGACCTGTGAAGAGCCTGAAGCTGGCATCCGCGGTTGTTGCCGCCTATGGCTCGAAGCTGATGAAAGACAGGTATCCCGTCGGAGCAATCCGGGTATTCGTTGACAGCTCTGCGGTCGATGTCAATGTCCACCCTTCGAAGAGGGAGGTTCGCTTCGACGACGAGGCGAAGGTCGCGACTGCGGTGAGGATGTCAATAGAGAAAACAATGAATGAATCGGACCTCACCTTCAAGTACGACCTGACGAAGTTTTCGGAGTCGTTCGAGCCGGATGTGCGGATTCATGCCTCGGATGTCGTCAATGCCGTTCAGACCACCCTCAAGGTTCCCAGGCCCTCGGCAGGCGAGGAAGAGCGCCCGCTGTTCGTCCCGCTCGCCCAGATATTGAACACCTACATTCTTGCAGAGTCCGAGGGCAATCTTCTGCTCGTTGACCAGCACGCAGCCTCAGAACGTATAGTATACGAGACTATTCTGAAATCAATCGATGCAGGAAGTGACATCTCTCAGATGCTCCTCACTCCTTTGGTGGTTCGTCTGAGTGCGTCTGAAGAGCGCGTGATGGAGGAAAACCGCGAGGCTCTTGAGAAGACGGGGTTCAAAATCGAGCCCTTCGGGAAGGGCTCCCATGCCCTCCGCTCCATCCCGACCGTTCTCGGCGTCGCCCAGGGAGAATCCGCATTCAGGAACATTCTCGATGACCTGAGCAGCATGGCCCCGTCGAAGAAGCTCGGGCTCGAAGTGATATGGAGAGTCGCGTGTCACACGGCGGTGCGCGCTGGTGAGCCGTTGTCAGAGGCCCAGATGCGACAGCTGGTCTCCGAGCTAATGAAGACCGAGAGCCCGTACACATGCGAGCACGGCAGACCTACAATGATAGTACTCTCTCCCAGCGACCTAGAGAGACTGTTCAAGAGAAGAGTCTGAGCAGCTCACGCGTGCTCGAAGATCTGCTTCCCGTCCTTCAGGAGTATCCCGTACTTCTGGGCGACCTTGCCGACTCTGTCGGCAACATCCTTCTCAAGCAGCTGGGGCTTGTGGCTCAAGAGTATCTCCTTCGTCCTCTTCTTCGCGTACTCGATCAGCTCGTCGACCGAATAGTCCGGCTCGCCGGGCACATGATAACCAGTGATTTGCGGGATCATCATGTCCTTTCGCATGAACTTCAGCGTGTGAGGGTCGGACAGAAACACTCCTCCCGGTCCCTGGCGCTTTATCGCATCGAGACCAATGGTCGCGTCGTCGATGTTGATTCCCGCCCTCAACCGCTCGACCCATCTCCATACCTCGCAATCCATCACGAGTTTTTCGAGAGACATCATTCCCGCGCGATCGAGGCCTCCCAAGCCGACCATGAGATCGGAACCCGTCAACACGGAAGCCGTCGCCGTCATCGCCGTCTGGTATCCGGCCTCCGCCGACAGGCTTCGCGCTGCGTTGGACGGCCCACCCGAGCAGGATGGCAATCCGTAGTGCTTCGCCATCTCAATGCCGGCCGTGTCCATCAGGATGCCCTCAGGCGTCCCGCAGAGGAATATGCCGGATCTGAGGTCGGTCACGCCAGAGAACGATGAGTAGATGGACGGAGCCCCTGGGCTCGCAACCTGAGAGATCGTAAGTCCACACAAGTTCTCAGCGTTGATTACGGCGAGAGTGCCTGCGACCGTGACCGGCGTGACCGAACCTGCAATGCCCATTGAGAGGTGCACCATCGGCACGCCCGCTCTCGACAGCAGAACAAGCGCTTCGGCCTCTCCTTGGTCGTACCGGAGCGGCGAGATAGGAGTGCAGACATCGGAGAATATCGGCCTTCTCCTCAGTTCCTCCCGGGAACCGACAATCGCAGCTGCGATATCAATCTGGAAGTTGGCCTCTTCAGGGGATATCGCTCCGTGTTGGACATGCTTCGACGTGTATGCGATGGTCGCGAGGAATTCGAAGGATGACGATTTGTCTGAGGGCATGTCCGTTGCCACGACAGGAGGCCACACGAAATCCACTTCCGCGAGGGCATCAGACAGGATCGCAAAGTCGATGACGTCTCTCAACCTCGAAGGCCTCTTCTTTCCGGTTGCGACATCGAACACTGCTGGCGGCTGGCCATCAGGCGAGATGAGCTGGACGTTGTCATCGGGAATCTTGAAGTCCACGCCGCGTCGGGAACAGATCTTGATCGATCTCGGAGCGGACTTCAGCGACTGCAAGACGATCCGCTCGTCCAAGCGGACCAGCCCTCTCTCCTTGTCGGTCTTTGCTCCGGCCTTCCGAAGAAGCTCGACCACTGACGGACTGTCGATCTTGACGCCGACTTCGGAGAGTATCCTCAACGAGCTCTGGTGAACGAGCCCAATCTCATCTTTTGACAACACCTTCA
>JBASRQ010000091.1:0-5337 GCA_049273895.1 Thermoplasmata archaeon
ACATCGGTCAGCAATGGTCTCCAGGACTTCTTCAACGTGTCCATGGTGTACTTCTCGCCCAAGAAGTGCCCTTCGTGACCGACCTTTCGCAGCAATGGCAGAGCGAATGATTCTTCATCGACTGGGAAGCCTTCGAGCATGCTCGCCATCATCCTGTATGCCTCGACGTCCATCAGGAACTGCTCGTAGGAAAGCACGGTGAAGCTTTCCAAGAGGCCAGGCCCTCCGAGGAACTCTGCTCCTGCCAGGAACATAGTCCAAGCGCTGAGAGCCTTCTCGATGGCTGCCTGAGAGTCCGGCACTTTCGAGCTGGACCCGTGCCCGCCTGAGAAGAATGGGAGGTCGTAGTATTTCGCCATCTGGATATGAGCAGCGGCGACAAGGTTCCCAGGAGGAAGGGCTCCTCCAAACGATCCCGTGGTTATGTCCATCGACATAGGAACGGACGAGTATATGACTGGGGCGCCAGGATGAGCCAACTGAATTATCGTGTTGACTCCAAGGACCTGAGCATTCCCGATGAGCACCGACCCTGCGATGCTCGGAGGGCCGCTTGCGCCGATTAACGGCATCGTCATGATGATAGGTGGAATCCCCGCACCAGCATATTCAATGGCAGGTTCGATTGTCTTCCCGACAATCATCGGGGAGGAAACGCAGTTGATCGAGGAAAGCAGCGGACGTTTCCTGAGCTCCTCCCTGTCGCCAACAACGGATGCGGCGATTCGAATCTCGAGGTCGGCTTCCTCCTTCTTGTACACGCCCCCGCTCACGATGTGCTTGCAAGTGTTCCGTACCGATGCGGCAAACTCATATGCTGTATGAGCTTGTGCGGGCACATCCGATGGCGTGACCATGGGGGTGTATGCGACGAGTTCGGGGATTGCATCGGTGAACCGAGCACATTCCTCTACGTCCCTGAGGAGGGCATTTCGACGCTTACCCGTCTTCAAGTCGAGCACGGCGAGGCCCTCTCCGTCGGTGCCTAGATAGTGGTGTTCGTGATCAAGTACGAAATCCTGGTCTTGCGTTCTTCCGCCAAGCCGAACCGGACGAGCACAGAGGCGGCGACATTCATCCACAAGCGAGCGGGGGATCCTGGCAATCTTGGCTTTCGTGTCAACGTCCGCACCATTCTTGCGGAGGATTCCCAGCGCTTCATCGCTGAACACCTTCAAGCCCATGGTTTCCAAAAGCGCAAGCGATTGCTCATGAACCTCTTTCCGCTGCTTCTCTGTTAGGACTGTGAGTTCGCCCAATCCTCTCTTTACCGAAAATACGGGCATTTTCTTCACCTAAGCCTCTATATTGAGGGCCCAATCGCAGATTGGCCATTTCGTACTTAGAATATGCGTCACATGTGCGCTCAGGTAGCTGCTGCTCGACGGATCGTTTCCTTGGCCGACATGCCCACGTTCCGGTCACACAGTCTTGACTGGCGGTATCAGACGTTCTTCGACGCCCTTGGGTGGTTTGCTCTTGCCCCAGAAGAACGAGCCAGGAAGTTTGCTCGTATTCTGAACCTGATACTTCCATCCCGGCGGAAAGGCAAAAGCATCGCCAGCGTGCACGACTGATTTCGGGCTCTTCTTGTTTCTCAGACGTGAGGCGTCTCTGTCATAACTGATCGTGAATTCACCAGTCAAGACATAGTAGAACTCGTGAGACGGACCGTACCATTCGTCTGCAGTGCCGTCATCCTCTTTCTCCAGAGAGAACACGATCGTGTCCATCCCTGGCTCCATGAAATAAAGACCTAGGTCCCACGCCTCTGAAGATATGAAGCTTGTGGCTATCCCGTCTTCGAAAACAACGGTCTTCGTGTCGGAAAGCCGCACTGGGCCAGGCTTTGTCTCCTTCTTCGTTTCTCCAAACCATACTTCGCTCATGCTACCCTTCTTGTCCTTCATGTTTCACACCTCTTGTCGCGCTTGACCTGCATTATTCAACAAGCCTCCTTCCGAATTCTTCGATGCTAGCACTCCAGGATTTCTCGTGGCAGGTCTGTGAGCATCGCTCCTCCTCCTCCTCTCACGGCAAACTGGTCTTCTATTTGGACGAGGCCAAGCTCAGGATGATATATCTGCGGCTCTATGGAAATGACCATATTCTCCTTCAGCTCCCTGTCCTTGTACACCAGATCGTTTCTTATGTGATGGTATCCCATGAATGGCCATTCATGAACTTCGAGACCGACACCATGACCTATGTCAGTGACATCGCCCGTGGTTATCAGCCCCTTGAATTCCTTCATGACATCCGCGGCTGCTCTATCTACATCGGAGGCACGGGCACCGGGACGAGCCGCTTTCTGCGCTGCTTTCTCAGCCTCCACTATAACCTCATATGCTGCTCGATGCTTGTCCGAGGCGGGTCCCATCGAGAAGGACCTCGCCATGTCGCAGCAGTAGGAGCCGTACATGGTCCCGAAATCTGCCAACATTGTGTCCTTCTTCCGCAACCTCCTCTTCCCACAACGCCACCACAACTCGAGATACCTTGTGTCATTTCCAGAGCTGAACATCGTGTAGTGCGGGAAGAACTCGGACCCTGCCATCCTGCATGTGCGCTCGATCTCGCTGATGATTTCATAGTCGTGCACGCCAGGACTTGCGAAATCCACGGCCGCCTCGAAACCCTTCCTGGCTATCGCGCAAGCTTTCCTGATGCAGCCGATTTCGAAATCTGACTTCACTGCCCTAGCATCTTCGAGAATGTCTGAAGCAAGTGAGATCCTCGAGTCCCCTAGTTCACGCCGAATGCGGTCAAGCAGCATTGGACGGATGGAATAGTCACCGGCAATCCCCAGTCTCGCCTTGCGCCCTCCATTCTTCGCGAGATACTCCTTGATAGTCTTCACTGGGTCTTGCGGATTGCGGACCTCAGACACCCACGTACAATCGCCCGGGAAGTGTCTGGCTTCGTCAATCTGAAGCAAGGTCTCTGCGCGATCTTCCTGCGGAAAGATGAGCATGGTGTTGCCAAAGTACGGCTCGTACCCAGACAGATACAGCACATGCCCTCGCTGGCCGAATCGCATGCTTCCCGGCGAAGAAAAAACGACCAGTAACTCCAAGCGACGCGCGGACATCGCCTTTCTCACGTTCTCCACTCGCACCTTGAATTCCTGTTTGGGAAATCTCATTCTACATCACCCGAATGTACTAGCATGCTAGTGGGCAAGTCAGTTGCTAGCTGACATATGCAAGTGCCTCTGGCCCAACGGTGTCGCGAAAGATAATGATAATGGGGAAAGAGGTTTCGTTCGGCAATCTTGCTCGGACTTCAGGCTGGTGGCAGCTGCTTCCAGGCCAAACCGATGTCGATGCCCTTCATCATCCAGTATCTCTTCCAAATGAAGTACCATGCCAGCGAGAAGAGCCACACGCCCAGGAATATCCACGTAGCGTAGTTGTGAATCCATGCAATGCCCTCCGTTGTCTCTAGCTCGTAGAGCAATATCCCAATGTACACAAGGTTCACTATCCCAGCCACAGTGATCAAGAAAATGGGGCCGATTCTCCACCGATAGGGTGAAGCCTCCCATATGGCCCTGGACCGCTTCACGTACGGGAAAATCGTTGCCGAGAGAGCGGTCACACCCCAGACGGACATAGCCTCCAAAGCCGTGATCCCGAGACCGTAGATGTACTCCGGTCTGAGAGCGTATATGAGGATGCCTATCTGGCTGCTGGCGAGCATGATGAAGTTGGGCTTGATGTTCGTCGCATATTTGACGCTCACTTCCGAGAACCACATCGGTCCCAGCCTGTCCATGCCCCAGGCGAGCGTGGCTCTGGTCCAGGCGATGTAGCTGAGCGGCATATACAGCAGGTCGTAAAGGATGAATGTCAGGCCCATGAGGAACAGGATGACCTTGTTGTCAAGAGAGAGCACGGACAGCAAGGAAATGTAGTTCGCTCCGCTGGGCAGCGCGAATCCGTTCACAACAGACTCGCTGCCGTTGTCGAAATAGGCAGCAGCCTGCATGAACTCGCCCCCCATCAACCTGTGGAGGCCCCAGAAGAACCAAAGAGCAATCATGCTCGGAATGAGCATAGCTAGGATCTGGCCAAGGAGAATGTTTCTCTGGGGTCTCTTCACCTCACCACAGATGAAGGTAATCACATAGCCATAGGCCATTATCCAAGAGATTGAAGGGAACAGCATGAATGTGGAAGCCCAGTCCCACTGTGTCGTCGTCGCGGCTCCCGTCTCAACTGCCATTCCAATGTTCGCCTGCGCGATCGTGTCAGTGTAGTTGTACGAGCCATATTTCGCGGCCGCCACGTCATATGAACTGACGAAGTCAGAGTGTGAGTGGAAGGTCATCACTGCGCCCGTCACGATGAGGCAGAAAAGCGCGGCAAACATGATGCTGCGTTGCCACAACAGATAGTGTTTTAGGCCAAGCGAGACTATCAAGAACCCCCACAAGTTCACGATTGATCCCACAAGGAGCAGCCCCCAGGGCTCGCTGCACCATGCCATGTTCCACCCCATCAGTCCGCCGAGAATCTTGAGACCTGGATCGGCAATCCATGGCGCCAAAAGGGCGTTCCAGAAAGTCATGATGAATCCTGCGTTTGCCATGCTCACAGCAACGCCGACCGCGGGATGTATGATACGCGAGTTGGGGATGTAATCTCCACCACTCCTGGGCATCGAGCCGCCAAGCATGCCCCAGACAAAGGCAATGCCGAACATGCAAAAGAATAGGCTCACTATCGTGCCGTATACGAGATTTCCACCCGGCGCGAGATATAGGCCCCAACTAGTGGCCGTCCAGATGCCTACAGCCACCCCGATATTCATGAACCCCATGCCGAAAGTGTCGATGAGAGACGCTTCCCGGACAAGCCCACTAGCTTTACGTGCAAAGACTTGGGACAACCTATCCTTCCCCCTGTCCCGTAAGTGACGGGCTAAGCTCGTAAAAGCATCACAGAACGAATACTTAACATTAGCGAGATTTTCGCCCGTGTGGAACTGAACATGAACAACGCACAGGCAGATTCCATCAGCCGCTCTTGCGCTTTTCAGCGTACAATACTGCATCATCCTTCTAGCTTCGAAACAAAGGCGGCTGATCCGAGCTAGTCGCTCGAGTCCGGAACCTGGGATGAGGGACCCAGTGAAGGAGTGTGTTTAAGGCGTGATGATTCTGCAATTGCCGAAAGTGAGAATAGGTGAGATTCCGATTCGAGGCCGAATGCCTCTGGTGACGAGAAGGAAGTTGGGCTTCATTGTCAACCCCATCGCGGGAATGGGCGGGAGAGTTGGTCTGAAGGGAACGGATGGGGATGAGATCCTGCAAATGGCAATTGATCGCGGTGC
>JBASRQ010000106.1:0-7694 GCA_049273895.1 Thermoplasmata archaeon
CATTGCCGTTCTTCCCGAACTCAAGCCAAGCGGGCTTTCTGCCGATGTCGACGCTCGTTGAGATGAATTCTCTGCCGTGGATACCGTCACGCGTGGGCCTGACTATCTCGGACATATCCGTCCACATACCGTCATAGCCAGGTCCAGCGAACATGCCCCGGTAGCCAGCGCCGAGAACGGGAATCTTGCCTGTTTCCGCCTCGCCCCAGATCGTCGTTATCCTCAGCGGGGTCCATGTCCCGCGCCCCAAGGACTTGTAGTCCGAGCCGGGGGCCATTGACAATGATCTCTGAGGGCAATCCTCTATGCATCTGAAGCAGTTCTTGCAAAGCTGATTGATGGGGTCGGCCATCTTGCGGAAGTCTTGCTCGCTCCTCTTGTGCACGCCATAGATGCAGGCCTTTTCGCACTTGCCGCAGTTGATGCAGTTATCTGCGCGCGTTATCACGAACTTCGGGACTGGTGTCGCTCTTCCCTGAACCGTATTGAGGGGTATGTGGTATCGCTCAAACGTCAGCCGCACCACCTCCCATCCCGTGCTTCGGAGCGCCAATCACGAGACCGCGCTCGACAAGCTCATCGTACTCGGAGGTGCTCTCCGCGTACCGGATGAACTTCTCGATCTCCTGAGCGTCCTTGCCGTGAATCTGCTCAAGTTCCGCCTCAAGTGCTTCGTAGGCTTTGACGAGCTCGAGCTTCGACTGACAGACCTGCTCGCACGCCTTGCACTTCATGCACAGGAGAATCCTGTCCGAGTGCTCCTTCGATATCTTGGCGCCGCGCGCCATCGCCTTAACGGTCAACAGCTTCCCTCTTCCGGTAACCCTCTCATCGCCCACGACGAGGTAAGCAGGGCAGACGCTCACACAAGCTCCGCACATGGCGCACTCGTCTGCGATCCGAAGCAGTTCGCTCCTTGACTTCGGCTTCAGCCTCCTGGCAGCGAAACCATATCCCATCCGCATGAACCGCATGGTGATCGGGGAGAAGACCCGCATCGTCTTCAGCACCGGTCTCATCAATCTGGGATTGAAGGCCATCGCGGGGAGTCCGCCGAATCTTCCAGAGAGCGAGAAGTACTTTCCAGAGTTCATGACGCCCTTTGGATCCATTGTAGCCTTCGCTTGTCGCAGGCGATCGACGCGTGCTCGCTCTTCGGCGTTCGAGAACGGATGGTTCCAAATGCCGACGGAGTATGGCTTTGCGCCGCTCTCTATTAGCATCGATGTGAGAAGCATGGACTTCAGCGCGTCCAGAGTGTAGCCTATGGTGTTGCCCTGGTCCGTCACGTAGTAACACAGGAGCAGACCATGGCCTTCATTGGTGAAGTGTATCTCAAAGAGGGGCTCGAGCCCGAGCTCTTGGCACAGGTCGGCAGCCTTCGCGAGAACATCTGGAAGGAGTTTCTGAGGAACCATGACCTCGGACCCAAGCATGCCCGGTCCGAACTTGCGGACCTTCATGGGGAAGTACCGCTCGTTCCACATGTACCGCGCGAGGTACTCCTTCTCCTCCTTGAGACCCGCGGCCTTCGTGAAGCTCTGGTAAAGCTGCTCCGACTCCTCACCCTCGATGCTCACGATGATGGCGTCAGCGGCGCTGAAGCGGTTCTGGCCTAGCATCCTGTTGATGAGAGAGAACTTCGCGGCGCTCTCGTACAAGATGTGAGCAGGATGCACTTCACTGCTTGCGAGAGAGCGTGCGAAGCTCAAGGCGCTCTTCGGGTCTTTGAAGGATATCAGATGCGGCTTGAATCTCTTCGGGATCTTGCGGACGCCAAGAGTCACTGCCGTAATCACCCCGAGCTGCCCTTCACTTCCGAAGATCGCAGGGAACATCGGGTCGCCGCTCAGGAGCGTCCTCTTCAACCCGTCTGGAGTCACGACATCGACCGACAGAACACTCGAACTCAGATGACCCTTCGAGAGACTGTTCAATCCCATCCCGCCCGTCGAGACCCACCCCGCGACGGTCGAGAACTTGCTCGACGGACTCGTGTTCAGGCACAGGCCGTGCTTCTCCAGCTCATGATCCAGGTCTGCCCATCTCGCTCCTCCCTCCACGGTCGCCTTTTCGGCCTGAACGTCGATGCCCAGTATCCTGTCCATGCCCGAGACATCTATCACGATGCCGCCGGAGACAGGGACGGAGCCCCCGAATGGTGATGAGCCTGAACCTCTGGGTATTACAGTGATGCCTTCCGAAGAGGCGAATCGAACGACGGCCGAGACCGCCTCAGCCGATTTAGCTAGAACAACGGCCGCTGGGACCGAATTGAACATGATCTCTCTGAGGAAGCGCGGGATTTCAGATTGGTCGCGGGAGTACAGCAGCCGCTCACCGGAAGCAGCCACAACGCGCAGGTCCTTGATCCCAAGAGCCGCGATTTCGGCTGCGATCCCGCCCTTGTGCCCCTCAGGTTTCGGCGAGAATTCGGTCGGAGGGGCGGGAGAGGGTGCCGCACCAGGGTAAATAGCCCGGCCTACACCGTCGTCAACCATGTGCATCCCCCCTCAGGGACATGCGGTCCTCAAAGTCCCTTCCGTGAATCGAGCGCGAGCACCATGAACCCACTGCTCCGGCAGGGAGCAGACCTCCGTGCGGAGTGTCCTTGCAGGTCTCAACGGCGCTGTGCTCCTCAAACAGGTAACGCCGTACGCACAGGAGTATATATAGCTGTTTCTCAGAGAAGAGCTGTCTAGTTGAACGCGCTGACGGAAGCTGGGATTGCGCATATCGGCACAATGACGGCCGCCCGTTGGCCTAGTATCGGGCAAGATTATTAATAGTGTCAGCATAGTCGTTAAACCAGCACTAGTTGTGCCGAGTGATACGACAAGCCGAACATCGCTGATGTTTTGAAGCCGATAGTTTGACTCGCGTGCTAGCCGGAGACAATTGTGCACAAAGGAAGAATAGACATGGAAGAGAGCGTTGGACAAAGCTCGGAAGAGCAAGCAAGCGTAGAGACGAAGATAAAGGACCTCACGCCACAATCGAAGAGAGTGGACGTATTGGCCAAGTGCCTTGAGGTCAGCGAGCCAAAGGACATCCCTGGTAAGTTCGGGAACTCCAGAAAGGTCGCAGAGGCGAGCGTAGCGGACGAGACGGGTGCGATCATCCTCTCCCTGTGGGACAACCAGATCGGAAGCATCGTCAAAGACGATGTGATGGAGATCAAGAACGGTTACGTCTCGCTGGTCAGGGGACACATGCGCCTGAACGTCGGCAAGTACGGCCAGCTCACAAAGAGCCAGAAGCCGCTTGACGGCGCAAGCACCGCGCTGAACATGAGCGACAAGGAGTACGAGCAGGAGCGAAGGCACTTCGGCGGTGGAGGCGGAGGCCGCGGTGGCTATGGTGGCGGTCGCGAGAGGCGCGGCGGCTATGGCGACAGAGGCGGAGACAGAGACAGCGGCGACAGGCCCAGCTACATGAACAAGGGCCGAAGACGATTCTAGGATCGCTTCGCATTGCTGAATCAGTTCATCCCAAGAGGATGGGCTGGAAAAACCCCTTCACCTTTTGGATTTTTCTTGTTCTCAGTGCAACTGCATTGAAGGAGCGGGCACGCCGAACTTCGATGGATGATCCTTCTCAGGTCCGACCATCCGGCCGAAGACCAAGTATGCGAAGCTCGTCAATACACCCACGATTCCAAAGAACGCCCAGAGATATGCGCTCTGGGATGCGAGGGCTCCCAGGAGCCACATGCCTGCAAGCATGCCCGCACCCATACCAAGGGTTTGCATGAATCCAGCGAAGCCCATGTAGATGCCGCGCTTGTCCTCAGGCGACATGTCAGCGATGACCGCAGAGAGGATTGACATGTAGATGAGTTCACCTACTGTCATGACGACGATGAACGCGATCAGCTCAGGCAGACCGGTTGCGAAGAACAGCAGACCCAATCCGACCGAACTAACGATTTGCCCGACTGTCAGGACGACGGATCTTCTGAGCTTCACAGCCTTCGACGTGACCCAGAGCTGGAGCAGGACGATCATCGCACCACTTATCGCCCACAGAACGCCAGGATCAGTATTGGGAAGAGCGAGTTCCCTGGTGACGTACACCGGGAACGCAGACATGAACTGGGTCGAACCGAACCAGAATATGCCGCTCATCGCGCACAGGAGGAGGAACGGCCTGTTCCTACGGACCTCAGCCACCTTCCTGAAGGTCACCTCTTCGCCAGTCTTGTCTGGCTTCGTCTCCGGGATGAAGAAGAAGTTCATCGTGAAGGCCACCGCAAGGATCACGGAGCCGAATGCGAACAGATGCTGTATGGAGCTGCTTGCGACGATGGCAGCACCCGCCGCGGGGCCGAATATCAAGCCGACATTCCAAGCGATCCTCTGCGTGCTGTAGGCTTGAGGCCTCTTCTCCGACGGAATCACATCAGCTATCATCGCGTTCGCGGCGGGCATGTAGAGCGAGCCAACAAAGGAGTCCGCAAGGGCGATCGCGAGCAAGGAGACGAAATCGAAGGCGAACCAATACATGAATATCGTGATCGCCATCAAACCCAGGCTGATGAGAAGGACGGTCCTCCTTCCGATCTTGTCGGCGAGCATGCCGCCGAATATCGCAGCGGGTATGCCCGAAAGAGTATAGCCCATCAGCACGACACCCGCGGCCGCATCCGAGATTTTGATATCAGCAGTCATATAAATCGTCAAATACGGAATTATGAGGCCAAAAGCCATGTTCTCGATCAGGGCGCTCGCTACGAGCACCTTGAAAGCCCTGGGATATGCCCTGAGAGTTTCGAACACCATTTGTCCACTTGGCCCGAAGAGATCGCTGAGATAGTCATCCACTGGGGGCCAATGGATTAATTACCTCACTCTCAATCTCGGTTCTCGGAGCGGGAGAATGGCAGTAGCCCAGATAAGCATTCTGTCGAAGAGTGACATAGAACTCGTTCACGAAAAGACGCTACGCATATTGGAGAACCCGGGCGTGATGGTTCGAAGTGCGAGAGCGCTGAGAGTGCTTGAGAGCGGCGGGGCAAAGATCGACAGAAAGGGCATGCGTGCTAGCATTCCAGAAAGCTTGGTCAAGGAGACTGTGAAAAAGCTTCCGAGAACGGTGAATCTTTGCGCGAGGAATCCGAAACAAGACATGCTAGCTCCGAAGACTGGACCACCATATATGGCGACGAATGGGACCGCCGTCTACATGACGGATCTCGAGACCGGGGAGAAGCACACCACGCTGGGCAAGGATCTCAAGGATTTCATGGTACTCAGCGACGCGATGGATCCGCTCGATTATGTCTGGCCGATCGTCACTGCGCATGACGCTCCCGACAGAACCCATGCCTTGAGCGAACTCACGATATCCCTTCTCAACACGACCAAGCATGTCCAAGGAGAGGCGATGTCTGCGGAGGAGGCGAGAGCGGAAGTCGAGGTTGCCGCGACAATCGCCGGCGGAGAGGACGCGCTTGCCAAGAGGCCTTTGTTCTCGGTGATCCAGTGTCCCATTTGCCCGCTGGAGTTCGAGAAGGGCTCGGTCGAAGCCCTGATGGAATTCGCGAGCGCTGGGATACCAGTCGTCTCGATGTCGATGGCTCTGACAGGACTCACATCTCCTGTCACTCTAGCTTCCACAATAGCGATCGTGAATGCGGAGAATCTCGCCAGCTTCGCAATATCCCAGATTACAAAGGCAGGAGCGCCCGTGGTCTACAGCTCGGAATCGACCTCGCCGAACATGAGGACGGGAGAGATACACTACGGTGCTGTCGAAGAGGCTTTGATTGCGAGCGCGGCCGCACAGATGGCAAAGTACTACGGCGCTTCCACGATGGTCGGCGGTTTCGGGGTCGGGCTCGGCGGAGAATCGCCGGGAGTGTATTTCGATCCGGCGGAACTCTTATTCACGAGCCTTACATCTCTGGCTCTGACAGACTTCGCATCGGGGATTGGCGGACTCGATCAGGCATTAGGCGCGTCGTTGGAGCAGATTATAATCGATTGCGACCTCTGGGAAAACGTTCGGGAATTGCGAAGGGATGTTGCCTTTGATGACGAGCATTTCGCAGTCGATCTTGTGAGGAAGGTCGGTCCCGGAGGCAGCTTCCTGAAGGAGATGCACACCGCGAGGAACATGAGGAAGGAACTCTTCATTCAGAGTCAGGACAAGACTGACAATCTCGCATTCTACCGTCTGAACAAGTCCAGGAAGGACATGGTCGAGAGGGCGAAAGACAGAGCGAAGAAGATCATTTCGTCGCATATCCCGGAACAGGTGGACAAGCAGACCCAGAAGCAGATCAACGGCATCTTGGAAAAGTATGAGGACTGAAGAGCGGACGACCGTTCACTTCGTTGGCGTGATCGACTCGACGAACTTCTGCCACCTCTTCGCGTCCTCGATCCTGGTCAGGACATCCCTCTTTCTGAACTCCGCCTTCTCGGGCGTCTCGACGGAGCGTAATTCGTCAACGGCACGGAGGAGACCGCATATCTCCTCCAGAAGACCCTTTGCGCCATCCAAAGTCATGGGATCGTGGGCGAGGCTCTTCTCGAGGCCACGCTCCTTCGCTTTGAGAACCCTGATCAGCTCATTGACCTGGGCGATGTCAGTCGGCGTGAGCTTCTCCTTGCTGGTCAGATTGTACACGACTTCCCGAAGGTCGATTTCTGAATCATCGAGGATCTCGCGCTCCGGAATCAACATCCCGACCCAGTAGACAAGCGAATGGATGCGAGCGAGCATCTTGGCCCTCTCCTCGCTGGTGAGGAGCATTCTGGCATCGATGCCCTCTCCCTCGACCGGCGCATCTACAGAGGAATCGCTTGACATCAAGCTCCGTGGATGACTCTTCACACCTTTAGTGGTTTTCACGGACCGGGTTCTGTAACAAATCAGGTGGCGAAGACGCTGGAAAGCGTGGATGTCGATTTCCAGGTGCTACATGTAGTCAGAGAAACATAATATACTGGTCATCGTCAAGGATGAGATGCTGGTGAAGGGAGTCGCCTTCCGTCTGGACTCTGGTCTTCCGGCGGATGCGAAGTTCCTGCTCGAAGACTTCAGATTGGCAGTCAACAACGCGATCAGAGCAGGTCTTCAAGCGCGGGTGACTTCGAGAAACGCCTTGGTTAGGATCGCGTACAAGGATTTTCGCCAAGAACATCCAAGGATGTATTCCCAACATCTTGTACCGGCCTTCGAAGTGGCCGGGAGCGTCCTCAAGAACTATCGCAGGCGGGTTCGAAAAGGAGGCAGCTGCAAAATCCCGTATGTCAAGCGCCTGATGATGAAAGCAGAAAACCAGGCGTACAAGCTAGATCGGAGTGTGGGAATCATAGACCTCCCAATCAGGGCTGGCTGCCATGTCGAGTTGAGACTCATCGTTAGCGAATATCATCGTAAGTATCTGGACGATATGGCCCTCTCTCTCGGTTCTCTGACCATTCTCCCTGATCGAGTCATTGTCGCATTCAGGAAAGATGCCCCCAGACAGTACACACCCGCATCGGTGTTGTCGCTCGACACCAACGAGCACAGTCTGGACGGCGTGCTCATCGAGGATGACGCCGCCAATGCCGTCAAAGCGGAGTTCCCAGAAGTCGCAATGATCCAGCAGCGGCATCATGACAGGCGCAGGAGGCTTCAGAGGAAGAAGGCGTATGACAGGCGTATCTCAAGAGACCTATGCAGGAGGGAAGGCGCTAGGG
>JBASRQ010000111.1:0-11267 GCA_049273895.1 Thermoplasmata archaeon
GAGGTACTTGTCTGTCGTGATTATCGTGCGTGGGTACCTCGCCTTCAATCTGAAAACCTCGTCCTTGAATTCTTTCAAGTCCGGGAGGAGATTCTCGGTGCCGGGCAGATGGCAGGCTGGCATTACCACAGCTTTCGCCCCTGCAGCGTGACACTTGCGTATCTTCTCCTCCAGGTCTTTCACGTGGTCACGCATGACCACTATTTGCACGCAGACGATTGGCCCCCACGCCACGAACTCGGGAAGGCGCTCATAGAACTCGAGATTCTGGTGCCCCTCGTCGATGCTCACATGTAGGAAATCGATGTGTTTCGCGTACTCCTTCATCGGCCTTTTGTCGAATAGCTTCCCGCTGGTCGTGAAGAGCACGAACAGGGATTTGGTGCGGACGTATCTCAGGATCTCACCGATGTCGTCGCGCAACAGCGGCTCGCCCCCCTCAATGCTCAGGAGGAGAATGCTCGAGTTCGCGATGTTATCCACGACTCTAAGCACTTTCTCAGTCGACATGTCGGGCATGGGGTGCTTCCAGACATTGCAGAAATCGCACTTTGAATCGCAGCGCTGGACCACTTTGAGCGAACAGTAGAACGGGTAGGTCTGCTCCTTGTCCACGAAATTCGACCATGCGTATCGCAGAGTGGCGAGGTACTTTCTCATCGGCTGATGTCTCATGCGTGCCATCGCGACCTCAATATTCCAAGTGACTTAATATGCTAGTGTCTGACCTGTCCGCTATCCCAATGTGCACACGATGAGGCCGGCTCTGGCGTGCACCCCTTTTTATCGTGGGCGTCCCTTCATCGCGGTCCCGTGACCCCTTGGCGTCTCGTTTAATCTTTCTCGCGACGGTCGAACGCCCTGCGCTTGTACAACGCATATAATCCGCTGGCCACCAGTACGCCGAGCACTGTCAGCAGGGATGCCTTCTGCGCAATCCCTTGGGCGAAGAGGTAATGGAAGGTCCTGCTCATGCTCAAGAACAGCGAATACTTTATGACCCCTCCAAGGGCCACTAGGAACATGGACTTCTTGTAGTCCCAGCGGGAGATCGCCACGAAGGCACCTAGGAAGGGGAGGATCGGCACGAAGCAGTTCACGAAAATAATCCTTTCGTCCTTGATCAGCAGTGAGCTCTGGTACTTGATCATGACACTTCTAATGTACTTCGGCAGGAGCCTGGGATGCCGCCCGATCAGATAGAGGAGCGAGGTCCCAGAGACCTGCGCTGATGCCACGGTTGCGACTATGAGAGCTGCCCAGATCACGTCCAGGTTCGTTGAGTAGATTGCGATAGCTAACAGTTCTGGTCCGACGGGGACGACGATTGCATCGAAGAACACCACGAGAAAGAGCCCCACGAGCATGCCCAAAGGGCCGTAGGAGGCGAATGTCGCGAAGGCATCATTCAGGATACTCATGTGTACACATCATTCTGAGCACTTGTCTTCTCAAGAAGGGAATCGTAGATAGTCGCCAGCTCCTTTGCGACTTTGCAGATATCATGCTCTTCTATGGCCGTGCGGCCGTTCGCTACAAGCGCCTGTGCCAGGTTCTTCTCCTTTCTCACGCGATCGAGCGCGGCCACGAATGCGTGATCGTCGTTGCAGAGCAAGGCGCTTCTTCCGTTCATCAGCAGACCTTCGTATGCTGGCAAATCGCGAGCTACGACGGCTCTCCCGACCGCCATTGCCTCCATCACCGCCATTCCCTGGTTCTCAGCGAAAGATGGCGTGAAGAATATGTCACAGCCGCAGTGCGCGTCTGCGATGTCCTCAACGTTGTGGATGAAAGTCGCATTCTGGGGGCAGTGTCTCATCGCGCGACTGACTCTGAGAGGATGGTATAGCATGGAGCCCCTGCCCACCCAGACGAATCTGAGATCGGGAAGCTCACGGGCCACCCGGGGGAAGGCTTCGACCCCCTTCTTGATACAGACCACCCCTATTGCGTATGCAACAACAGACTGGTCAGGGATACCATATCTCGACCTGAACCTCTTCCTCCGCTCCTTGTCGAATTTGAATCTCGCGAGATCCACCCCGTTGCTCAATACCTTTACTGGAACGGCGACTCCTCGCGCTTCCAGCGTGGATTTTGTCCAAGCGCTTGGCGCAAGAACCAGATCTCCGAGATTATAGAAATGGGTCAGGTACATCCCCGTGATGCCCGCCAATGCTGTGCTGCCGCTCCATGTTCCCTTCGAATCCTCTGCAGTTGTGTGCGCGTGCATCACGACAGGGATCCCGCGCCTTTTCGCCTTTTTGACGACGCTGATATTCCTCATTGGCACGGGGGTGTGAACATGAAGGACGTCGAAATCCTCCGAATCCAGATTGTCGGTCACTTCCAGGCCTTCGCGCGCAAGCGCGTCCTTCAGCCTATCTGCGGATTCGATGTTGCCCATCATCAGTCCAACAGGAGTCACGAGGAACTTGACCTTCAAGTTATGAACCCACCTTGACCCATGGGTGTATGACTCATTGCATAGTCATCTTTTCCGGCAGGGGATCAGCAGCCATAGCTGGTGAATTGGCTCTTGTTTGAACCATATTCTCAAACCCAAATCACCGAAATCCCCCTGACTCGGTGCACTTGCCGCGTGATTGAGTTATTCGATTCGCGTTACTCTGTGAAGTGGTTTGTCAGCTTCATCACGTCGCAATACGGCACGACGCTTCACGTCCTGAGATGTGGATGCAGCATGGCCAGTTGAGCGAGACAATGTCATGATTCTGTCGCACACGAAGACTGTATCTCCCCTCAAGGCACGCGTCCAGGCGCAGAAATGACCTCGAGATTGTTTTCGGGGCAGCCTTCTCTCTTTCGTGGAAACCTTTCGGATCGATTGGTGTGATGAGGTAGTTTCCGCACTGCTTCACACAATCGCTGGTTTGGGCGAGCATCCTTATGGGTCCGTCGACTTTGTGTTGGACCGTCGAAGTTCTGGCCACAATCGACAGGCAAGGGATGCTTGAAACGATTATATGTGGAGCCAACACTCGGGTATCCGAATGGCTGCAATCAAGGCGCACACCAAGAGGAGCCCTAGGAGATTTCCCACACTCGAAACCGAAAGGCTAGTCCTGAAAGAAATCACGCTCAAGGACGCACGGTGGTACTTCGAACACTTCAACATAAAAGAAATCGCTGAAGGCCAGGACCACCCAGGTCCTCGTAATATGAAAGAGTCTCGCGCTGAGTTGAAGCTCTATTTCATGGATGTGTTCAGGACTAAGCGAGGGATTCGATGGGGTATTACGATCAAGGGTGATGACAAACTCATCGGATCCGCAGGATTCTACAAATGGGTTCAACCAGGTAGGTACCAGGCTGAGATGGGCTATGATCTGAACCCTGCTTTCTGGGGTAAGGGGATAATGACAGAGGCTCTCTCAGCCATAATCCAATACGGCTTCGATTACATGGGGCTCCATCGTATAGAAGTATTGGTTTCTCGTCAGAACAAGCGATCCCAGAGCCTCGTCCGGAGACTGGGTTTCAGAAAGGAAGGCGTGTTGAGAGATCACTATTTCGTTGAGGGCAGGTTTTCGGACGATGTGATATTCTCTCTGCTGAAAGAGGATTGGAGAAGCCCGTAGCACACGGATGGTCTCAAAAGGAAAGAGGTTTCGGCACCCAGGTCAGAGACGGAGTGTCAGTCCTCATGGGTGCCTTTTTGCGAATGTCGTTGCCATCCTGACACTGCTCAGCTCACCTCTCCTCCCACGACATCTCCTTGCCCGCGACGATGAATACTGTAATTCCGAGCACCAGCGTGATCCCGAGGTTCACTAGCGCGCTCCAGGCATTTCGGGTGCGTTGCACACAACCTATATAGACGAAGGATATACCACTTTTCGATGGGGGCCTCTTGGGGGCCTGACTGTTATGAGGAGATACAAGGACATCCCGCTTTGGAAGAACGTCAGTCCCAAGCAGTGGACCGACTGGAAGTGGCAGGTTAAGAACCGCATAACCGATGTTGAGACGCTCGCGCAGGTCATCAACCTCACGAAGAAGGAAGAAGAGGAGATCCGCAACTCCATGAAGTACCTGCGCATGGCTATCACGCCTTACTATGCGACCTTGATGGACCCGAACGACCCGAGCGATCCCGTCAGGAAGCAGGCTGTTCCCACTTCGGATGAATTGCATGTGACCAAGGACGAGATGGAGGACACCGTCGGTGAGACGGTCGACTCCCCGCACGAGGGACTTACCCACAGGTACCCTGACCGTGTGCTCCTGCTGATAACCGACCAGTGCAGCATGTACTGCAGGCACTGTTGCAGGCGAAGGATAGTAGGCCAGACAGACCACCAGAGAAGCTGGGAGGAGATCAAGGAAGCCATCGACTACATTAGGGACACTCCCCAGGTCAGGGATGTGCTCATTTCCGGCGGCGACGCGCTCCTAGTATCCGACGATTTCCTCGAGAAGGTCATACGCGAGATCAGGAAGATCAAGCATGTGCAGATCGTGAGGATCGGCACGAGAACGCCTGTTGTGAACCCCTACAGGATCACGCCGGGGCTGGTGAGGATGCTCCGGAAGTACCACCCGGTCTGGCTGAACACTCATTTCAACCATCCGAAGGAGATCACTCCGGCCTCGAAACACGCCGTGGAGATGCTTGTGGATGGGGGCATACCCGTTGGCAACCAGACCGTGCTGCTCAAAGGGGTCAACGATTGCCCGACGATAATGAAGAAGCTCTGCCAGGACCTCACATGGATCAGGTGCAGGCCCTACTACATCTACCAGTGCGACATCGCGAAGGGGCTTGAGCACTTCAGGACGTCGATCGCGAAAGGCATTGAGATCATCGAAGCCTTGAGAGGCCACACGTCCGGCTTCGCAGTTCCGCAGTTCATCATCGACGCGCCCACGGGCGGCGGGAAGATCCCGGTCGGGCCGCAGTACCTCATTTCGATGTCCGATAAGAGGGTTATCCTGAGGAACTACGAGGGAGGCATCTTCCAGTTCCCTGAGGTCGAGGGCGACAGGATCAGCGTGTGCCCGCCGTCTTGCAAGATGTGCGAGGACTACCAGTACCTCGAGTCGAACGAGGGCGTTGCGGCGGTTCTTTCCGGCAAGAAGATGTGCCTCACACCCGAGGGCACACTGAGAGAAGCGCGAAGAAAAGCGTACCACAAGGAGACCAGGCATTCTCCGAAATGCGATGACTTCTGAGCATCCCTCAGGCCCTCAAAGGCCTGCGGAAAACCCTTCTAAACCCTGTTCTTCTCTTCGAGCGAGGCCTTCTGGATGGCGAAATTCCCCGAGTGCCTCGACCAGTTGGCGTGTGCCTCTTCGATGACAATCGACTTCGAGAAGTTCGGCGCGTCGAGCACGAACGTCTCGATCTCTCCTCCCTCGCCTGAGACGGAGATCCTGTATTTGTCCCTCATCTTCTCGAGCTCTCTTATCGAATGAGAAGTGATGACCTTTCCCAACCATCCCTCATCGAAACCTTCTGCGTACACTCCTGCGATCATGAACTTGAACCCCGCGCGTACCATGTCCTCGAGCAGCGTGACCTGGTCTTTGCGCCAGAGCGGTGCATAGAGCGGCTTGCCGAGTCTCTGCGCGATTTCGTTCAGACGAGACCACTGATAGTCCGATGCGATTGCACCGCAGACGAAGCCATCAGTGTCCTCCCCTTTCATCAGCTCCTCTACGTCCTTGAGCTCCTCGTCTTTTAGGCCGGAGCTCTCCCGGTACTTGATCGGGATTCCGAGCGCCTCGGACTGCAGGTGGGTCCAGTGAATGTTCGGATAGTGGAACATGTAGGAATCAGAGGCCTTGGGGACGACGGTCAGGAGACTGACGACCTCCCAGCCCTGTTGTTGCATGAGGTATAGTGCGTATGTGGAATCCTTCCCCCCAGAGAAGAGTGCGGAAACCCTCATGGCCTTTCTTCGAAGAAGTATTGCGCTCATGAGTAATAAGGATGTTCAGGTCATGAACGCGAAAGCGAAGCCGACTATCTCGAGGAAAATCAAGAATGTGACGATTGGCAATCTGTACATCCATTCGCTGTCGAAGACCTTCGTGGCCCCGAAGTACATGAACGGCAGCATGATGACAATCTCTATGACCCCTGTGAAGCCGGATCCGCCGCCTACCATGAAGAGGCCGAAGAGGATGAAGGCCGCGCTTCCGGCTAAGGGCAGGGTCGAGACGAAGAGGTCACCAAGTGCCATTGCCGCCTTCAGCTGGGCAAACCTGAGCGATATCATGATCGCGCCCAGGAGCAGGAAGCCTCCCAGCGCCACTTCTGACAGAGCATTGTCGGTCGTCGGAAGCAGCTCGAGAAGCGAGATGGTCACAACGAAGATTCCAGCAGAGAGGATGGCTGCGAGGAACATCAGGTTCCTGTCCATGACGTTCAGCGTCGACAAGGCGATGAGCGCTACCCCGAGCACTCCCAGGAAGGGGGCCGAGGCAACCGTCAGCCCCTCGAAGCCTCCGACATAGATCAGCGACGCAGCGACGAGCGTCGCGAGGAGGCCTATCGCGAGCAGGTACTCTCCTTTCGACTCAGGGGACACCATCGCCATTCCCACGTAGCCGACTATGATCACGAGCACGAGACCTGAGAACCAGCCAAGCTCTTGAACGAAGTCGATTTCGATGATGGCCACGTTCCACAGTAGCACAAACGTGACCCCGAAGATGATGGACACGGTCAAGACCTTGGCTCCGGCCACTGCTCTCTGTCCCATGAGAGCTCTCCAATCCATTGTGGATGCGAGATAGGACGCGAGAATGAGAAGTATCACAACCGAGGCGACGATGAGCCCTCCAGTGGCGGAATTGAATCCCGCTCGGAACGCGATGTATCCGCCGATCAGGATGAAGAGTGTCGAGACTGGGAACAAGAGCGGAGGCGAACGATTCGAGGCGGGACGGGCAACAATTCTTTCGGCTGGCGCGATTCGATATGGCCTTCCGCAGCCGGGGCAGTCAAAGCCGACCTCCTCGTCTGCATATGTGTTCTCGACCTCCATCTCTCTCTTGCAGGTTGGACAGTACACTGAGATGAGCTTCTTCTGAGGCTTCGTGACAATCGTTATCTCGTCCCGAACGATGCTCCCCAGTTCCAGTTGATTCGTTGTCGAGATCAGGCCTGCCCTTGAGACCTTCAAGAACTCCCCAGCAGTCGTGCGCCTCACGCCCTCGGGCATCTCGAAATCAGCTTCGACGGCCAGAACCTTCGCCCTGAGCTCCTTGGCCTTCTCGCAACCAGAAGGTGTGAGAGCGTACGAGTTCTGCCTCCGCTTCTCGCCTTCTATCCGCGCCTTCTGGACGTACACCAGGTCGTCCTCGACAAGACCCTGCAGTGACACAGCGACATGGCTTCTTCTGACCCCGATGCCCTCGGAGAGGCCTTTCTGTGTCAGTTCGACGGGGAACTCTCCCCTGTCCGGGTCGCAGGAGTGCTCTCCCAGCTGAAGGAGAAGTTTCTCCTTCACCGTTAGTTTGAGCAAACCCTTCGCGTCACCCGTATCCTCCACACCCCCTTGGCAGCCAGAGGATAGAGGGGCGAGGAATTAACCTTTTTGAGCACGGGTCGGTCCTAATCATGACACCTCGAACTGGACCGGGAGTGTCTCAGCTCGCATGGCGTTAGGATCATACATGTCCCATGCGCAGATGTCCTGGACAGTGCTCTTGATGGGCATGAGTGGCACCAGGGCGTAGTTGAACTCGACAGCCTTCCCTGACTGCACATCGGTGAGGTAGACGACGACCTGTCTGTCGTTCGAGTCGTACGACGAGATATTCCCGGCCGCCTTGAGCGAGTCGAACTGGGAGAGCACAAACGATAGTCCCATGGGCGCCCTCAGATCGACCAATATCATCTTGAGTGCGGGCGCTGGACCACTGTAAAGCAGGTACACGTGAGCAGTTACAGTGTCGTCGAGCTGTATGTGGGTCGCATCGTAGATGACCCTCAATGTCAGGTATGGCGATGTCGGTGCCTCCGCCGGCCAAGGCACATACTGCACGAGGTAGATGGAGTACAGCAGCGTCCCCTTCCCCGCGCAGGCGACTGATACATTCGTCGTGGCGTTAAGGTAGGGCCTGAGGTCCACGTAGTACGTCACATCGCGGTTGAATGCGCCCATATCCACTGAGAAAATCTCCGCGCCTTCGACGAGGACCTTCGCCACGACTTGCTCGATGGTGCTCCCGCTTGCGATCCTCTTCAGAGTCTGGAATGCGACTATCGTATCCTGCGTTGAGTACCATCCGCCGAGGCTCTGCCTGTGATCCAGCAGGTACTTGATTGCGCCTTCGACTGAGAATCCGAAACCCCCTTCTCCGAAGAGGGCCATTGCGGCGTAGCCCGTGGTCTCGATCACTCTTGATGATGAATACCCTCCCCACATGTCCATGGCTCCGACCCCTGCTCCCCAGCCGGAGTCGGATATGAGGTTTGTGTCGGACGACCAGTAGCATGTGCCGTTCTCAACGTGCTTGAGCGAATCCAGCCTTTGCGCGATGTTGGCCGTCACGGACACGGGCACTCCGCCATCGTGAAGTACCAGCAGCGACAGGGCTAGGCTGTACGAGTCGTTCCAGACCTCGTTCACATGCTTCTCGATGTAGTTGATTGCATCGGTGACGTGTCCGTTGGAGCCAGGGATGCCCGAGTATAGGAGCGCGCGTGCGATGTATGCGGTGGACGATATGGTCTTCGCCTTCAGAATCGGGTTGTTGAACTCGTAGATGCCCCAGTCCGGGAACTTCCAGGAACCGTCGGATCCCTGGATCGACATCAGCCAGGACTGCATATCGGCGATGACCTTGTCGTCAAGGCCGAATCCGGCGTTGACTGCGTCCTGGAATGCGATCAGTCCCCATGAGGTGAGCCACGGGTGGACATCCTGATCGCCGGGGAACCAGACGATGCCTCTGCCTTTCCCGTTGTTCGCATCTGTCAGGTACATCAGTTCATGCTGTATGCCCTGGTTCACGATGCTCTCGTAGGAGAACAATTTCTCGGGCGCTGTGTTCATCTGCCTCACAGTGTCATACGCTAGGATGTCTATCGACAGCGTGGACAGCGACTGTTCACCGCAGCCGGTCACGAACTGTATGAATGCGTCGACGCCCTCGAGCAGGACCGCTTCCATCCCACCCTGTAGCTTCACCCACGCGTTCTCGCTCCCCTCGATCCTTGAGGGATCAAGCAAGAGGGTCTTCGTTGCAGTTCCGTTCTCGATCTGTCCGTTGACCAAGGTCTCCTTCTTGGTGCCGTCAGGCACAATCCTCATCGGCTTCACTATCACGTCAGATGCATTGCCAGCAGAGGCCTGAAGCGTGATCGTGCGCCATCCCACCATGCTGGCCTCAATTGTGAATTCCACATATGAGACGGAGCCAGACGGGAGGTACAAATGCTGGCTCGCATTCGAATGAAGCGTGAACCACGGCTCCTGCACTAATGTCACGTTCACGGTCTGACCCTTGTCGAGATAATTGTAGACCTGAACCTTCATCGGGAACATGTCACCTCTGATGACGGAAACAGGAATGTCGGGATCGATGAAGAACGGTTGGAAAACTTTGACTGATCCGTTGCCAGAACCGACCAGCCCGTCAAGGGTGGATGCGATTACATCGACCTTCCAGCTCGTTATTGAGTCAGGGGCCTGGAGCGAGATGTTAGCCACCCCGTCATTTCCAGTCACCAGGCACGGGTTCCAGTACCAGGTCTCAGGGAAATAGTTCCTGATGACCATCGGCCTCGTAGCACCCGCTGACCCGCCCCCTTGTGTGTTTTCGGCCGGTTTCTCGTTGATTACCCTTTCGGACAGCCCAAAGAATTCCCGATCGTTGAGTGCGGGCCCCGCTCCTTTGGGAATGAGCACCGGCTGTTGCTGGGAGCTGGTCCCGCCGTAGCCGAAGACCAGCGATTGCAGTGCAGTCAGCATGAGCGTTGGTACGATCAGAATCAAGGCAATCACGAGGAGTGCGGATCGCCCTCTTCGAACACCCCATGCACAAAGGCCGATGAGGCCAATGCCGGCTATGAGGTACAGAGAGATCCAGTAGGACTGTATGGCTGATTCCTTGAGCTCGGCCGCATCTGCCTTGTTGGCCGCCCACGTGCCTTCCATTCTGCCGGTGTCAAGCTCAGGCACGACCTCGTCACCCACGCTGGGAAGCGAAGCCGCTCCAGCGTAGACATAGCTGAGTATCTGGTACTGGGGTTGCACGAACTGCTCGTCGAGCCCGAACACGATCGCCTCGAATCCCGTGAACATCGAGCTGAGCTCGAAGACAGCTTCGTCGACAATGGAGATTCCAAGAGCGGCCACGATCGGTTGCCCTCCGGTAGCTGTTTTGAAGCTGATTCCGACCGTGTCCCTTGGGTAGTACGAGCTGTTGTCGGCGGTCACCTGCACCGAGAGATCTGACCCAGATCCGACGCTGAACGTCACAGAGTCTCGGACAACAGTCATGTTTGACTCGATCTTGTATACTCTAACCTGGGCGAAAGGCTCCATCTCGGCAACCATTTGAACGTCAAGCCTCGCCTCGCCATTCGACAGCTGAGCGACTCCCCGATCGATTACGAACCCCCTGGATACGACGTCGTAGTAGACGTTGGACGTCAGTGATTTGCCCGAGTACACAATCTCGAATTTGCCGAGGTCTCCTATGCCGTACGAGGGTTTGTCCGTAATCACCTTGACTCCGGATCCATCTCCGAGAGGTACAGAGACGTAGTTGTCGTAGCTGTACGAGGAGCCGGCAGTGAAGCCCGCTGTCTTCTGACCCTCGTACAGGAAGGTCACGGAAGCAATTCCCCGAGAGTCGGTGACGACAGGTGGGAGGTTGGTACCAAGACTGTTGACATCTATCAGTCTCGGGAAGATGGTTGTGTTGTTGACGGGTTTTCCGTCGGGCGTGCGCACGATCACTTTGAACGTGGAGTACTGGCCGGTCACGCAGGTGTCGGTGAGAACGGTTATCGCCAGGGATTGTGGGGCGATGGCCACCACTTTGGACCGCGTCTCGGTATGGCCTCCAGTATCCGTCACGCTCACATTGATCTGAAGATAGCCGTTTCCCTGGGCCTCGGGGATGCCCACGGCGTATTGTATCGGAGGAATAGAGAACTGATATTGGCCGAGAGTGAGGTCGCCCGAGGACTTGAATACGCTCGTCCAGACGCCGTAGTACACACTCGCATTCATCTTGACAGAGCCCTGGACCATCTCACCGAAGAAGTACTCTGCGTCCAC
>JBASRQ010000118.1:0-8607 GCA_049273895.1 Thermoplasmata archaeon
GATCAAGGAAGTCAGAGTTGAGGATCTGTACTGCGTCGTGGAGCCCGGGGTCGTCTACGACAAGCTCAACGCGGTCCTGGGCAAGAAGGGGTTCTGGTTTCCGACCACGCCAGGGAGTGGAGAGGCATGCACGATCGGAGGAATGGTCGTCACCAATGCCTCTGGGATGCGGGCCATCAAGTACGGCGCGACTAGGGACTACGTTCTCGGACTCGAAGTTGTGGTGCCGACTGGTGAAATCATCCACACTGGCACCAGGACGCTGAAGAACTCATCTGGCTACCAGATCGACAGGCTGATGGTCGGCAGCGAAGGCACTCTGGGCATCGTCACAGAGATCACGCTCAAGCTTGCATTCAAACCGAAAGCCTCCGCGATGACTCTCGCAGCATTCAATTCGCTCGAGGACGCTGGCAAGTGCGTGTCGAACATTATCGCGAAGCCATTGATGCCCTCTGCGATCGAGCTCATGGACTCCGTCTGCATCAAGGCTGTGAACAAGTGCATGAACATCGGCCTTCCTGACGCCGCCGCGATATGCATGATAGAGGTCGATGGCCATCCAGTGGCGGTCGAAGACGAGCTGAAGATCGTCGAGGAGATCGCGAAGCAGAGCGGGGCGGTCTCGACGGAAGCCTCCAGGGACAAGAAGAAGATCGACTACTGGACATACGCGAGGAAGGCGATCATGCCATCGCTGAGCAGGTACGGCGAGAAGTTCGTATCCGTGGCGCTCGCAGACGACATGTCTGTCCCGATATCCAAGATCCCACAAGCCGTCGTGGCCTTCCAGAAGATAGCGGAGCAGAACGGAGTGATTGTCGGGACCTACGGCCATTCTGCAGACGGCAACCTCCACACCAAGATGCTCGTCGAGCCTGGCTCAGACGACAGCTGGAGAAGGGGCGAGAAGGCCGTAGGCCAGATCTATGACAAGGTCCTGGAGCTCGGGGGTACCGTCACCGGCGAGCACGGCGTGTCGATCACGAAGGCTCCGTACATGAAGAAAGAGCGCGCCGACTCACTCGAGACGATGAGGAGGATCAAGAAGGCCTTGGACCCGAAGAACATCATGAACCCCGGCAAGATGTTCGATTGGGAGGGTAATATCATTGCTCATCTGAGGTATCCGGCATTCGGGGAGACTCAGGGCTGCATGCCCGAGAAAGCTTGCGAAAAGCCGAGCGAGGAGAAGGCTGGCAGCAAGTAGAACCTCGCCAGGTCCAGATCTTTCGCGGCTTGTCCGTAACATAAGTTCTTTAGATGCTTGAAGCATAGCTTCGGCCCGTGAACAGAAGGTTCCACCAAGCTCCGAACGTGCTTCACTGGTGTGACAGCTGCAATGTCCCGCTACTGGGCAAAACTTGTGGAAGGTGCGGGCAGAACGGACATGCGATCGATCTCTCTCCTCCCGGCGATGTTCGGCTCGCCTTGGAAGGGACGAAGCGAAGACTGCGGTATCTCTTCCTCAAGCAGTTCGGGGTCCAGCAGTTGGTACCTGACATAGTCGTGCTGAACAAGACCTCGGGAGAGGACCGGGCCGATGAGATCATAATCAACGGCCGCAAGATCGCCCTTCTCACATACGACCTCGAGAAGCAGGATTATTCGCTCATGCTCAGGATCGACGGCGCACGCATGCTCGTGCGCCTGGGCCCGAAAAAGCTCATCAGGCTCAGGAAGGCGGAAGGACACATGAAGGGCAACTACCTGCCGAGGGAGACCATCGCGTCTGTGGATCCCAGCATTATGGCGGGCGATGAAGTGGTCATCGAGATGGGCAAGTTCATCGGATGCGGCTCGGCCAAGGTGAACGCAGGCGAGATGAAGTCCTCTGAAAAAGGAGTGAAGGTCAGGGACTTCTCGCAAGCAGGACCTCTAGGTCCTGGAAGGAAGGCTTGGACCAAGGACATCATCAAAGCGAATCTACCTCACCTCAATGCGAAGCGTGCAAAGGCGGAGCACGAACTCAAACAGGTCCTTGAGCCGAACAAACTCCCGCTCACGGTGTCCTTCAGCGGTGGAAAGGACAGCCTGGTGGTGCTCGACCTTGTCTCCAACATCACGAAGGACTTCACCGCGATCTTCGTCGATACTGGCCTTGAGCACCCGCAGACAAGAGAGTATGTCCGTGGGCTCGTGGCCGGTAGGGGCGTTAGGTTGTTGACCGCCCCAGCCGGAGAGGCGTTCGATGAGAACTTCCCCGCATTCGGGCCTCCGGCCAAGGATTTCCGCTGGTGCTGCAAAGTCTGCAAGCTCGCGCCCGCTTCGAAAGTGATCGAGGAAGAGTTCCCTCAAGGCACTCTTACAGTCGAGGGAAACAGGCGGCTGGAATCCTTCACACGCGCGTACACTGAACTGGTCCAGGAGAATCCGTTCGTCCCTGGCCAGACGATAGTGAATCCGATAAGAGATTGGACAGCTCTCGACGTCTGGCTCTACATAATTTGGCGGGAGCTGCCATATAACAAGCTCTACGACGAGGACATCGAGCGTGTCGGATGCTGGATGTGCCCCTCTTCGCTTGCGAGCGAATGCGCAGAGATCTCACGCCTGAGCCCAGAGCTCGCGAAGGCTTGGGAGCAGAAGCTCAACGCGTGGGCTGAAGAGAACAAGCTGCCAAGGGAGTTCGTCAAATACGGTTTTTGGCGCTGGAAGCAGCTGCCCCCGAAGATGCGCTCACTCGCCGAGCGGCTGATGATAGAAGCGAAACCGAAGAGGGCTGATACCCTTGCTATCCATGTCACCAAGGGCGTGAGCCCTTGCGCCGCGGGCGGCTACTCGGTAGAGGCGATTCTCAGCATGCCCGAGTCTGAGGGGCTGAGGCAGATTGCTGAACTCCTGAAAACCGTCGGCGATGTCAAACTCGTCGAGGACTTCGGAGTCGCGATGGTCGACTCGAAGAGGGCAAAAGCAAAGGTGTTCGCGGGAGGCCAGATATCTGCAGTCGGCGAGATGCCGAAGGATGCTTCCGAATACTTTGACAAGGTCGCGAGAGCTGTGCTTCGGGCGAATATGTGCACGAAGTGCGGCATCTGCATGAGAGCTTGCCCAACAGAAGCGATCAAGTTGGACGATCGCATCACAATTGATGAGAGCAGGTGCAACCTGTGCGGCAAGTGCGCTGAAAGCTGCGTCATAGCGCACTACTTCGACAAGCTCGCCGGCGAGGTCTCCCAAAAGGACCGGCCAATCGAGAGGAAAAACAGGCGCTGACTACTTGCCCTCTTCCTTCAGCGACTTCGCGATCTTGAGCGTCTCGGACTTGGCTTTCCACAGGCCCCTCTTGCCTTCGTGGAGAACTGTCTTCACGACTGGCTTGGCCTCCTGAACGACCTTGTCCGTCACATTGATGCCCTTCTCGAGGACCGTCCCGGTCGCCCTAGCTATCTTGTCGACGCCTCTGTTGAGGACGCTCTGACTCGGGCCTGCTCCACAGTAAGGGCATTCCTTTGCGCTCCCCATCGCTTTCCCGCATCTAGCGCATTTAGCCATATTCTCTTCCTCATTCAGTGACATTACTGAACCGTCTGATAAAGTTATCACAAGACAGCCTTATATCGGAGGTAAGGATACGAGCGAGTCAGCATGGTAGACTTCCTTCAGATAGCGGCCGCCGCAGCGGGGTTCGGGCCTGCGATGGCTCTGATGTACTATTCGCTGAGGAATTACACTTTCCCGACGGTAGAGAAGCCATACTTCGACGACCGTAAACTGTTCGCGTTTTTCGCACTCGGCGTGGTGCTCGGGATGGTGATATTCGCATTCGAGAACTGGGTGGCGACAATAGCCGTCCCCGAGACGCTGCTCGCTATCATCCTAGGATTAGCGGCCATGGAAGAGCTGATGAAACTCGTGATATTGAACTTCCCGAGGTTCCAGCGTAAGATCGACACAGGGTTCTACGGCCTCTCGATGGGGCTAGGGATCAGTTCCACCTTCACGTTCGCGACAGTCTACGTGTTCTTGCTGGATGCGACCAATCCAGAGGCCCTGGAAATAGTCGCCGCCTGCATCCTCGGATTGATGTTCGTATTGCTCCACGGTTCCACAACGGCGCTCATAGGGATCGGCGTTGCCAGAGGAGATACGAAGGGTTACTTCGCGGAGGCCTTCCTCGTGCATGTCATCTTCAGCCTCTTCTACGAATCGTTCTTCATAATTGAGCTCATCCAGCCGCCGTTCAACCTGATTGGTCTCGGGGCGGCGGCGGGGGTCGTCGCGTACGAGTACCAGAAAGTTCATAGGATCTCCTTCCCCGCGCTGATAAGGGACGCCAAACGTCTGACACAAAAGAAGTAGTTCCTGGGAACGCGGCTAGACTGCCCTGTACGTGCCCTCGCCAGTCTCATAGATCAGGTTGTGCTCCTGCAAGCGCACGATTATGTCCTCGGGGGTGTCCTTTCCCAGGATTGCAGCGACCTTCTTGACATCTTCGTAGCTGAACTCGGACTTCAACTCTGAGAGCTCTCGCGCAATCATTCGCATTCTCTCAAGCGGTTCCTTGATGGGCTTCGCTTTCTCGGCGATCTTGAAGTACGGGTCCTTCCTGCGGACTTTCTTCTCGGTGAGAACCTGCTCCCCGCCTCTCAGCGACGCGTTGGCCTTCGCGACAGAATCGGCGAGTTCCATGGGCGAGTCCGTGAGAAACATCAGCCTCGTCCGCGACATGACGATCTCGCGACCGCACTGACAGGTCGTGGTTTTCTTGTTCGACTCGATGCCCTTTGCCATACCGCATCTCGGGCAGACGATCACACCATACTTCAGTCCTATCACCTTGCGAAACGGCCTAGAACGAGCGCATCTCCTTTTCGAGCATCTTGAGGTCCCCCTCGGGGAGGGTGAGAGGGCTGAAAGATGCCAGCAACACGGAATCGCTCACCGCTATCTTGTCGTTGATGTGCTGTAGCAGCTTGAGCACCTTCGCGAACCCGTTCTGCGATATCAGATACTCGAGGCCCGAGAGAAGGACCATGCAGTTCTTGTTCTCGCTGATGAATGTCTTCATATCGGAATACAATAACGCTATGTTCGACGGATCCCTGGAGTAGTTCTTCTCCTGGTCCATCGAGAGCCAGAGGAAAGGCACGCCTTTCAGATCGTGGCGGTCCTTGATCTTCTCAGGATACTCTCTGGTGACGCAGAGACAGGGCACGCCGTGCTTGTACGCGTCGACGAATATGTCGAAGGCCTGGTCCGGAATCTCCTCCTTAATCAGGTAGGAGTAGCCTCGATCGAGGCTGTATTTTCTCATGGACTCGGGTTCCAGATGCCTGCTCGGCCTCAGGACATCCACCACCTCATAGACCTGCATGACGCAGGCGATGTACCCTTTGCTGACGCATTCGACCTCGTCAACTTCGAACCGCTTGCCAGTCAGTTCTGAGACTATGCCGGAGAGATATCCCCGGCCAAAGTCGCAGGAGTTGCCCTCTTTGGACTCCACAGACTCCTCCAGGTTGACGATCATCTCACTCGGCTCGATGGACTCGATCCTCAATCGGCTGAGGCCAGCCTCCATCCAGATGGGCTCGATGATAGACTTGACCTCCGTCAGGTCGGCGCACGAAAGGCCGAAGCTGCTGACGAGCGCTCGGCCACACCTCTGGCCGTACCTGTACAGCATGAGTCTGGCCCTCTGGTCTCCCTCGACGATCTCGAGCTCTTCCCGGAGATGGGCGAGAGCGATACCGGGCATCACGAAGAAAGGCAGAGCGCGCATCAGACAGCCTCCATCAGCCTCTTGCCGATCTCGTTGAATGCGTGTTCGACGTTAAGGCCGGTCTTCGCGCTCGTCTCCATGACAGGGCATCCGACGGACGCCCCGAAGGTTTCGAGCTCGGCGAGCGTGAACTTCTTCTCCAGGTCCGACTTGTTCCCTAGGATTATCACAGGCATGTTGCCGACGACTGACCTGAAGCTCCCGAGCCATGATTTCAGATTCTCTAAGGTCTCGGGGCGTGTGTAGTCACAGACCGCAAGGGCTCCCGCAGCTCCTCTGTAATAGGCTGCGTGAAGGACCTCTTGGGACTTCTGACCAAGGATGTCCCAGATCATCAGGTCGAGGTCCGCATCGCCGACCTTGAGTGATTTCTTGGTGACCTTCGTCCCGAAGGACATGAGGTACTTGTCATCGAAAACATCGAACACGTACCTCCGGACAAGGCTCGTCTTGCCCACGGCGCCCTCGCCCAGCAAGCAGAGCTTGATGATGTATTTTCCTGAATGCATTCAGAACCGGAAGTTAATGTTCAGAATGGTATTTAACGGCTGACATGCCATTTGCCTTCCCGCGAAGTGACATTCTAGCGCGATTTCCTCGAGGGTTCCGTACCGCGGGAGAGGATGCAAGTGAGCGAGGTCAGTAAGGCGAAGACGAAGAATCCGAGATCGCTCGAAGGAGAGAAAGACGCGATACACGTGCACAAGCTGCGGAAGGAGTTCGAGGATTTGGTTGCCGTGGACGATCTTGACCTCAAGATCGGTCATGGACTTCTCTATGGCATGATAGGACCGAACGGGTCGGGAAAGACAACGACCATCAAGATGCTCGTCGGCCTCCTGAGAGCAACCTCGGGCAAGGCCTATGTCCTCGGCGAGAAAGTCCCGATCCACCAGAACATCGCCAGGATCGGCTACATGCCCCAGGAGATGGCAATCTACACTGACCTGACGATCCATGAGAATCTAGAGCTGTTCTCGGAGCTCTACAGCATGGACAGCCATGCATTTGAGAGAAGGGAGAAAGAGCTGCTGACCGTCATCGACCTTCTGGATCGGAGAGACAGCCTCGTCTCGCAATTGAGCGGCGGGATGAGACACAGGGTCTCGCTCGCATGCGCCCTTGTCCATGATCCGGAAGTGGTCTTCCTGGACGAACCCACGGTCGGGGTCGATCCAGAGTTAAGGGTTGGCTTCTGGAACCACTTCCATGACCTCAAGGCGAAGGGCAAGACCGTCATCCTGACGACGCACTACATGGACGAGGCGATAAAGTGCGATGTCGTAGGCATGATGAGGCTGGGAAGGCTGATTGGTGAAGGTACACCGAGGGAGCTCATGGCAGCTACCTCGACCTCGGACCTCGAGTCGGCCTTCATGACGATGGCGAGGAAGGTGGGATCGTGAAGCTCGAAAGGATTCTTGCAGTCGCCAAGAAGAACCTTCGGTCCCTCAAACACGACAAGCGAACGGTCGGGTTTCTCGTGCTCATGCCCCTCTTGATGATCACGATTTTCGGATACACCTTCGGGGGCAATGTGAAGAATGTCAACGTGTATGTCGTGAACCTCGACCAGGGTTTCGCCAATCAGTCTGTGGCTTCTGAGATCATCGCGAACATTCAGACTCGCGATATTCTGCACATAGTGAAGACCTACAACCTGATGGATGTCTCAATTTATGGTCTGGATCCAGTGAGCATATCTCGAGAGAAGATCCAGGATGCGCACATCTGGGCGGCCATCATATTCAATCAGAGTTTTTCCACAGATCTCGCGAAGGCTGCATCTGTAACGGGCGGACCGCCTGCGAAGATAGACCTCATCATCGACGGCACCAATCCGAACATTGTAAGCGCCGTGAACAATGAGCTGCAAACCGCGGTGAGGTCTGTTCTCGGATCTGGAAGCTTCGCCAGTCCAATCACGGTCGCACCTGATCTGGTCTATGGCAAGGACGCGCGGTTCATCGACTTCTTCGCGCCTGGAGTCATGGGCCTCGCTGCGATGATGGTCACGTTCATGCTCTCGATCATCTCGTTCGTGCACGAGAGAAGCACGTCCACGCTCGACAGGCTCCTCAGCACGCCCGTGACGGAGGGCGAGATCGTCTCAGGATACGCGCTCGCGTTCGGGTTCGTGGGTCTGATACAATCGACGGTGATCATCGTTGCGGCCGTGCTCCTATTCCAGATACAGATAGTCGGCAATCCGCTCACTGCACTGCTCATCATTTTCGTGTTCGGCATGGGCATGCAGGGCCTCGGATTCCTGCTGTCCTCGGTCGCGAAGAACGAATTCCAGGCGATACAGTTCCTGCCGATCATCCTGTTCCCGTCGATACTGCTGTCAGGGGTGTTCTGGCCAATCGAAGCGGTCCCGACCCTGCTGAGGCCGATATCTAGTTTCATCCCTCTGACATACGCTGTGGACAGCATGCGGTCGGTCATGATCCGGGGCTGGGGCATCGAGCGCATCTGGTTCCAGCTGGGCGTGCTGATCATATTCGCATGTGTTATGCTCCTGCTCAGCACTTACGGTCTCAAGAAGAGGAGATGAGCTGAGTTGGACGCCAGGCCAAGAGTCGTCTTCGTGTCGGAGGGCCAGGAGATCACTCACAGGCAGATGGAAGCTCTTGCCGCATTGCACGAGAGAGGCAGCATGAAGAAAGCTGCGGAGTCCATAGGCGTCTCGACCCCTGTTCTGCATAAGTACGTCAGAGAGATCGAGGAGAAGACGGACGCCAGCCTCGTCGTATCGACCAGCAAGGGCAGCAGGCTGACAGAGTTGGGCATCGAATTCCTCAGGAGGTTTAGGGCGTACGAGCTCAGGCTCAAGGACGAGGATGTTCTCAGGGTTGCGGGCACAGTCGTGTCGGAGGGAT
>JBASRQ010000125.1:0-3733 GCA_049273895.1 Thermoplasmata archaeon
ACTGACTCCGGTGGCCGATGACAACTCTGATATGAGAAAAGGAACACCAGCAGGGTAAGAGAACGGGTAATACCCAATGTAGGATAGAGAATTAAACGTCCATTTCGCATATCCATCATCGGCTATCGTCTTGGACAAATAGTGTATGTAGTAGGAGTCCGTCTGATAGCGTTCGTGCTCGACCAGCGGATACCTGACAGCAACAGATAACAGAATGAGAGCAAGCAGCAGCAGCAATACGGTGTTGCGGGGGACTCTGCTCAATCGCCATCATCCCTGGAAAGCACTAGGACTGATTGTATAGCATGTATTAATCCACCTCGGCGCGCCCGGAGCTCAACTGGACATGCATCTCCCATACACTTCTTTCAACGCAATGTTCCTGGCGCGAATCGAAAACTTCCCTTCTTCCACCGACCGGATAGACTCGGACCCCATCCGAATTCTCAGACTCTTTGAGCTGAGAAGACGGTCTAGGGTTTTGCAGAGCCCCTCAACAGTCGACGAAGAATCAGCCGACTCGACCGGGAGCTCAGGATGCGCGATACCCCTGTCGTCGTAGTAGGACAGATGGGGCTTCACAAGAAGACCTGTGACCTCGTTTTCGATGATCTCGGGGACCGCGAAGATGTCCGTTCCGACACAAGGGATTCCATAGGACATGGCCTCCAAGAAGGCATAGCCGAATGAGTCGAAATACGTGGGCATGACGAAGATGTCTGTCAAGGGATAGACCCGGCTGAAGAGCTCCGCTCGAGATACCGGCCCCTCATGGTATTCGAAGTTGAATGACTCCTTTGCCTTGGTAATCACATCCGTCGGAGGATGAACCCTTAGAGAGATATACACCAGTCTGAAGTCGAGCCTCTTTGCTAGCCTCTCGCATACCTGAATCACTTCCCTGCCACCTTTCCAGTAGTACTCCCCCATGAACAAGACGGATGGAGACGAGTCGTCAGGTCTTGCCAATCGAGCCGGTGCAGGGAATACCGAGGGATATATGACCGTGGCCTTCTCAAGAATCCTGCTATCTGATGTCACGAGCGAGATTGTTCTTCTCGCCGCAGTACAATGTGGTAGTATGGCTGCACACCTGTTCGAGATCAGACCCTTCTCGATTAGTCTCCTCAGCTGAGGAGAACTCATCCGCTCATGGCGCATGCCCGCGAAGGAATCGACATGTTCGATGTCGACCACGAATTTGTTTCTACCAAGAACCAGAAAACCGCGCGACGAGTGTACGAGGTCGTATTTCCTCACAACAGGCACGCACCTCGGCGCCCGAAGGACCTCGAACGCCCCATCGACAATCCTCCTCACAGCAGACTGACCAGGATTGTAGAGTGTGTACTGGTCGCGTTCGGAGCTCTTCTTCTTCGGGAAATACTCAATACCTTCTGGCGGACATCTGACAAGGGTCTCGTACATCGGGTGACTGCCGCGGAAGAGGAATACTCTACTCATCTTGTCCAGCATGTGTCATATGAAATCGGTGATATTAAGAACACGGCAGGCCCCGATACAGGCTCACTGAGTCTTGACTCCTGCTGATACGCCTCGCTTGTCCGCAAACCTGATCACGAGGTACCAGAAGACAGCGGACCATCCCAAGAAGAGCACCCAGCCTACATTCTCGTGCGTCCATAGCAGCGCGTCGAGTCCCCTGTAGTAGCCAACGACTCCGATAATCACCATTCTGAAGAGATTTCCCAGATAAGCGATGATCAATCCCAGTGCGAGCACACCGGCAAGGACCTTCGGAGGAAGCCTCTCGAAAACCAGTATGAATGAGAAGAAAGCCGCCAGGAAGATCGAGAATGAGTACAACCCAGCGCAATACGCAGAAATGCCGAGAGCCTGCACACTGCCATCATGAAACTGTATCACCACCACGTTACCGGTCGAGCTGGATTGAATCCCAATCAAATCCAGTATGTGTGAAAATGGAGCCGCCAGCATGTAGTGCACATACCAGTTTCCTACAGCGGATCCTCGTTCGGAATTGGTTGACATGAAGACCTGCGGGACCACCAGAAACAACACAACCAATCCGATGAAGAGAAGTGAGAACGCGGCCTCTACCCTGAACTTGGGAACAATCAGCGGATAGACAAGTATCATTCCCCCAAAGATCATTGTGAGTGTGTCATAGTCCCCGAACTTTGGATTCGCAGAGAAGAATACGTTCCAGATGACAACGAGGATGATGATTGCAGCTCCAGTAGCCATCACTATGTAGTCATTGTCGATGGTCTTGACGACCGCATCAACCACTCTCAGGCCAATTGGGTCCCCTCGAGCTTCCCTTGAGGCTATTGCAGGAGCTGGCTCAATCTTCTTGCTCTTGCCGGGATTCAGCAGTAGGAGAAGAAAAGTACCCAAAGCCAATGAGAAGATCCCTGCTGCCAATCCGGCCTTCGAGAACAGAAGCATCACTGATATGCCCTCGAACAGCAGGATGATCGAAATGATCGTCAACAGTTTCCTGCGAGGCGTTCCTTCCGGGAAGACGCCATTGAAAAGTTTGATCAATCCTTCCCAGCTCAGTGCCATCAGAAGGCGGTAGCAAATCCTATTGGATAAAGATAGCCTTGAACAGATGTTGTTCTTGCACCATGTTAATAAAAGACCACGTGTTCGGGAGCTCACCGAGGGTATCCCTCTGAACGAGAAATCCGGCGGAATATTGGCGGGCTTCGCACGAGCGGGTCAAGACGGTGCTCGTGCGACTGCGAAGTACTATGCCACAAGCGGCAAGGAGGAGAGAAACCTCGTCAAGGCGTCGTTCTTCACGGGCATCACGGGCGGGGTTCTCTGGTACGTCCTCATCTACTACTGGGCAGCGCGCGGATTCAGTTCCGAAGAGATAGGCCTCATGGGTGGCATCGGGTCGTCGGTTGGCGTAATCACTTATCTCTTCGGCGGCTATCTTGCAGACGTCCTCGGCAGGAAGAAGCTGTTCCTCGTGGGCATATTGAGCACGGCAACAGGCCTGCTGCTATTCCTGACTGAGAAGAACATAACCGTTTTCACAGTCGCATACGGCCTGACGAGCCTCGGGGGCTCGCTCCAATGGCCATCGCTCACGACCCTCTTGGCGGCGAAGACCACGCCGACAAACATGAAGTTCCTTTATGGAATCCAGGGCGTTGTCAACCAGATCGGCCTGACAATCGCCACTTTCCTCGGCATCTTCGGGCCGCCGTTCCTTGAGAGGACCTACGGCACAGCGCTCAGCACGGGGTTCGTCTATGTCTTTCTCGCGACCGCGATATGCGCTTTCGTCCCGATCCTGTTCGTTTACAAGGTCACTGAGACTAAGAGGAAGTCGGAGAAGCTCAGCCTTCACTTCGACAGGCGCATGAGGCGCATCCTCTTCATGTACTGCCTCCAGAACGCTCTGATCGGAGCGGGCGCGGGCCTTGTTATCCCCTGGTTCCCGGTCATATTCAAGGAAGGTCTGGGAGCATCGGACAACTGGGTCGCGAGCATAATCACGCTCTCGAACGCAGTCATAGCCGTCGGATGGTTCGTCGTGCCGAAGTTCGCCGATCTGAAGGGCAGCGTCACGCTCATAACGGTCTGCCAGATCGCCTCGTGCGTGCCCATGATCCTGATCCCTTACTCGCCCGTGCTCTTGGTAGTCGCGCTCCTTTACACCTCGAGATCATTCCTCATGCTGGTGCCGTCGCCGGTCCTGAATGCTTATGTGATGAACATCTGCTCCGAAGAG
>JBASRQ010000142.1:0-4395 GCA_049273895.1 Thermoplasmata archaeon
GAGGATCGACTATCCAAAGCACTGGTTCGTCATCATGACGATAGTCTTCGAGGCGGTCGCCACGTGGCTCTTCTATACTGCCTACACGAATGCTCCCGGGCTCTGGAGGGACGCGTGGATCATCATAAGCCCTGTCGTCGGCATTCTCGCAGCGCTCTTTCTGGTGCCGCCCATGTTCACGCACCATCTTGCTGGTGCGAAAGGCGTACGCATCAGGATGGGATGGCTGATCAACACCACGATCCCATATGCCTGGATCATGGAGGTGAAGCAGACGTCCGTCCCCAGGGGAGGCCTCAGAGTCGGCGTGGGGGTAAGATACTTCCCGATCAGCAAGGCCTTGTTCGTCACATCGTCGTTCTCAAGCCTGGTGAAGCTGAAGCTCGACGGCGAGCACGAGCTGGGGGGCTTCATCAGGAAGCGGCACGTCGAGGAGATCGTGCTGAGCGTCAGCTACGCGCCCGCCTTGATCGAAGCGGTTAGAGCGAGGGCGGGTCTCGAATAGGGTGTGTTGAATGCCGCTGTTTGACTTCTTCAAGGACAACAGAGCGAACATCCACAGCATCAAGAAGCGGACTCTGAAGATGATCTTGGAGGCGTCGAAGTCGCAGTTCCCCGAGGAATTCGGGGCGCTTTTGAGGGCGGAGAAGGGCGTCATCCACGAGCTCATTCTCTTGCCTGGCACGGTCTCTGGAAACAGGCACGCGATCTTCCAGTTCCACAACCTGCCGATCGATTTCACAATCGTCGGGACCGTCCACTCTCATCCTTCAGGCGTCTGCTACCCGTCCAGAGCAGACGTCCAGCTGTTCCAGAAGTTCGGCTGGATCCACATCATCGTCTGCAGCCCGTTCGACAGGACAAGTTGGGCCGTCTATGACGCCAGCGGCGAGCCGAGGGAGCTCAAGGTGGTCGACTGAATACATCGCGCAACTCGGACCACGGCATTCGCTGCACTATCTTTCATTGAGGTTCCACATCATGGCCAGCATATTGTTATGAAAGAATAGTTTCTACAAACGAAAGAATAAATAGGGATGCATGCTATGTCAAGCCTAGACCCGACAGGTGAACAGGTGACGAACAGAATCGCCCCAAAACCTCCCAAGGATTGGGAGAGGAACTCAGACCTTCCCTTCTCAGGGCTCTTCGGAGACACGGCGCAGCTTAGGGTGCTCCAGGAGATCGTGGCAGATCCACACTCCGATTACCGTCCCAAGGATCTGAGGGAGTTGACTGGCCTTTCGGAACCAAGCGTGGGAAAGGCTGTCTCAGCATTGGTCGCAGTGGGGATCTTGAAGAACATCTCGAACGACCGCAGGAGACCCATTTATAGGGCCAACACGTCCTCAAGAAAGCTAATGGCACTTACCTTCCTCGCGTATGCGATGATCGACGACAGGGATGGGACGGAAGCCATGGACCACGCGATAAGGCATTACTGCGGACCTTCCTTGGAGTCTCTGGAGGGCGCCCGAATCTCCCCGACTGACATGTTCATTGAGTTCATGACCGCGACTGGCGGCAAACCAGGCCGCGGAAAAGCATCAGCGGGCGCCAGGGTGTACATGTCGCAGAGGGCGGCCCAGAAGTTCGCCGATGCCATGGCGAGGGCTCTGAGAGGACCGGCCGAATGACCCGCTCGGCATCCTATCCTGTGGGAATGCAAGACGTGTCAGCGCCTCTTCCTTGACAGCTGGATTCCTCTGCCAATCTCACCCTGATAGAGTTGGAGGGCCCTCTGACTCGTGTACCAATCACCCTTGATCATGAGAGCGGGCAACCGTCCCTGCCCGGCCCGGAGCGACAAGTACTGAGCCGAGTAACCGCTGAGCGGCGCGAATGATTTCAACTGTTTCAACTCGTCATCCTTGGTCCCGACCTGGTTCAGCAGGTCGAGAAGCGAGCGACCCATCCTCACCCTCAGGAAGTCCTCCAACCTTGCGAGGTCGCCAGAATGAGCGATTTCCAGGCAAGATAGATACGACTTACTGTCAGATGGAAGTATGTGAACTGGAGGCCAGTTGTGCTTGACAAAATGCAGATTCAACAACAATCGACCAACACGGCCATTGCCGTCACTCAACGGATGGATAGATTCGAATTCATGATGCATCCAGGATGCGAGGAAGAAGACGGACTCCCCCACCATATCTCTCCTGCTGTACTCTTCAATCCATTCTTGCATCAGGGAGAGAACCTTCTCCATTCGAGGTGGAACGTGCTTTGTTCCAACGATCCTGACATTCACACGGCGCCACTGACCTGCATCAGACAGGACACCTCGAAACACCTCCTCGTGGAGTTCCAGCACAGTCTGGAGCGCAATCGGTTTCTTTCTTCGAGAAAGAAGATCGCGAAAGGCCACCTCATGCTGGATGGTTTCCAAGACATCGCGCATAGATCGGTTGCCCACGGAACGATCTTCGAGAATGAGCCTCTCGACGTCCCGCAATGTGAGCGCGTTTCCCTCGATCGCATTCGTGCCCCAGGTGTTCAGGGCACTAGCCCCTTTCCATACTCCATCGGGCAGATCCTCGAGTGCACTACGAGTGAGGAGTTGCTTCCGCAGAGCGTCCAATATGATTTCATTCATATTGTCAGAATATATCATACTAACTATTTGAATAGATATGATATGATTATACTCTTCACGACATATCATACTCGTAAAGAGGCTAGGGGGAATCAAGGAATGTACATGAAGATGTCTTGATTCCCAACGTCAATGTGCACGACTAGACCATGAAGCTTGAGAAAATCGCGACCGATGACGCTAGGTATTGAAACCATGCGGGCCCCCGCCCTTCCCTTCTTCGCTCTCCTGTCCCGTGGGTTCTTCCCGGAGATGATGTTTGGCGCCTCGAAGTTCGCAGAATTCCCCTCAGAATCCCGCATGAAAATGCAAGAGTTCGATATGACACACGCTTCAGTCGTTCCGCCCCAACCAGAGATGGGTGTCGACGATCGCGGAAGCGTGTTGATGTCCAAGCCGAGTCTCTTGAGGTCATCTTCACCGACAATCGTTCTCGCAGAGCCAGTGTCCAACAGGAAATCAACTGGCCCAGATATTCCGGCGTCCGGCAAAGCAATGATTGCAGGGAATATGAAGGCACCACTGAGTTCTGCCTTGCTGGCCACTTTTGCCGAAAACTTGCGCATGGGTCCGCCCCACCCATCACAACAGCCAGATGACGGGCTCTTTCGGGACGAATTCAACGGCCACGACCGTGACGTCCGGAATCCTCTTCTTTCGAAGGAGCCGGAAAATACCATTCGACGTCTCGGCTGACGCCAAGACCTTCCCCTCGTCGTAGGCTATGTACTTGTCAGGATACTTCGACCGAAGCTCACCGATGTTGTTCATCACCCAGAGTTTGTTCTTCGTGAGTCGGTCGACCTTTTCCCACGCTGCTTCCAGCGAAGAATGATCCAGGAGCGCAGTCTTACATGATCCGCCCATTGCATCGCCTCAATCCATTTCTTCGATATTAAACCGAGCACATATTCAGAGCGCAAGAGGCTTTATTAACCTCTCTTACGGAATCAGCCTACACGTAGCGTGTTCCTCGCGTGAAGGCGCAAACCTCTATGACTGGGATTTGTGCGCAGTCGTCAGAAAATCCTGCTTTTGGGCGCAATGGTTCCTCTGACGACCGCACCCATGCCTATCATCGTGCCTTCGCCGATAATAGAACCGACGTCGATACTGGCGTTGATGCCCGTCTTCACGTCATCACCCATGATAACACCGAGCTTTCTCCGGCCAGAGCCAGTCTTCCTTCCATCAACTACGACCTGAACTTCCTTCTCGTCCAACCTCAGGTTCGCAACCTTGGTGCCCGCGCCGAAGTTGCACCTCTCTCCTATGACGCTGTCTCCGACGTAGCTCAGGTGTGGCACATTGGTCCTGTTCATTATGATGGAGTTCTTGATCTCGACGGCTGCGCCAATCTTACAGTGATCGCCAATCGAAGTGCTCGGGCGGATGTACGCATTGGGGCCGATCTCGCACTCCTCGCCTATAATCGCGGGGCCGATGATGTAGCTGCCGGGAAGGACTCGGGTGCCCTTTCCGACCTGGATGCTGCCAATAACGGTAGCCTTCTCGGACACATCGCCCTCGATGTCGGCCTTGAGGTCCTCCATCAGTATCCTGTTCGCCTCGAGCAGGTCCCACGGTCTGGCGACATCGATCCACTCGCCTTTGAGAAGATGAGTGTAGATGTGGCTCTTTCGCATCATTATCTTGAACGAATCGGTGATTTCGAACTCGCCTCTGGTCGACTTCTTCGTCTCAGCTATTGCATCGAATATCTCCGGCTCGAGTATGTACGCACCCGCGTTGATGGTGTTTGTCTCGGGTACCTCGGGCTTCTCGATGATGTCCTTTAT
>JBASRQ010000156.1:0-30122 GCA_049273895.1 Thermoplasmata archaeon
GGTATGCTGAGACCAACGTCTTTCACCGCGTGCACGGCACTGAAGTACGCATTCAGGCGCTCTGTTTCGATTTTCTGAGCCATGATTTCTTCACCATTTGGTTGCTATTGCTGAACCTGTTTCTCCTCGTGAGCAGACGCACCACTATGTTGAGAGATAGCACGAGAACTATCAATACTAGGGCAGCGCCCCAGGCCTGTTGTTGCGCCGTCGCCGACTGATCAAGCGCATTGAACCAGATGGCGACCGGCAGAGACGCGGTCGGGTCTGACGGGCTCAGTGCCCAATAGTAGCTGTATCTTGCGGTGACAAGGATTGGCGCAGTCTCGCCAGTGATTCTAGCAATTGCAAGGAGGGCTCCCGTCACTACTCCGGCCTTGCTGTTCGAGATCATGACCTTAAGGACCGTCTTCCATCTCGGAACCCCCAAGGCAAGAGACGCCTCTCTGAGCGAGTTGGGGACCATCCTCAACGCCTCTTCCGTGGTGTTTGCCACGACTGGGATCATTATTATCGATAGGGCAATTGCTCCGAGGAGGATCGAGAATCCGAAATAGGTTATGAAGAGCGAATAGGCAAGCAGGCCGATGATGATTGACGGGAAGTTGGCCAGCACATCGTTGAAGAACCTGATTGTTCTCCCAAAGACGTTGTCTCCGAACTCGGAGACATAGATCCCCGTCAGTATCCCTACGGGAAGACCTATGAGGCTTGCATAGAACACAAGCTGCAGTGTCCCGAGGATGGCATTCCCTATTCCACCGCCGGGAATGATTGGGTTGGAGATGAAACCCCAGCTGAGAGCCCCGTAGCCCTTGATCGCGACCTCGATCAGAATCGAGGCCAGAGGTATCAGCGCCAAAACAACGCACGAAAGCGCTGCGGCGCTGGCGAGGAGGTTCACAAACCTTCGCCTTCTGTAGGTCCTTATTTCGAGGCTCAAAGGCCTGCACCTCCGCTCTGGACTGGTTTCATCGCCTTTCCAATTACAAGTCTGGCAAAGACGTTGATCAGCAAAGCGACAACGAACAGCACAACGCCTATTTGCAGGAGGACGGATAGCCTGAACGGGTCTCCCAGGTCCTCGCCCCAGTTGTTCGCAATCATGGATGCCATCGTCGTGCCCGGATCGAGCAGGTTCCAGGATATCTTCGGGGAGTTGCCGATGGTCATCGCGACCGCCATGGTCTCACCGACCGCCCTTCCGAGACCTAAGATGGCCGCGCCGAAAATTCCGGACCTTGCATAAGTGAGGACCCCGATTCGCGTGGTCTGATACCTGGTGGCTCCCAAACTGAGCGCTGCCTCCCTCTGAGAGTTCGGGACCGCCATCATCGCCTCTTTCGAAATCGATGCAACGGTCGGAATAATCATGATTGCGAGGATTACCCCGGCTGTAAGCTTGCTGAAGCCGCCCGCCGTCCCCTGGAAGAGATGCGTCCAGCCGAGCAATGAGACAAGGATCGGGTCGATGTTGTGCGATAGGACTGGCGCAAGAAAGTAGATGCCCCACAGCCCGTAGATGACGCTCGGGACGGCTGCGAGGAGCTCTATCACAAACGACAGGGGCTCTCTTACCCAGGCGGGCGAGAGCTCACTCAGATAGATGGCTATTCCGATACTGATTGGCACGCCAAGCAGGATTGCGATCCCTGAAGTCGTGAGTGTTCCTACGACTAGAGGAATGACCGTGAAATGCCCCTTGCCTGAGTCCCAAGTGGTGTCGGTCAGGAACCTGAAACCCAGGGCCTTCATCGACGGATAGGCGCCGTACAACATTTGCACGACGAGGACCCACACGAGGATGAAAGCGGAAAACGCTACTATGCCTACGAATAGATGGAACCCGAAGTCTCCGCCTAGCGCCCTGACAGACTTGGGCCTAATCCCCGTGCCCCGGAGTCTCATGTCCATTCGTTTCCCCCGTAAGCGGTTTGCGTCAATCCTCAGTGAAGTTGATTCACCGCGAAGTTGTACCGAAAGCGTCTTGCCGTCGCCTAGAGCAACGGACTGCCGTTGTACGTTATCGACCTGAGAGTCTGCTCATCCAGTGTGACAACACTTGCTGGCAGGGTCGGGTACGACAGAGATTCAGAGTACTGCTGGCCACCGTCATGGACCGCCCACCATACGAACTTGAGCAAGTCCTTTGCCGCAGTCTTGTTCATCTTCGTCTGGTCGTTGTAAAGCTCCTTGTAGACCAGTATGTACGTGAAGCTCGCAATCGGGTAGGTGTTCGTCCCGGGCTGGTTCAGTATGTTGACAGTTGACCAATCGCCGTCGCCCGCTGGCAGAGACGAAGCCTTGGCCACAGCGGCCGCAGCGGTCGACTCCAGGGAGGGAGTCACGAAGGCTGTGTCGTCGGCATTTCTCATCTGGGCGAAAGTCATCTGGTTGCTAGCAGCATAGGTCAGTTCCACATATCCAATCGAGAACGAATTCGTCTTGACGTATCCCGCCACCCCAGCATTCCCTGAGAGCTGCACGGTGCCTTCAGGCCAGCTTATGGTCTTGCCTTGTCCCTTAAGCTGGCTCCACGTGCTGCTGGCGATCTTCAGGTAGCCGGAGAACACGAAAGTCGTCCCAGAGCTGTCCGATCTGGCGGCAGTCAGGATTGTCTGACTCCCAAGGTTTAGTCCGGGGTTGAGTGCTGCTATCTCGGGATCGTTCCAGGCGGTGATATTCTTCAGGAAGATTTTCGCAAGAACCGACCCATTGAACTTGAGGGTTCCGCCGAGGCTCGGGTAGTTGTACGTCAGAACGACCGCACCGAGCGTCTCAGGGATGTGAACAAGTCCGAATTCTGAAGTCTCATTGGCCTTCAGGGGTGCGTCGGAACCTGCGAAATCGACTTGCTTGTTCTTGACCTGTGAGATTCCGGCTCCACTGCCGCCGCCGGCGTAGTTGATTCGCACTTCGCCCTTGGTCACGTTGTAGTATTGTTTTGCCCATTCCTGGATGAGCGGCATCGGGAACGTCGCGCCTGCTCCTGTCAGCGTAACCGCTGTCTTGGTCTTGCCTCCAGACAGCGCTCCCGTGGCATATATTGCCACCAGAAGCACTACTACTATGATCGCTGCGATGATCGCCATGATAATCCTGTTGCCGCCTCCTCTGTGCGGCATCGCGATCTTCTCCTCGGCTGCATTCGATTTCTTCTCCTCAGGCATGTTATCCATTCTCCTTTTTCACGCTATTTTGGGCTTCACTTTTCTCGGAACTCGCTTGCCGTGTCACCATACGGCTCGTCATCGAAGAGCTTCCTTTCGTCTAGTCCAAATTCTGGTCTCTCTGTCTTGTCTATACACATGTTTTCTTCCTCTCTGTTCACCCACTGACTCAGCTCTCCATATCAAGACACTATCGAAGTTAGAAACCGTAGATGTATAGTCTCGACACACAACTATATAGACTATGTAGGAATGGCTTACTAGCCCGAGTATGTATAGAGGGATACAGAAATGACCAGGATCCTGAGGGATTCGAGAGAATGAGGGCTTGTTATGGAAACTAGGAAACTGCAAAAGACGGGGGGATCTACGTATATCGTCTCTCTTCCCAAACAATGGGTTGTCGCATCGAAGTTGAAGCAAGGGGATTCTGTGTCCATGACCATCGACAACAGAGGTCTCCTCACAATCGATCCATCGCTTGGAACGAGCAAGCCGATATCAAAAGTAGAGGTTTTCGTCGAGGAGGAGGACAGCAACACCCATTTCCTGAGGAGGCTCATAGGACTCTACATATCGGGGCACGACGAGATCGTGGTTAGGTCGAAGACACGGATCCCACCAGAGATCCGGAAGGTCGTGCGAGACTTCACACGAAGGGTGATTGGTCCTGAAATCGTCGAAGAATCAGGCAACTCAATATCGATCCAGGACGTTGCAGACCATTCTCATCTCGACATGCGGAAGATTTTGAAGCGGATGCACTTGATGTCGAGATCGATGCATACAGATGCGATGGATGCCATGATGGAAGGCAACGCGGAGCTGGCCGGCGACGTCGTAGCAAGGGACGACGAGGTCGACAGGCTTTATTGGTTCATGTCGAAGCAGCAGAGTATGATCGTTCGGGACGTCGCCATCGCCAGAAAGATGAACCTCAGCGTGTCAGAAGCATCCTTCTATCTCTCAGCCGCAAAGGCGCTGGAGAGAATAGCGGACCACGCCGCTCGAATTGGTCACAGCGCCAGCTCCCTAGTTCCAGATAAGATGCCAGAGAAGCTCGTGGCGGAGATGAAGGATTATGGCACGGCTGTCGTCTCGGTTCTGGATAGGTCGATAGAGTCTCTGCTCAAAGAGGACGTGCGCTCAGCCAACGAAGTGGTCGATGAGGCTGAGCACCTCCGCGAGAAGGGCGAGCAGTTGATTCGCCAGATAATGGACCACAAGGGCAAATTCGCCGTCCCTCTTGCCAGAGTTGTCGAGAGCCTCGAGAGGTCGGCGCTCTACTCAGCTGACATCGCAGAGATTGCGATAAACCTAAGTGGAGCCGACAAAAGCTGACTAGTCGTCTGGGCGGGGAACAACAGTTATTAAGCGCCCTTCCGATGCAGCGGACGGTAGTATGGCCAAGAACGAGTTGCTCGAGAAAGGCGTGAACAGAATCGAATGGGCGAAGACCCACATGAAGGTCCTTGGCAAGATCAGGGAAAGGATGGTCAAGGAGAATGTCTTCGAAGGCCTGAAGGTCGGCATGGCCTTGCACACGGAGGCCAAGACCGCGGTGCTCGCTCTCACCATCCAAGAGGCGGGAGCAGATGTGAGACTCACAAGCTGCAATCCTCTCTCGACCGACGATTCAGTTGCGCTGGCGCTTAACAAGGAGTACGGACTGGAGACCTACGCCAAGAAGGGCCAGACAACCAAGGAGTACTACAATTCGTTGAACAAGGTCCTCGACATGCGGCCGGACTACGTGATCGACGACGGAGCCGATCTGATATTCCTCCTGCACACGAAGAGGAAGGAGCTTCTGAGCAGGGTCAAGGGAGCCAACGAGGAGACGACCACTGGGATCATGCGCTTGAGGTCGATGGCCCAGGACGGCGCGCTCAAGTTCCCGGTGATGTCCGTCAACGACGCTTACATGAAGTACCTCTTCGACAACAGGTACGGAACTGGCCAGTCCACGATGGACGGCATAATGACCTCCACCAACCTCACGATCGCGGGCAAGAATTTCGTCATCGCCGGTTACGGCTGGTGCGGCAGAGGAATCGCCATGCGCGCGAAGGGCATGGGCGCAGACGTGACCATTTGCGAGGTCGACTCGATCAGGGCGATCGAGGCCAAGCTGGACGGCTTTGCCGTTATGCCGATGTCGGAGGCCGCAAAGCAGGCCGATATCATCGTCTCTGCGACCGGATGTAAGGACGTGGTCAAGGCGAGGGACATCCAGGTCATGAAGGATGGTTGCGTTCTCGCGAACTCCGGGCACTTCGACAATGAGATCTCAAAGAAGGCCCTCGAGAAGATGTCGAAGAAACACAGGAAGGTCAGGGAGTCCGTTGAGGCCTACCAGTTGAAGAACGGGAAGACAGTGTACCTGCTTGCCGACGGGCGCCTCGTGAATCTTGCCGCTGGCCAGGGCCATCCAGTTGAGATCATGGACATGAGCTTCGCGATCCAGGCCCTGTGCCTTGAGTACTTGGACTTCAGCGCTCAGATACTCGAACCCGATGTCTACGACGTGCCTGACCACATAGACGAGCTGGTCGCCAATCTGAAGCTCGAGACCATGGGCATCAAGATAGACAAGCTTTCGAAGGAACAGCAGGCATACGTGAGAAGCTGGAAAGAGGGCACTTAGACACGCCCTCTCAGCAGTCCCCTGAATGGCCTGCCAGACTGGCTCACGATGAACTATAAGTACCTGGTGTTGTCCGGTCGGATAGCTCTGGCATCCTAATTTTCAAGTGCGCACCAGTCGATACGGTGCCTAGAGGAACGGACTTTGCGGAGCAGCAATTTCTTGGGCGTCTACGGGCACACGGCGATCGACATAATCTACAACGCGGACGAGTTCCCGCAACCGAACTCCTGTGTTGAGCTCAAGGGCAGGGAGGAACACTTCGGAGGAACGGGCGCCAACATCGCAAGAATCGCCTCCTCCCTGGATGTTAAGGTCGCACTCGCAAGCCATGTGGGGGACGATTTTCCCAAGTCCTTCATGAACGCCCTCAAGAAGAGCGGCGTCGATACGACAGACGTCGTCAAGGTTCGTGGCAAGCGCACATCCTTCATCATTATGATATCCGACAAGAACCACAGCCAGATTGGGTTCGTCGACCAAGGCGCGGTTCTCGAACAGGAGAGGCTTCCGGTCAGGACCCACACGGTCCTCAGCTCTAAGTTCGTCCATATCGGAACTGGGAGACCGTCGTACTCCGTCAAAGTGGCCAAGCTCGCCCGCAAGAAGAAGAAGACTGTGGGGTTTGACCCCGCGCAGGAGCTTTCGTATGTCTACACGCCGGAGACATTCAAGGCGGTCCTAGAGCATACCGATATACTCTTCGCGAATTCTGCGGAACTGGAGAGGGCGAAGGGTTATCTGAACCTGAAAGAAGATGCCGAGCTTCTTTCCTATGTCAAGATGATAGTCAACACGAGAGGTGGAGAGGGCAGCAGGATCCTGACCGAAGACGACGAGATCATAGTGGGCACAATCCAGCCCGATAATGTCGTGGACACGACGGGCGCTGGTGACGGGTTCAGAGCAGGTTTCTATGCAGGTTTGAGTCGTTCGCTCTCTATGGAGGAGTGCGCTTGGATCGGGGCCGCCGTTGCTTCGTTCGTCGTTGAGGGAGTCGGAGCCCAGAGCACGCTCCCGACCTGGGACATGGTCCAGAGGAGAGCCGCCCGCAGGAAGTGCGTCTGAGGATGGGCGCCGCGGAAGGCAGACTGGAGATTCCCGAGGGCCTTCTTAGGAGAATCAGGAAGGCGAAATGTGCTTCGGTCCTCACCGGTGCCGGCGTTTCTGCAGAGAGCGGGATTCCAACCTTCCGTGGTGCCGGAGGCATCTGGGAGAAATACGACTTCAGGAAACTCGCGACCCCTCAGGGTTTCAAGGAAGATCCGAGACTCGTCTGGGAATGGTATCAGCTTCGTCAGATCGAGATCCACAAGGCGAAGCCGAACGCAGCTCACGTCACGATCGCTGAGATGGAGAGTTATTTTCCTCGGTTCTCCGTCCTCACGCAGAATATCGACGGAATGCACACGAGGGCCGGGAACAAGAGCGTTGTCGAGCTGCACGGAAACATATGGAGGATGAGATGCGTCAGGGACGGATTGACGATCCACAACGAGACACCGGTGGCCGAGATACCACCGATGTGTCAATGTGGCAGCATCCTGAGGCCAGACGTCGTCTGGTTCGGCGAGCAACTCTCCTCAGAGGTGGTCGACAAAGCGTCGCGCATAGCCAACGAGAGCGAGGTGATGTTCGTAGTCGGGACCTCAGCGGTCGTCTATCCCGCTGCAGCACTACCTGCCATCGCCAAGAACTCGGGAGGTCTGGTGATTGAAATCAACCTAGAGCCGACAGACATCACGGTGTATGCGGATGCGTCACTCTTTGGCCTTGCAGGAGAGATGTTGCCAGCACTTTGGAACTCAATCATCCGTATCCCGAAAGCTTTATGACCGGTCATCCCATTATACCGAACTGGTGAGGACCAGATGGCCGTGGGTTTTATACTCATAAGCACCGCGCCAGCAAAAGAGCATGAGGTCTACAACGAACTCCTCAAGGTGAAGGAAGTAGTCGAGCTTCACCCGCTGTTCGGGGAGTATGATTTGATTGCGAAGATCGAGGCCGAGGACTTCAACCTCCTCGGACAGGTCGTTGTTGACAAAGTCCGCTCAATACCCGGCGTGATCGACACGAAGACCCTGACAGGAATAAAGTTCTAGACCTTTGGTCATGTGTGGTGAAACAAATGGATCTGATGGAGTTCTTGACAGTGCTGATACTAGTGTTCGCCCTGTTCATGCTCCTCGCGGGCATATTCACGGCGTACTTCGGTAGCGGCAAGAGCAGGATGATTGGCGTCGCTCTGCTCGTGATCGGCCTAGTAGTCGGAATACTGTGGGTCGTCATGGCCATAGACAGCGTTGCCGTCATCGACGTGGACCTGTCGATGGTGGTCTGGAACGCGTTCCTCTACATCCTCGCTGGCGTTCTCGGAGCTCTCGCGGCCATCGGCGTGTTCTTGGTCGCCATCATGAAGTCCTGAGCACGTACCAAACATTTTTCTACAAACTACCCTTCTACCTTTTCTGATGAGTGTCCAGATAGTTCTAGGCAGCAAGAACGACCTGAAGGTGGCCGAGAAGGCCGTTGTCATTCTGAAAGAGCTCGGCGTGAAGCACAAGGTGAGCATCGCGAGCGCGCACAGGACTCCTGAGCTCGTGGACAAGCTGGTTTCCGAGGCGGATGCCGAGGTGTTTATCGCCATCGCAGGCCTGTCCGCAGCTTTGCCAGGTGTGATCGCGGCCCGGACCTTGAAGCCGGTCATAGGTGTCCCTGTCAGCGGCACCTTGAACTTGGATGCGATTCTGTCGGTCGTTCAGATGCCGCCGGGAGTGCCAGTCGCAGCCGTAGGTCTTGACAGAGGAGACAATGCCGCGCTTCTCGCAGCCGAGATAATTGCCCTCAAGGACGAGAAGGTCCGAAAGGCTCTCGTTCGGCATCGGCAGAAGCTCAAGGACATGGTAGCTCTGGATTCAAAGGAAGTTGAGATCTGAATGTTCAACGCGGAGAAGTTCATCGAGCAGCAGATCAATAAGATCAGAGAGGATGTCAAAGGCAAGGCGATCATAGCCGCATCTGGCGGGGTTGACAGCACTGTCTGTGCTGCCCTTGTCAGCAAGGCTATAGGCGACAGGCTGTTGGCTATCTATGTCGACACGGGCTTCATGAGGAAGGGCGAGACGGCGTCAGTCGACAGCATGCTCAAGCGGCTCGGAGTGAATCACAGGGTTGTCGACGCCAGCGATGAGTACTTCGCCGCCCTCAAGGGAATCATCGAGCCGGAGACGAAGAGGAAGATCATAGGCGAGAAGTTCATCCGCATCTTTGAGAGAGAGGCGAAGAAATTCGGAGCGGATTATCTGGTCCAAGGCACGATCGCTCCTGACTGGATCGAGAGCGGCGGAGGCCTGCGGGACACCATCAAGTCTCACCACAATGTGGGCGGTCTTCCGAAGGACATGAACATCAAGCTCGTCGAGCCGCTCAGAGATCTCTACAAAGACGAGGTCAGAAAGGTTGGACGCGCGCTCAGAATTGAGGTCGCGGAGAAACAGCCTTTTCCTGGGCCAGCGCTTGCGATTAGGGTCATGGGCGAACCGACGCGAGAGGCAGTCGAGATCATTCGTGAGGCATGCGCGATTGTCGAAGAGGAGATCGAGAAGGCCTCAGCAGAGGGCAAGATGAAACTCCCGTGGCAGTATTTCGCAGTTCTGCTGCCAGTCAAGAGTGTGGGAGTCCAGGGGGACATCAGAGCGTACGGATACACGATCGCTGTCAGAGCAGTCGATTCGGTCGATGCAATGACCGCTGCGTACTCCAAGATCCCCCACGAAGTGCTCGAGAGGATCTCTATCCGAGTGACAAACAAGATGAAGGACAAGGTCAACCGTGTGGTCTTCGACATCACGAACAAACCACCAGCAACGATCGAGTGGGAGTGAGTCACCAGCCGGAGAAAACCCTTCACCCAATGCTTCCTGGTCTTCTCCTCTCCTTAAATACCCTCTTCTTCCTTCGGCTCATGTCTGGCACGGGCTCCTTCGAGAGTATTACAATCTAGACTCAGCACTAATCAGCAGATGATTTATATCCAGCCATTGTTCCCCTTCACCATGCGCATCTTGGTCGTGGACAACGGCGGTCAATGGACGCACAGAGAATGGAGAGTGCTCAGAGATCTCAATGTGGACAGCGAGATCATACCGAACGTCACGTCTCTCGACAAGATCAAGGCGGACGGGTTGGTGCTCTCAGGCGGTGCTCCGAGGGTCGGTCTCGACGAGGAGAAGATGGGCAAGTGCGGCGAGTACATCGACAAGGCCGGCGTGCCAATATTGGGAATATGCGCTGGCCATCAGTTCATGGCGACTCACCTGGGGGGGAAGGCAGGACCTTCGAAGATCCCTGAGTTCGGAAAGATGATGGTCACGGTCGACGACGAGGACGAGCTGTTCAAGGGGCTGCCGACAGAGTTCGTCGCTTGGGAATCACATAACGACGAGGTTACAGACCTGCCGCCGGACTTCGTCTCGCTGGCGCATTCCGACAGTTGCCAGATACAGGCGATGAAGCACACGTCGAAACCCCTGTACGGTCTGCAGTTCCATCCCGAGGTGGAGCATACGGACAGCGGCTACGAGATGTTTCAGGCGTTCATAGATATCTGCCAGGCGCACAAGAAGGAGTGAAGGATGGAGCCAGCGCTGCTCGCTGTTCTCAAGGAAGCCTTGGCGAAGCAGCAGCGGAAGGAGACTCTAGAGAGAGCCGTTGGCAGAGCCGTCCGAGGAGACAATCTCGACTTTGAGATCTACCTCAAGATTATGAGTGAGCTTAGAGGACTTTCCAAGAAAGAGCATAAAGACCCTGAAGTTGTCGCAAGAGCCCTTGTATCAGAGCACCAGAAGAACCACTAAGAACAAGACCGCCAGCGCGATGGCGATTGCGAGCATGAAGATCGCCATGCTCTTGCTCGATCCGAATGCTATCGGGAACGGCCCGATCAAAACTGCGCCACCGTATGATGTCTTTTTCTGTTGAGTTTCCAGGGGACCCGGAATCGCAGCAGCGCTCTGGAAGTGTTCGACTTCCGCTCTTCCCATCGCAAGCATTGCGAAACCGACTAAGAAACTCAAAACAATCAGCAGTGTCCCCAATATGAATAGCCAGCTCGAGCCGCTGAAGACAGGGAAAATCAGAACGAGGTTGACATCCGCCCGGCCGGTCGCCACCGCGGCTGCTATACACGCAATGCCCGCTGCGAATACCACAATCGGCAGCCATATGATTGGACGCAGGTCAAAGACCTCCTTCCGGGAATGCTCTCAATTACGGTCGAGCAAGCCATATTAACTTTCCGACAGTGTGCCAGACAGCTGGGAAGCCTTTTATCCGCCACCCGCAATCTGGGTGAGGGGCACGGTGGCCACTCTAAAGGACTACATGGTTCAGATCCTTGAGTCGCGCGACTTCTCAGTCCAGGAGAAGGATGGTTACCTGTACGGAAAGCGCGACGACATCTCCGTCGTTGTGATGGCTGCGAGCGATATGCTGATCGATGACGTCCAGGACTTCATCAAGAACGTCGCAGGGTTCTCTGGCAGGAAGGTCGTTGCCTCCCTCGGGAAGATCGACGAGGGCGTGCAGTCCTTCCTCCAGCAGAGCGGCGTCCATTACTGGGGCAGAGAGGAGATTGAGCACGAGATTGGCAACCTGCAGCTGGCGACGGTCGGGAACAGCAGGGGGAAGAGTCTGATCGACGAGATAATATCAGACGATCTTCCGCAGAGGCTGTCCGAGCCGCCTGAGCAGTCGATCCCGATCATAGTCGAGAGCTCCGAGGAGCGGACAGAGCGTATCGTGAAGCCCAACATCTCCTTGGAGGATGTGAAGTACTTGGCCAGACACGATATCCAGGGCTACAAATTTGATCTCGAACTCGTCCCTCACTACCTGTTCCACTTCGTCTTGAACCTCGAGGGGGGAAAGCAGAAAGCGGGCATCGCAGCCGTCAATGCCCTGACGAGCCATGTGGAGACCTGGAGATGGGGGTTCGAGTTGGTGGATTCCATCGATCTCCCGCACTCCAAACGCGAGCCGAAGATCGACTACGAGACCGCGAGGCAATTGGCGCAGGACCTCATCGCAAAGGAACACAAGTCACATGTCGAGACCGTTCACGACTTCGGCCACTCGGAGATAATCGAGCGCAAGAAGACCCCGAAGGATTCGATTATCATGGAGCCGAAGGGTCTTGTCTATCTGCCGGTGTGGTGCGTGGAGGGCAGAGGGGGCGCGATGATCGTCAATTCGTCCAGTGGGAAGATAATCAGCGAGCACTTCCACGGAACCAACCAGACTCAGGAGACTAAATTAGGCTGAGCCTCTGGAACCTGTCCATTATGCCGTGCCAGTGCGTGCCCTTCCAGTACACCTTGCCACACCTCGAGCATTTCCAGAACTTCTCGTTATGGCTCATCGCGCCCTCTGGTACAGAATCCTTCGCCTGCTCCTTGGAAAGCTCCACGAGGTCACCATTGCAGGTCGAGCACCTTATCATGTCCTCATGGTACTTCAGTCCGTATTTCTCGGCCGTCGACCTGAGCTGCGAGTCTAGGTCGTCCGATTCCACCATCAGGGCTCCCGGCTCCTTCGCCAGCTCTCTGTCCCTTGTGAGAATGAATCTGCTCTCAGCCCTCGCTAGCTCTGCAATTGCTGGATCGTCCAGGCTCTTGTCGTAGACCGTGTCGTACCCCATCATCCTGAGCCATCTTGCGAGCGATCCCAGCATGTGATCCGCGACGAACTTGGGGGTGCTGACCCCGTCGGTCACTTGACCACCTCATAGGTCAGGAGCACGCCGTTCCCAATCGCCTTGATTCCCTTGAGCTTGAGCGCGACAATCGCTTTTTCGTTCTCCGCTCCAGCGCCTCCGGCTGGTGTAGGAGACCTATCCCCGCCGATCACCATGCTTCCGACGAACAAGTTTACCTCGTCCGCGATCTTGGACTGCAGAAACGACCAGATCACTCTGGACCCCCCCTCGACGAGCAAGGTTCGGATGCCCATCCTCTCAAGGATCCTCTTCAGCTTCTTCAGGTCGGTTTCGTTCTTTCCGCACCTCACGGTTTGCGCGTTGGGGAAGGTCTTCTTGCACACCTCGTTCGTGACTATCAGGGTCTTCGACGCCCCGTTCAACACAAGGGCTTTCTTCGGCGTCCTGCCCTTCGAATCGAGTACTATTCTCAGCGGGCGCCTGGGCCTCTTGACATACTTCCCATTGACTGTCAGTTTGGGGTCATCGGCTATTACAGTCTCTACTCCCACGAGAATGGCGTCAGAGGAGTTCCTCAGTCTGTGGACTCTCTTCTTGTCCTCTTCGTTGGAGATAGGTGTCTGTCGTCTCGTTCTGAGCGCGATCTTGCCATCGGCCGACATCGCGCAATTGATTATTACCTTCAATGTGACCGAGGATTAGCATGTTGCGCTTGGGTAAGAAACTTTCGGGCGCTCCTGGTCAGTATACCGGCGACACGAATGCGAATCGCCCTGCGCATCAAGTCTCTGAAGTCGTAATCGCAAAAAACAAGGAATGCCCGAGAAGCAAGAGTCCGCTTGTTGGGACGGTCGTCGTCTGCTCTTCTTTCTTCCCTTCTCGGAGATCTCATCTGTCATCACAATGCGTCCGTGAAGTCCACTCTGCGGCCCATTGTGGCTTAGATTTGCCGCCAGTCCAGGAACCCAAAAGTGACAGGACCGTGGTTTCCTAAGACTTATATGCAAAGCATCTCATTTGGGCACCGATGGACAGGAACGACGTAAAGATACATGAGTTCAAGCGAGTGGATCTCAAGGGCGCCACGATCATAGACGGGTTCCCGAGCGTGGGCCTTGTCAGCTCCATCGCCGCCAACTATCTGATCAAAATCCTGGACATGGAACATATCGGGATCATGGATTCCGTCCACTTCCCCACCGTGTCGCTGGTTCGAGAGGCGACCCCGCTTAGCCCCGTCAGGATCTACGCGGGAAAGAAGGGAAAGAGCGGAGACCAGATCGTCACGTTCATCTCAGAGTTCCAGGCGCCCCCGAACCTCATCAGACCCATAGCTTACACGCTGATCGATTGGGCCGAGGAGCAGAAGTGCAGGATGATCGTGTCCCCCGAGGGCCTTGTCGTGGACCCGGAGCTGAGGGACAGCGCGGAGATTTCCGACGTGGTTTTTGGAATAGCCAGCACCCAGAGAGCTAGGGAGCTCCTGAAGCAACATGGTGTGCAGTCGTTCGAGGAGGGCGTGATTTCTGGCGTAGCGGGCGTTCTTCTGAACGAAGGCAGGAAACGCGACTTCGATGTGGTGACTCTGCTAGCTGAGGCGCACCCAGACTTCCCGGACGCGAAGGCGGCGGCGCTCGTCCTCGAAGCCATCGACGACATTCTACTTGGAATCGAGTTCGATGCGAAGCCTCTCTTTGAGGAGGCCCAGCGGATAGAGGAGCATATCAAGGAAATCCAGAAGCAGGCGCTCGTGAAGAAGGATGACAAGGGCGCGCCAAGGCCAAGCATGTACGGCTAGATAACTGAAATCTCTTTCAGATCCTTCTCTTCTGCAATCTCGAACCTCTTTCCGAGGAATTCCTCTATGACCCACATGTTCGTCTTGGCGTGGCTTGTTATTTCCTCCGCCAGTATCTTCGATCCGCCTTCGGCCAAGGCCATGTACGGTAGTATTTGATCGAGCATGTGCTGGTCCACAGTAGCTCTGGAGCGCAGCGTTTCCTTGAGGTCGGATGAGCAGTTCTCCCCGAGAAGCTCTGACCTGACACCCCTCGCCCCAAGCGCTGACTCCCCGATTATCGAGTTCTCGCATATCGCGGCCAACACTATCCCCGCACCCGTGCTGTGGCCCCTTCTGATGTCCGAGTCGATTCGGACTTCTTTGAAGTCGAGCAGGTTCTTCAGAGCGGAGTGCTTCATCCGCGATGTTACGTGCTCCGGAAGGTTCTGCGCGTAGACCACGCCTTCCACTGACAGGACTTCTCCTCGCTCGCTAAGATCCAGGCCGGATAGTCTGGCCACGGGCGATATCTCGACGGCAACCTCTCCTCCTCCCTCTGGGTAGAATCCCCGCGCTCCGATCTCGAGATCACATGACGGGCCGAACCTTGATAGAAGCGGAAGGTGGACAAGCCTCAGGAAGTCGACAGGTGGAGACCATAGGACATCGGTGCCTCCCTTGACGACCATGTTCACTCCCGACTTAGACATCACAGCAGGCAGGAGGGAGCTCTCCACGACCAGCGATATGCTACCTGCGGTCCCGACATCGAACTCGAATGCTCCGCCGGTCAGCTGGTCTGGCTTGAACACGATTTCCTTGGAGCCTGCATACAGGCCGTCGACCTCGGCATCGCAGAGCTCCGCGACCGCCTCGATGCTGGTCAAATGCGAGGGCGAAAGGCCGGGGCTCGGACGCGCAGCGCGGATGTTGCCTATTCGAACTGACTGTCCCGTGACAGCGGATAGTGAAATTGCCGTGCGGAGGATCTGTCCTCCGCCTTCGCCGTGGGATCCATCGATCTCTATCATGATCGACCGGCCGCCCTCCTGTCGAGGCGCCTCCTCATAAGAGTGGAAAGGAAGAACACGACCATCATGACGACAGCTAGAGCTACTAGCGCAGCAGCGAAGTACAGTATCCATCTAGGTGCCTTGTCGCTCCCAGTCATGACGATGATTATGAGGCCCAAGGTCTCGGCGACGAAAGCCCCGAAGCCCAAGGCGAAGGAGTACAGACCCATGGTCGCGCCGTAGCTCTTGGCGTCCGACGAGTCTGCCATGAGAGCGAGAGCCGAGGGCACGAACGCTCCGGCCCCAAGACCCAGCAGTCCGAGCGGTATCATTCCGATCAGTTTGAAGTGGATCCCAGCATCGTCCTGCGAGAACGCGGCGTGCGGGAAGAACACAAGCATGACAATGATACCTGCGATGCTGAAAACGCCGTAAGCCATGACCGGAATCCTTCCCACGAAGTCAGAAACCTTCCCCCAGAAAGGCTGCAGAAGACCGAGCGCGACCCCTGCAGCTGCGAACATGATGCCTATCGTTGATCCCCTTGTGCCCTCGTTAAGTAATATGATCGGGAGGTAGGTTATCGCAAGGCCCAACAAGGTGGCGATTATGAGCCATATCGGGAACATGAGCCTGACCTCCCGCACTCTAAAGACGCGCTTGATCTCAGTCAAGCTCGCATAGTGTTCGCCTCTCACCTTGGGCGCCTCCTTCTTCACGAGGGTGTAGAGCATCACGGCCGAGGCAGCCAGCATGCCGGCCACGATCAGGAATCCGACCCTGACGTCCAGGTACTCGACCATGAATCCGCCAACGACCGCTCCGATGATGTACCCGATGAATGTGGAGTAGTCGAACCACCCCATCTGTCTGCCGCGATCGCCACTGTCAGCGTGGTCCGCTATCATCGCGATCGCCGGCGCGACCGTCGCGGCGGCGCCGATCCCGTGGATTCCGTGCATCGCTGCAAGAAACCATCTGTTGTCAGATAGGGTGTACAGGGTAACGATGATCGCAGCAAGGGTTGTTCCGAAGACAATGATGGGTTTTCTGCCGATCCTGTCCGAGATTATCCCGAAGTAGTTGGCGGTCACCATCTCTGCGAGCGGGTATGGGACTGCGATTATGGCGACGTTCAGAAGGCCCTGGTCACCTGCAACATAGGCCGAGATCAACAACAGAAGTGCCCCGAATGCCGTCCGTAGAATAAAGGTCGAAATGTAAAGCACTCGGAGATGCCAAGGGGTTCGCACGCCCTTGCTCTTGAATATCCCTGACATTCTTTCGAAGTCAGCGATTGTCGATACTTAAATATTTGCGGCCAGAAACCGACTGTCCAGATGCGTTCCCGCGCTCGGATTCCCTCAGAATCCTTTAAGTATGTCTCGACAATAGGCTGGAAAGGTGCACGGGCTTTGGTAACCTTGCTGGTCGTCCTCGCTCTCATTATCTCACTGATTATCATCCTCATAAGCTGCGAGATTTTCACGAACGGTATCGAATGGCTAGGAATGAGACTAGGCCTGGCCGAGACAGCTACCGGAAGCATACTCGCTGCCGTGGGGACCGCCATGCCAGAAACAATAGTCCCTCTCATAGCGATCTTCCTCGGCACTGCGGAGCAGGGTGAGGAGATCGGCGAGGGCGCGATCCTCGGAGCGCCCTTCATGCTGGGGACTCTGGCCATGTTCATAGGAGGCGTCACAATCTGGTGGGCCTCCAGCAAAGGACGCCGGCAGCCAAACCTGAACCTGCGAAAGGATCACGCAGAGCGCGACATGAAATACTTCATGGTCATGTATTGCGTCGCTCTTCTGGCCGGTCTGCTCGGGCATCAGACCTCGTTCGACACCAAGTACGTTGACTACTGTCTGGCGGGGCTTCTGCTGGTCGCATATGCGGTCTATCTCCACAAAACCCTGAAAGACGAGAAGACAGAGAAGGATAACACCTGCGACGCACTCTATATCTGCCGCGCGTTCGGTGGGGATGCCGGAAAGGGCAGGCTGGGCTTCGCGATGATAGTTATGCAGGTGGCCAGCGCTCTGCTCGGCATCATCATCGGTGCGAAGTTCTTCGTCGACTCGGTTTCCGACATTGCCACTTCCGTCGGATTCCCCCCGATCATGCTGGCATTCCTGATCGCTCCAATCGCCACGGAGCTTCCAGAGAAGTTCAACAGCGTCATCTGGTATCTGCGCAAGAAGGACACGCTCGGATTCGGGAACATCACAGGTGCGATGGTGTTCCAGAGCAGCATCCCGGTCAGCATAGGCCTGCTCTTCACAGAGTGGAAGCTCGAGCCGATCAATATCGCAAGCATTGTGATAGCGCTCGCGAGCTCCGCGTGGCTCTTCTTCTCGATTCGACGCAACAACGGCATAAGCTATCGGGTGATGCTCGCTTCTGGCTCTCTGTACATCGTCTACATCATTCTCCTCGTGGTTATTGGTCCGCATGCCTCCGGCTAGTAGCGGAGCTACTAGGTGCCGAAACATCTGGCTATCAGCCAGCCCTGACAAATTATAAGTACGGACTAAGGCAATTATCGCCTGGATGGGATGCAAACCGATTCTCCTCTGCTCAGAGGACATCATCTGCTGCCTCCAGGACTTGAGCGGTAGATGATGTACGACGCAGAGCTGCTGTTCCAGCTAGGCGCTATCATGTTGCTCGCGTTCATTGCGGCAACGGTTGCTGGTAAGATGAACCAGTCAGTCATGATTGGGTACATCATCATCGGCGCGTTTATCGGTCCGAAGATGAGCTTCGAGATATTCGGAGTCCAGTATCACGGCTTGATCAGGGACACCAGCTTCATCGATATTCTCTCGAACATAGGCCTCATCATGCTCATGTTCTTCGTCGGCCTCGAATTCTCCTTCACGAAACTCAAGAAGACGCGGACTCCCGCTATCATCCTCGCAGTGATCGATACCAGTCTCGGGTTATTCGTCGGGTTCCTGTTCGCGTCCTACCTTGGCTGGCCGCTTATCGATTCGATCTTTCTAGCTGGCGTGATAGCGATGAGCAGCACCAGCATCGCCATGAAGGTTCTGTTCGATCTCAAGCGTATGTCCAGCCCTGAGGTCGAATTCCTGATCGGGCTCGTCGTCGTCGAGACCTTCATCGCGATGGTCATTCTGGCAGTTGCCAGCGGGATGATTGTGCAGCCGAATGCGAACCCTGTGGGCTACGGCCAACTGCTGATTGGCATCGCAGCGTTTTACGCGTTCTTCGTTTGGATAGCGATGTGGGCGATACCTCGGGTTGTGAGGTTTTTTAACAGCATAGAGAACGACGAGCTCTTCATTCTTTTCGCTTTGGGAATTGTGTTCCTCACATCTGGCGTTGCCGCCGTCATGAACGTCCCGCCGATCATAGGCGCGTTCTTCATAGGTATGATATTGGCCGAGAGCAAGGTGACTGCAAGGATCCAGATGAAGCTGGATTCGTTCAAGGACGCTTTCGTCGCGATTTTTTTCACCTCCTTCGGGATGATGATAGACCCAGCGATGTTCAACAGAGTCCTTTGGATGGTCGTCCTGGCCGTCCCGATTGTGCTTCTGTTCGAAGTGTTTGTGGTTTCGTCTGTGACATATCTCGTCGGATTCTCGGCGAAAGCTTCGACGACTATCGGCACGAGCGTGAGTGGCAGGGGCGTTGAGTCAATACTATACGCGAGCATCGGGAGCCGCGTCCAGGGCGCCACGATGGGCGCTCAGCTCAACCCGTTCGCTGGGGCATTCTGTTTCGTGATGAGCGCGATCACACCTCCCATGGTGAAACACTCAGCAGGTATCGCCAATGTGCTTTCGAGAATAGTCCCGAAGCCAGTCAAGTTCTCTGGAGCGCTGATTTCGAGAACGCTCGGAAAGGTTGTCATGCCCTCCAGCCTGCGGATGTTCAAGCAAGCGAAGAGGAGCGGGGCGCTTCTTGCGTCCTTTGTCATCATATGCATCGCTACCCTCCTGACCAAGTCCTACCTGCACGGTGTGATGACATTCGCGGGCCTGGTCGTTACAGGCCTGATATTCTTCGTCGTCCGTTATGAGATTGCGGACGTTGCTGCACACGTGAATTACTCGAACATCGGAGTGGCAACGGGAGACAGAGGGAGGATAGTCGACCTGGTCTCAGGAGTGATCTTTGGTGCAGCCCTCGCTGTGCTTATGATCGTCTTCAGCTGGACATATACCTGGCAACTCTCTCTTGTTGCTGTGACGGCGTACGTCGTCTACATCGCCTCGCTCATGGTTTGGGCATACAGGCACCTCTATTCGCGCGATGCGGAGTTGCCTCAGAAAGTGTACCACATGCCACGGCCCATGACTGAACCGGAAGAGCCCGTGGCTGATCTTCCGAAGCCGGTCTACGGTGTTGTGCGGGCGTCGAAGAATCTGCGCCTGTGACGATCGGTCCCCAATCATTATCGGCATAGAACTCCTTCTTCGACACATGACCAATCGTCGGACCCAGGAGATTGCGGTCATGCTCGGAATCGGTGCTGTGGTGATCTTCCTGATCCTGTACATCACTGCCATGTCCTCGGATTCGGCCTATGTATTCGGCAGGAACTACCTCAGCGACCTGGGCGTGAGTGAAGGTGCTTTGGCCTTCAATTCCGGCCTGATCCTAACCGGGATTCTGCTAATCCCCTTCTCCGTCCTTGGGCTCGGTCCGGCACTCGATGGGAAGATGATAGGTGTGGTTAGCAAAGCACTTCTCGTGATTGCAGCCCTATTCCTCATCAGCATCGGGATCTACACTGAGGATGCGGGAGACATCCATCGGGTGGTATCCTACGGATTCTTCCTCACAGTGTTGACTGCCTTTCCCTTCGTCGCGCTAGCACTCTACAAGTCCAAGTATCTTGGTCGGCTCGGATATGGCTTCACCCTTCTTGTCTTCGTCTTCGGCGTTGGCCTCTTGCCTATGGGCGGTGCTCCTCTCTCAGAGACTCTTGCGGTTCTCGGGATAATCCTTTGGGGTCTGGTAATCGGATGTCTCCTCTTGCTCAAGATCTCCGGCAAATCCATTCCGTGAACCCCCGCGTGGCGACCTCTTCCATGGCCCTTCTCATTGCACTCGCTCGGGATAAGTCTAATTGCCTAGCCTAGCAATGCTCGCCTAGGTGGCACAAATGGAGATTGCGGGAAAGGGGCCAGTTCTTATGCTTCGACTCAACCATGGCGAAGACATACTGGCCTCGATACAGCAGGCGATCAAGGAGGAGCGTTCGACTCTTCTATTGGTCACGGGTCTTGGCATGGTCTATGATTTCGAGCTCGGTTACTTCGACAGCGGAAAGTACCTGAGGAAGGCCTTCTCGGAACCTCATGAGTTGCTTGCACTTCAGGGGACCGTCGCGTCTGAAGGAGAGCCGCGAGTACATATCCATGCCACGGTCGCAGACAAGGGACACAGGGCATTCGGCGGCCATCTTATGCGAGGAAAGGTCTGGATGAGCAACGAGATCGGCTTCGTGCGACTTGAGGGCAATGTCTCAAAGCGCTTGGAAGACCCGGAGAAGAGAGTGGGCATTCTCCATATTCAGTGACTTTCAGAATGAGTCCTGAGCTCGAGTGCGGCTGCCGGGATTTGAACCCGAGTTTGAAGCTTGGGAAGCTCCAGTCCTAACCGCTAGACTACAGCCGCGCACGCCGGGGATTGCGGAACAAGGTAATAAATTGTGATTGGCCGAGTCCGCCGATCACTTCACAGTCTCTAGCTGGCTTATGATGTTCCAGATCAGGGTTCTCCCGTGAAGCGGTATGTTCGGGTCGTTCGCCAGCTCGTCCAAAATCATGATTGCGCTCGCGCTCCTGACGTCGAGCGCTTCGTTCTTCCGCAGAAGCCTATTCTTGGCGTCTGTCGCGCCCCGCCGGATGTTCCTGGGCACAGAGGTGTCTTCAGCTAGCTGGTCCAGCACCTCCATGATCTGCCTGAGCCTTGTTTCCATATCCACCATGATGATCACCCGTTTGCATCCCAATCGAGGTTATTGTGCCAGGCCTCCTACTTCTTGGGCTCCTCCTCTTCCTGCGCGATCTTGCCCCTTTCCTTGAAAGTCGTCACGACCATGAAAGTCTTCGTCTCTTTAACGCCGTCTATCTCCGCCACATCGTCCACGATGAACTTCTTGAGGGCCGCGTAGCTGGGGAACCTGGCCTTTGCGATTATGTCAGTGTCTCCCGTGACCAGGAAGACGTCCTCGATGTGGTCGAAGCTGGCGATCTTCTGCGCCACCTGGTCCGAGCCCTTCGTGTCGATCTTGAATGTGACAAGGGCCGCGACCTGCTCGTCGCCGTAGTACGTCGATATTACTTCCTCGTACTCCTTCTTGTCTTTCTCTTCCATGTAAACGCCCCCTTTGCGCGGCGTCCAACTCCTCATATGGTGCCTTCTAGTGTGGTGTCAAAAGCTAGGGGTTGAACAAGGGGGTCATGAGCCCCGTGCTCGGGTTTCGTGATCCATAGCAGATGTGGTCAGAGCCTAGCCCCTTCGAACTCCTCTTGGAGGTCTATTATGACCTGCTCGAGGATCTCCTCGAGACTGCCGCTGCGGTATTCCCGCACTCCGCCCAGGTCGCTCTGCACTCTAGCCACATATGTCGAGTTGCTCTTCAGAAACTCCACGTTGCACAAGGGCTCTTCCATCTGTGTTCACCTTTCTAGGCCTCAGGCACCACCCCAGGCCATGGGTTGCACGGGCGCGCTATACGCGGTCTAATATATAGAGGTTTCTTAGGTGGTTTTCGGGGTGCCAGCGGTGGCCAGGCAGGCCCCTTCAAGCCATGTTCCTCCCGGACGTGACACTCCAAGACAAGGGTTTAATATTGAACAGTCGCTCTGCTCCCTCCGATGAACTCAGCAGCTCATCCGACAATCATCATAATTAGCTGATTCTTGCTACCATTGCTGAGTTTGTGATAGAATCCTTCTGGAGGGGTCTGTTGCATGAAGAAATACTACAGGGAACCTGAAGGGGCGACCTTCCCACAGATGGAGGAGGCGGTCCTCCGTGCGTGGGAACATCAGGGCATCCTCCAGAAATCGAAGGAGCGAATGCGGGACGGCAAGCCTCTCGTGTTCTGCGAAGGTCCGCCAACGGCTAACAGCCGACCTCACATAGGGCACGCGCTCACGCGCGCTGTGAAGGACGCCTTCCTGAGATACTACATGATGAACGGGCGCAAGATCGTCCCGTACATTGGTGGATGGGACTGCCATGGTCTGCCTGTCGAGCTCGAGGTCGAACGCTCTCTGGGAATCAAGTCCAAGAAGGAGATCGAGTCTCTTGGCATCGAGAAGTTCAACCAGCTCTGCCGCGAGAGCGTCGTGAAGTACAAAGCTGAGTGGGAACAGATGAGCCGGAGGATCGGCTACTCGATCGACTACGAGAACGCCTATCTGACGATGTCACGCGACTACATCGAGAGCGTCTGGTGGTCGCTCAAACAGCTTCATTCCAGGGGCATGCTCTCGAAAGGACACAAGGTTGTTCCCTACTGTCCCCGGTGCGGTACTACGTTGAGCACGCACGAGGTCGCTCTCGGTTTCAAGGAAACCGAGGACCGGTTCATCGTTGTGAAGTTCCCGTTGAAGGGGACCGAGATGAAGCTGCTCGCATGGACAGCGACGCCATGGGCTTTGGTTGCGAATGCGTTACTGGCGGTCGATGCGGACCGAGACTACGTCCTCTTCGAGCACGGAGGGGAGAAGCTCGTGGTCTCAGATGCTAAACGGGAGCTGGTCGCCCCTTCCGATAATGTCCTGGCGAAGATCAAGGGCAAGGAACTCGTAGGCAAGGAGTACGAACCTCCCTTCAGATATCATGATTTCTCTGGGCTGGGTTTCAGGATAGTCCACTCGGCCGAGGTCTCGCATGAGGAAGGGACGGGCATCATGAGCGTCTCTCCCCCCTACGGCTCCGCCGACTTCGAGCTAGGCTCTGCGGAAGGCTTGGAACTCTTCGATCCTATCGATCCTTCTGGAAGATTCACGAGTGTCGTCTCCGAGCTCGCGGGCAAACTCGCGCGTGATTCCGATTCGGAAATCATGCGCATGCTCGAATCGAAAGGCCTGCTCTTCCGTTGGGGCCTCCTCAAGCACTCATGCCCATTCTGCTGGAGATGCGACTCCGCTTTGATTTACAAGGCGCTTGATTCTTGGTTTGTGCGGACGGCCGAATCAAAGAACCGCATCATCGAACTTAACGAGGAGATCAAGTGGGTGCCGGAGGCGTTCAAGCACGGTAGGTTCGGCAACTTCCTTGCGGACGTCAAGGATTGGGCCATCAGCAGGAGCAGGTACTGGGGCACGCCCCTGCCGATCTGGAGCTGCCCAAACGGCCACGAGGTCTGTGTGGGCAGTTACGAAGAGCTTAGGGCGCTATCCTCGGTCAATTTCCCTGAGGACTTCGATTTTCACAGACCTTCGGTCGACCAGATTCAGCTTGCATGTCCTCGCTGCAAGGAGAAGATGCAGAGAGAGGAGTTCGTGATCGACTGCTGGTACGATTCTGGCTGCGCGCCGTTCGCCCAGTATCATTACCCCTTCGAGAACACCGAAGAGTTCGATACACACGGATCGGTCGACTTCATAGCCGAAGGAGTCGACCAGACAAGGGGGTGGTTCTACACTCAGCTCGCGCTCGGCACGTTGCTCTTCGACAAGCCCGCATTCAGGTCAGTCCTCGTTCTGGGAAATGTTCTCGACGAGCATGGCAGGAAGATAACGAAGGACGCGGACAACGTTGTGTACGCTGACGATGTTTTCGCCAGCGTCGGCGCGGACGCCTCTCGTCTCTTCTTTCTCGGAAACCCGATCTGGCAACCGGTCCAGTTCTCCAAGGAGAATGTCAGAGAGACGATGGTCGGCACGCTGAACACCCTCCTCAATGTCTATGTCTTTTTCGCATCGAACGCGAACGCGTATGGATTCAGGCCTCAGCCTGAGTACGGCAGGACCCACGACCTGGACCGGTGGATCATTTCTCGGCTTAATTCGACGGCCAGAGAAGCCAGAGACGGCTTCGATAACTTGGAAGTGCATCGCACGGTCAGGGCGATTCGCTCTTTTGTTGGCGATCTGAGCAACTGGTATGTCCGTCGGTCTCGACGCAGGTTCTGGGAGGAGAACGACCCACAGGACCGCTTCTCCGCTCACTGCACGCTCAACGAGTGTCTCGTCACCTTGTCCAAGCTCATGGCCCCAATCACCCCGTTCTTTGCCGACTGGATATACCAGAGTCTGTGCGGTCCGAAGGAAAGCGTCCATCTTGAGGTCTACCCATCCGTCAATGAGGACCTCATCAATGGCACTCTCGAGAGGCAGATCGCTCTTGTCATGACCGCAGTCGAGGCGGGGCGGTTAGCCAGGCAGAAAGTGAACGCCAAACTGCGCCAGCCCCTTCCAGAGGTCGTCATAGCTACGGATGCCGACAGAGCCTGGACCCTCCGCCGGTTCGAGAAGATGATAGCGGACGAGCTCAACGTGAAGAAGGTTGAAATCCTCGATAGCAGGGACAAGATGGTCCAATACGCGGTTTCGCCGAACCTGAAGACGCTGGGTCCGAAGCTGAAGGAGGCAGCCTCCGAGGTGTCCAAGCTCCTTTCAAAGGTCAATGAGAACGAACTGGTCAAGCATCTGCGGACCAAGGGCAGGATCCGGTTAGGCGGCTTCGACTTGACCGAGGAGGATGTCATCGTGTCCGAGAAGGAAAAACCCGGATTCTCCTACGCATCGGTCGATGATATACATGTCTACATCGCGCTCGAGGTTCCGCAGAACTTGAAACTCGAAGGCCTGTCAAGGGAGATCATCAGACGAATCCAGCACATGCGCAAAGAGTTGAAACTCGAGTTCGAAGACCCTGTGGACGTCGAGTACTCCGGGCATCCTGACCTGGAGACAGCGTTGTCAGTCCACAGAGATCACATAGCGCGCGAGACGCATGCGCGAGCCCTCACGAAGAAAGAGCCATCCGAAGGGCGCCAGAAATGGATGATCAACAAGATGCCACTGGAGTTGTCAGTCAGGCGGTCTGAACGTTGACCTTGGTCTTCTGAAGGTCCAATTTCTTCTCCATGTAGAATGCATGCCTTCCGGAACCGTAGAAGTCCTGTATTGATGCTTTTACTTCGTATCCTCTCGACGCGTAAAGCGCGATCGCGAGCTTGTTCGAGGCCTCGACCTCCAAGGAGTATCTTACGAGACCTTGCGAGCGGAAGACTCTCTCGCACTCGTCCAGCAACGCCGCGCCTATCCCTGTCCCCCTTCGCTGTTTGAGCACGGCGATGGACGCTATCTTGCCGTGAAGGTCGAGCTCAGAGACCATGCACATAGCGGATCCTACGACCTCGCTTTCTTCCAAGGCCACCAACACGAAAGTGTCGTCTCTTATCACAAAGGCGCGGACCGTCTCCGCGTTGAATTTCTCGGACCCGAAGCAGTCTTCCTCGATCTTCAACAATCCAGGGAGGTCCCCTTCGTCGGCTGGGCGGATGTTCACAGCCAGCCTTACTGTCTCCATTGAATATCTCTGTTGCGCTACATCGAAGGGCTTATATTCGGCATGACTCTTCTCGCATCTGGATGCTATCCGTCAAAGACGTTCTCTCAAAGGACCGGGCAGGTAAGAGAGTCGAGGTCCGAGGCTGGATCTACCGTACGCGGAGCAGCGGCGGGATCGTGTTCGCCGTCCTGAGGGACGCAACAGGCATCGTCCAAGTCACTGTCAAGAAAGGGAGCGTCCCGGACGACCAGTTCGAAGCTGCAGCGAAAGCCGGCATCGAGTCTTCCGTCATCATAGCTGGCAATGTGGCAGAGGACAAGCGTGCTCCTGGTGGCTTTGAGATCAGAGCTAGCAAGTTTCAGGTGATAGGCTACTCCGAGGCTTTTCCAATAACTGAGTATCAGAGCACGGAGCTGCTTCTTGACCTGCGGCATCTCTGGATAAGGTCCCGCGAGCAGACCGCGGTGTCGAGGATCAAAGCCTCTCTTCTCAGGGGCGCCCGCGAATGGTTCCACGAGAACGACTACGTTGAGGTCACACCTCCCATCATCACCGGCGTCGCCCCGGAAGGGAGCACGACGCTGTTCCAGGTCAAGTACTACGACAGGATCGCATATCTCTCGCAGAGCGCTCAGTTCTACCTCGAATCGCTCATTTATTCGCTTGAGCGCGTATGGGCCCTCACCCCCTCTTTCAGAGCAGAGAAATCCAGAACGCCTAGGCATCTCTCGGAATACTGGCACATGGAGATGGAGGCCGCGTGGATGGACAACGAAGGGAACATGAAGGTCCAGGAAGAGCTCGTGACTGCGATGGTAAAGAATGCGCTGAAGGAGTGTCTCGACGATTTCAAGCTCCTGAAGAGGGAGGTCAGCCCACTGAAGAAGATCGAGCCTCCTTTCGAACGCATGAAGTACGAAGAGGCTATGGAATATCTCCAAAAGAAGGGCCATGACGTCTCATGGGGTAGCGACCTCGGGGCGGTCGAGGAGCGCACACTCACAATCGATCGCGAGATTCCGATGTTCGTGATCAACTATCCGAAGGAGCTGAAACCCTTCTACATGAAGGAGAACCCGGACGACCCGAGAACCTACAAGAACAGCGACCTCCTTGCCCCAGAGGGCTTCGGCGAGATCGTCGGCGGTAGTGAAAGGGAGACGGATAACGCCCTGCTCTTGGAACGCCTCAGAGAGAAGGACGAGGATATGGATAGCTACCAGTGGTATCTCGACCTCAGGAAGTACGGTTCTGTCCCGCACTCGGGCTTCGGGCTCGGCATGGAGCGGATCGTCACATGGGTCTGCAAGCTGGACCACATCAGGGACTCCATCCCATACCCGCGCACTGTTGCGCGCGTGTACCCGTGAAGAACTCGTCCGAGGTCAGGACATTCTCGAGCAGTACTCGGAGTAGACATCGGCCGCTCTGATGATCTGAGCGAGCTCTACATGCTCGTCGTTGCAGTGGCATATCCTCGGATCCCCCGGACCGCAGACCATCAGCACCTTGTTCGCGTTCTTGAACATGACCATCTCCGTCGCATATGACACGGCTGTGATTTCCGCAGCTGATCCGATGACGTTCTTGAGTGTTTGGACCGCAGGCGATTTGATGTCAGTCTCGACCGGATCGAGCTCGTGCAGGATCTTGATCTCATAGCCTTCGTTCCCAATCCGGTCCTTGATGAGTTTCAGCACCTTTGCGGTGTTCATGTCTGGAGGATAGCGGATGTCGATCTCCGCTGTGCAACTGTCAGGAATCACGTTGATCCTCGTGCCGCCTTTGATTGTGTCAACGCACATGGTCATCTCTTGGACAGGATTCTCCGGTATCCTCTGGAGATCCTCCGTCTTGCCCAGCATCCTGATGAGTTTCGCAATCGCATTGTCTCCTAACTCCGGCATGCTGGCATGGGCAGAGACTCCTTTCGTGCTGATGGAGAAGTGGAGCAGCCCTTTCTCCTTCACGACTATGTCAAAGGAAGTCGGTTCGGCCACTAGGACGGCGGGTGCCGTCCTAATCGCCGGATCGTTTGCAGCTGCGCCTGCGCCAATCATGGTCGTCTCCTCGTCAGTCGTGAAGCACAGCGAAAAGGGCACATTAGCACCGACCATGTCCTCTGCCGCCAACAGCATAGCCGTGCAGCCACCTTTCATGTCGCACGAGCCTCGGCCGTACAGCTTGCCGTCTACGATCTCCCCGTCATCGTACCCCCAATCGGTTCCGTGAGGTACGGTGTCCAGGTGGCCTGAGAGGGCGACCCCTCCTTTCCCGAACTGTGCCACGATCGCAGGGTTTTTCTGGTCTCCGAGATACCAAGGTTCTAGCCCCAGCTTCCTCAGCCTAGACGAAACGTAGTCGACGATGGGTTTGACGTCGTCCTCTGAAGTGCTCTTCATTAGCACGAGATCCGTCAGGATCTCCTTCGCTCTCTCGTTCCTCACCAGCTCACCTGGTCTTGGTATCCCTGGCTATCCTCTCTGCCAGTTTCACGATGAGCTTGGACATGTTCTCCATGTCCTTGAGGCTGGCACACTCCGTCGGCGAGTGAGTGTATCTCATGGCGATGCCGAGCGCCATCATTAGCGCCCCGTACTCCTGAACGACCGAGCCGTCTGTGGTGCCTCCGCCAGAACCGTATTGGAGCGGGATCTTGGCCGCCTTTGCGACCTCCTCCACGAGCTTTCTCATCTTCGGAGACGCAATGGCGTAGTTGTCGAACATCCTCATCGCCGGGCCCTGGCCAAGGCACACCTTCTCGTAGGTTTCGCCCTGCTTCGGCGCATCGGTTGTCGTCATCGTGTCGATCGCGAAGACGAAGTCCGGCCTGTACATGAACCCCGCGACCTTCGCGCCTTTCAGCCCCATCTCCTCCTGCACGCTCCAGATGAATGCGATCCTCACGGGAAGCTTCCTGTCCTTGAGCTTCTCCAGGACGTCCAGCAGGATCGCACACCCCATCCTGTCATCCACAGCTCGCGCGCATATGATGTCTGGCGTGAGGTATGTGATGTCCTTCTTGAAGACCATCGGGTCTAGGACCCGGACGCCCTTTCTCTCGGTCTCCTTCTTGCTCCTGGTGCCGACGTCGACCCTGACCTCCTCCCAGGTAACGACCTTCTTTCTGTCGTCCGATTCGGTCATCAGGTGAGGAGGCTTCAGGCCGAGCACTCCTGTAACGATTCCCTTCTGAGTCTTGATCTGGGCGACACGTCCCACCAGTGTGCGGTCATCAATCCCGCCGACCTTCCTGATCCTGAGGGAACCATCGTCTTCGATCTTCGTCACGATCAGTCCGAGTTCGTCCATGTGCGCGATGAGCATCACGACGGGGCCTTTGTCTCCAATCGTCGCGTGGAGGTTGCCGATGTTGTCCTCACGAGCCTCTACGCCGAGTCCTTTGACCTTCTTCTGGATGTATTCTCTGATGTCGTCCTCGTACCCGGAGACTCCGGGGACCTTGATCATCTCTTCAAGTACCTGTTTCACGTCCACTTCAATCCCTCTTCACGAAAGGCGGTTTCACTATCTCAGCCGACACAAGCATGTCTCTGACCTTGATCTGAACTTTCGTCCCCGGCCTGGCCATCGCGACCGGGACATACCCCATCGCGATGCCCTTCTTCAGCACGGGCGAGAGCGTGCCGCTCGTGACCTGGCCGACTCTGGCGCCGTCGGCAAGGATCTCGCACCCGTGCCTCGGTATGCCCCTTTCCTCTGCCATCATGCACACGAGCTTGTCGTATGAGCCTATGGCCTTCTGCTGCACAAGCTGCTGCTTCCCTATGAAATCGTGCTTCCAATCTATGACCCAGCCCGGCCCGGTCTGAAGCGAAGTCTGCGTGCCATCGAAGTCCGTGCCCGAGAGCAGCAGCGACTTCTCGAGCCTGAGAGTGTCTCTTGCACCAAGTCCTATGGGCTTGAGCCCGAAGGCCCTGCCCTTCTCGAGCACCGCCCTCCATACCGCGACGGCGTCCGCGTTCTCAATGAGAATTTCGAACCCATCTTCACCCGTGTAACCTGTTCGGGACACGAATGCTTGGATACCGTTGCCGGAGCCGTTCATCGGCGTCCTCCTTCTCAGGAGCGCGGTCTTCGGTTCCGTGCCTGCGGCAGCCACTTTGTCCAGCCGCGCAAACCCGGCCCAGAAGAACTTCAGTGAATCGAGGTTGGCTGATGTGAGCTGCGCGATTACATCCTTGGCCGTGGGCCCCTGAACCGCGATGCACGCGAGGTCCGTCGACTCGTCATGGAACTCCTGCCCGTGCAGATG
>JBASRQ010000163.1:0-7154 GCA_049273895.1 Thermoplasmata archaeon
CTCCTCGTCAGCGAGTTTCTCCAGCTCCACTCTCGTCTCCTCTTCCGTTGCCTGTGAGATCTGGGCGTATGTCGAGGGCTTCTTCGGCGCTATCGTGCAGCAAAGCCCCGGCATGATCGAGATTTCGTAGGTCCCTATTCTCTTCGCAATCCTCTCTATCTCGACTTTGTCGAATCCGATCAGAGGACGGAGCACGGGCAGAGCCGTTGCTCGCTCCTCGACGTTGATATTGGCAAGCGTCTGGGATGCGACCTGGCCGAGTGACTCCCCGGTCACGATGAAGCCCGCATCGAACCTCTTGGCAATCCTCTCTGCAACTCTCAGCATCATGCGCCTGCAGAGCACGCACTCCATGTTCCGCATGCAGCACTTCGCGAACTCAGCCTGCGCCTTTCCGTGAGGAACCAAGACCTTCTTCGATTTCGTGCCCAGCACCTCATCGACCTTCTTCATCAATCCAATGGCCTTCTTAACTTCGTCGTCGCTCGTGAAAGGTCTGTTATCGAAATGGGCCATGACCAGTTCGAGGCCTTGCCTTCCCATGAGGTAACCAGCCACAGGCGAGTCTATGCCGCCGGAGATCAGCACGACACCGCGCACTCAATCACCGACGTACTTGGAGAATACCGTCTTGGCCTTCGAGAGGTCTGTCGTTCCTCCGACGATCGTTCTTCCGTCAGGGAACACCGTGATGTCCACTCCCTTTGCCCTGAATCTCAGCACGCCATCGACTATCCTGGCGGAGCCTGACCTGGATAGCTTCTTCTTGAGGTCCGCGAGTCCATCCCTCAGAGGCTTTGCCGGCACTATCTGGACCGCATTCCTTCCGCAGAGCGACACGACGAGCTTCCTCTCCGTCGCCTGGAGGTACCTGAAGTTCCTCTTACCGCAGCAGTCGCAGTCCGGGTTCTTCTTCACCTTGATCCTCTGGAGTTCGCCTTGCCATACATCCAGCACGACGAGCTCCTTGAGGGGCTCTTTCCCCTGCATTATCTTGAACGCCTCTGTGACCTGGATGGAGGCGACCGCGCCGGGAAGCGTGTTCACGATGCCCACTGTATCGCAAGTCGGGAGCTGCCCGGGCTGTGGAAGCGAGGGGAAGACGCATCTGAGGCACGGACCCTCCTTGACTACGGGCATGACCATGCCCGTGACTCCAACCGCCCCCGCATAGATCCAAGGAATCCCGAGCTTCACGCAAGCGTCATTGACGAGGAACCGAGTGTCCATGTTGTCTGTGGCGTCAAGCACGACAGTGGCGTCCTTGACAATGCCCACGACGTTTGTGTGATTGATATCCGCCAGTATGCTGTGGATGGAGATCTCCGAATTGATGTTCCTGAGCCTCTCCTCGGCGACCTTCGCCTTGGGCCGACCCACATCCTTTTCGTCGAACAGAGACTGTCTTTGGAGGTTGGAGAGGTCGATGATGTCTCGGTCCACGACTGTCACCTGGCCCACCCCCGCCCTTACCAAGAAGGATAACGCGTAAGTGCCGAGGGCTCCGCAGCCGATGACAACTGCTCTGCATCTGTCGAGCTCCTTCTGGCCCTCGGGTCCTATCTCAGGCAGCAGGATTTGTCTAGAGTATCGGTTCTCTTTCACTGGAATGGAATGGGTACTGGCATTAATAATCCCTTGCAGGTTCCTCCGGCCTCTATCTGAACCTGTATGCCATGTCGAACCGGTCTCTCAGCCGCTTGACCTGCTTCTTCACGTCCCTGCCCTTGGCCGCCTCGATGAACAGCTCCGCTAATGCGGGCAGATCCTTCTCCTTGAGGCCGAGCCGGGTGATCTCGGCGGTCCCGAGCCTCCCGATGGAGTCAATGATCAGGTTAGATCTCTCCATCCTGACCGAGAAGTCGTTTATCCCGAGACCATAGATCGCCCTCAGCTCTTTCACATCCATGAGCAGCTGATGCGACCTCGAGAACCCGAGATCCTCGAACATGATGGGGAATCCCCGGTCCTTCAGCTCTTTGCCGAACCTCTGGGAGTTCCTTACCACCTGCTTGGCATACGCAGGTCCGAACTTCTTCATCTCAAGCATTGCCTGGCCCAGCGATGAAACCCGATTCCAGTGAATGTTGTCCACCAGCCTCCAGGTCAGATTCTTCCTGATTGAGGCGTCCAGATCCTTGCTGTTGGTGACGATAAGGCCTCCTTGGGGCCCGAAGAAGCTCTTGTGCGTGGACCCGTAGAGTATCTCCGCTCCTTCCTTGAGCGGTTGCTGGAACTCCCCGCCGGCAATCAGGCCGAGCACGTGGGAGCCGTCGTAGACAAGCGTCGAGCCTGCGTCCTCGCAGGCGTCTCTCACTGGTGCCATATCATACGGGAACAGGATGAGCGAGGCCCCAAGGATAACGAGTCTCGGCTTTTCCTTTCTGATCTGACTGGCGGCCGCTGCAGCATCTAGGTTGTATGTGCCCCTGTCGAATGGGAGCGGGCTTGACCTGAGCCCTAGTATGTCCGGTATGTAGGGCGTGGCGTATCCGTCATAACCGCCGTTCTCCGGCGGTATTGCGTACATCAAGTCGCCCCTCGAGGTCGTCGAGACGATGGTGATCATTGCCGCGATGTGGCCTGACAAGGGCTGAACACACGCGTACCTGGCCCCGAAGACTTCCCTGGTCACCTCCTCAGCCTTGAGCTCCACGTCCGTGGTGATTTTCGTGCCTCTGTAGGAGTTCTCCATGAACTCCCCGGCGTATTCCGCGTTGACAGGGAGAGTGTACCTGTTGACGAAGTCGGAGGACAGGAGCGCCCTTGCCTGGGGGCTGGTCATGTTCTCAGAGGGCAGCAGGTTTATGGAGTCCTCGACCCGCCATTTCTCCTGAGCTCTCATGCTGTCCAAGAAGTAAGTGTTCTTCATGCTCTTTCCCCGCGGGGAAAAGGCGCTTGAGGCTCTTAATCAGTTGTAGATGTTGAACTTGTTGTCAGTCCCGGGATATGACGGGAACTCAGGCTCCTCCTCTTCGAGGTCCTCTTCCATGACGACGTTCACGAGAACGTTCACAATCTCTCTCAACTGCCTCAAATCCTCTCTGAGACGTGCTATCTCAGCTAGGAGCTCTTTGTCACTGTCGGACAATGCCTCCCCTTCTGCATTTGCCTATCAGCTATTGCGCTATTTGGTATTTGTCCTTCGACTACTCGACGAAGCTGCGGTAGTCGTCCGCCAGCTTCCGGTTCTCCGTCCTGTCGCACTTCTCACAATAAAGCGACCGGCCCTTCTTCTCGAGCGGGCTCCGGCACCTTCCACAAAGGGCCCTCACGACGCCGAAATGCGGGCCCGCGGTGGACAGCTGAACCGACGGCTCGGCCTGTATCACCGTCGCCCGGACGATGTCACCGGGCCTCATGACGTCCCCGGAATCCTCGACGTAGGAGCTGGAGAGCTTCGACACGTGGATCGATGCGAGGGTCTCGCTCGAGACGGCCCGGTCCCGGCCCTCTTGGGCGATGATGTTGACTATGGCCATCGCCGGCTTCGTGTCCGTGACCTCACCCAGGATCACATCGCCTTCGCTGAGAACGACCGGAGGGTTGTCCAATACGACCTTCGCGAGTTTCTCTCTTGGGTCAATGTCCAGCTCTCCCACTGCGCTGGCGTAGATCTTGCCATCCTGCTCGTACGTGCCCTCCCCTGACATGTACTCCTCGGCTATCGCTACCTCCTCACCCGGAAGGACCCTGCGACCAGTTCGCGCCAGCACAATCACCTATCTCTCAAACCTCAGAAGAACTACTGAAATCGTCTCGGTAGCCTTTCTATGGAATTCGAACGCATATGGTATCTCGAATTTATACTTTTTCACAACGGTGCTCCGACCTCCAAGCGCCCTGACCAGCTTCTCCAGGAACTCCTCGGTTCCGTCGTTGTGCAGGGAGTAGACTCTCGATGAGAGCTCCAGGGCTTTCTTCACGAATGCGCGATCAGCGTGCTCTGTCTGCGCTCCGAACGGAGGGTTCTGCAGCACGGTATCGTAGGTCCCTTGAACACTGTTGACGTGCCCTGCCACGAAGCTGACGTCAAGGGAGAGCGAGTCTGCGTTCTCCTGAGCTATCTTGACCGCTTCATGGTCGATGTCTATCCCAGTCACCGACCCGGCCCCCATGAGCTTCGCGCCTATTGCGAGGATGCCATTGCCACAGCCCAGATCGATTACGGACCTGCCCGTGATGTCGCCGGCAGTGAAAGCTTCCCAGAGGAGATCAGCCGCGATGCCCGCAGGGGTGGCGTACTGTTCGAGCGTGGCATTCTTGCTCGCCAATGGTCTGAGCTTCTGAAGTGCTATCTCGAGCCTCCGCTTCCTGATCTGAACCATGTGACTGACCGAACCGTGCCTCTGGGGAATAAACCTGGTGGCTCAGCGGGCCTCGTCGACCATTTTCCATCGTCTGAGTTTGTTGACTTCGGAGATGTCTCTCCCGTGGACGTCTCTTTCCACGTCAGACAGGTACTCGATGGCCATCAGGAGGGAGTCTTTCGTCGGGGAATTGACGTTCACCTTCGCGCGTGTGAATTCCCTCTCCGCGATTTCCATCGCCCTTGTCGTGTCCCCATATTGCTCACAGAAATCGCTCACAACATCATCGACCGCCGCCGCGAGTGATTCCGGAGTGGGCTCAGAGCTCTTCTTCTCGAAGAGCTCGCCCGCGATCATCATCTCGCCGATCTTCCTGAACGCAGCAGGTACGTTTTCCCCCGTCTTTGCGCTGCAGAGGATCATGGGCATCTCCGACCTCTCGGAGACCGTTCTCAGGGCTCCAGAACCCGGAGAGTCGGGACCGGCAAGGTCAGCCTTGTTGCCGACGAACAGGACGGGCGTCCCTTCGCAGATCTCCCAGACCTCAGGGAGCCAGAACTCCTCAGCTGACTTCACGGTCTCAGGCCTGCTGAGGTCGCTGACAAGCACGACTCCGTGAGCGCCGGTCAGGCCCTGCACTCTCATCTTCTTGTAGTCTTTCTGGCCGAGTATGTCCCACATCATGACCGTCAGATAGACAGTCTTGTCGGGGAGCTGGTATTCGATATCCCTCTTGCTGACCTTCGCGCCGATCGTCGCTATGTACTTGTCCTCGAAGACGTCGATGACGAATCTTCGGATCAGGGACGACTTCCCGACGGCGGAATCGCCTACCAGCGCCACCTTCTTGATGTAGCGCTTTGACTTGATAATGCTCACATGCAGCCCTGCCTAGAACGGGATGATTCTGGATTGTCTGACAGAAATATCCGATGGGGCACCATAATATATAATTCTTTCAGACTCGAAATGATTGATGGATTTGGTCTCTGCCTCTGGCCTGAAGCCGCTGGTCGACATACTGACTGCCATGGAAATCAGCGAGAGAAACCGCAAAGCAAAAGCTCAATACCACTTAGCTGATAATCCCCAGGAAATCCGATGGAAAGCTCGCCCCCGACAGAAGTCTCACCGTCCAAGAAGAACCTGGAGAACTACGCGACCTCTTACATGGGTGCGTACCTGAACACTGTGAAGAAGGAGAGGCCGGAGCATCTGCCTGTTCTGGCGCGGAACCAATTCTACGAGATCGAAGTCTGCCTCATGCCGAACCATTGCTTTGCAATGCTTTTCGAGAGGGCTGAGAAGACGAAGATCTCCGTCAAGGAGTGCGGGTGGGAATACGTCAACGGGAAGGTCCTTTCTGGCGTCGATCATCTTGTCACGGCTTATGCCCACGAAGGTGTGACAGTCGCCGACGCCATCGCAAGGGGCAAGCGGGACGCGGTTCGCGACATCAGGTCTCTGGAGGATTCGGACATATCCAAGGCGGTTGTCCAGCTCGAGAAGATCATTGGAGGGATGACAAACGTGGGCCAGGGCAACAAGAGCGCCTTCAGGCTGGGCGAGCAGGAGCTTGCGAAGCTCCAGCCGATCAAGGACGCCATCCTAAGTGCCGGACCCAACGTCGATATGCTATCCATGCTGGACGCCTTGAAGAACTATCCCAGCACTCCAACACAGGCTAGCATTGGCGACAAAGAGATAGAGTTGCTTCAGAATCTCGCTAGCGATCTGGGGGATCTCTCGGACGTCATCAGGAGAGCCGAGTCGCAGGACAAGAAGCTGGAAGAGCTAGAGCTGGCCCTGAAGAAGACCCTCACGGAGATCAACAGGACGATGGACGAGAGGATCTCCAAGGGGTTGGCCGTCATCCTGGCCGCATCCGACAAGAAGATCGACAAGGGGTTCGCGGCGATGGCGGGGCAGTCCAAATTCCCATCGGACCTGCAGCTGCCGCGCGACCTCGAGCTTCGACTGGAGGACATCGAGAAATCGGTCAAAGCTGCACAGCTGCAGATTCAGGAGATCGCTTTGAAAGAGCCTCCGAAACTGGAATTCCCCACGGACCTCGAGGCGAGGATCGAGCGGCTCGACAAGGCGGCTGAGGCACTCCAGATCCAGATTCAGCAGCGGCTGAGAGATCAACCGAACGCCTCGGTGAATGAAGAGCTGGTACTTGCAGTCGCCAGTCTCAAGGAAGACATCGCGAGGATAAACAACAGGATCATCAAGATAGAGGAGTTCCTGACCCAGATCACTGGCCCTTCGCAGACTCCTAGGGTCAGGGTGCTCAAGCAGCGATAGTTATTTTTTCCAGATTCCCTTCAGTCCGAAGAGCATCGTGGCGTTCATCCTGTGGAGGAGTGGGTTCGACCTTGTTGACCGCGATATTTCTGGATTCCTGAGAAGCCCATGGCGAAGCTCTTCGAGTGTTGAGCAGTCGGGAACTCGGGTCGCTCCATTCCCGATCTCGAGAATCATGTGAGCATCGGACGAGGCTATGCCTGGCTTTTTCAACTCCGCTGCACACCGGGCAGATCGGGCATTTGCCTTTTCGCTCAGCGTTGCGTTGAAGACCTCAAGCCCGTCGGCGAGGGTGATGTCTTGTGCTCCGATTCTAGGCGATACGCCTGGGTGTGGAACGATCGCCAGACCGCCCAGTTTGTGGATTTCATCGACGGCGTCTGCAAACGCTCTAACGTGGATTTCTGCGTCAACGAATAATGCGAGAAGATCTCCTTTTTCCGTCTTCAGTTCCGCTCCCGGGACAATCAGCAGGCCCTTTGGTGCGATTCTGGCGGCCTCTCGCGCCCCTCGCCAGGAGTCGTGGTCTGTCACAGC
>JBASRQ010000169.1:0-6566 GCA_049273895.1 Thermoplasmata archaeon
TCCGGTTTCTGGGGCCGTCGGGCTCAAGCCAGCCGACCATGTTCCCGTCGGCATCCTCGAAGACTACATAGAGCACATCGAGCTCGTGCCAATCATCTGGATTCTCTCTCGGCAGCTTCACCCTGTCAGAGTGGAGCACGCTGTAGTAGTCGCTGGAGTCCGCTCCCGCCTCTGATTTCATGAAGTAGGTGAGCTTTCCGATCCTCTGCGCGCTCGCCAGGTCGCTTTTGATGGTTTCGCGAGATTTGGCCAATCCCTCGATCTTCCTTGACACTTCTATGGGGAATCCCTTGCTCGCTTTGAGCACGAAGTTGTCGTGCTCCTCGTTGTACAGGAAGGCGTCACAGGCCTCGAATCCGAATTCGTCTGTGATGTCGTCGATGATCAACTTCAGGATCGTGTCGACATCCCGGATGTTCATAATCGCTGTGGCAAGTTCGAGGGTCTTGCCCAGCATATCCTCTTGCACAGACTCGTTCATGCGGTGGGGCATATTTCCTTTTTTTGCACAGACAATTCAGTCATAAGAACGTCTGCTGAGAATGGTATTCTGGAGGTCTAGTCAGGTCCCGGAGGCTCCGTCTTCGTATGAGAGCCGTTCAGACCCTTTTCCAGAAAAGCCCACAGTAGCACTTGCCGTTCCGATTCACGTCCCCGCCCCTGGTCGGCTTGCAGGGACACTGGTATTCCGGAACGTGTTCCATCCTGCATGGGCAGTAGAAGTCGCCGAATCTCTTGTTCTTCCCGAGGAGGCCCTCGATCAATTCCTCCTTCATGTCGTTGAACACGTATCCGTGGAGTCTGGCGTACTCGTCGACCCTTTCTCGGATCTCCTTCTCGGCTCCCTTTTCGGGTCTTTCGCCGACCCATCCGTCGGGGGAACGCTTCAGCCTCAGCTTCTGCCCGCAGATCGGGCATATGACTATGCTGCCTTCCTTCCAGCCCTCGACGAACCTGAACCTCGCGAGGCACACCGGGCAGTATATCCTCTCCGGCTGTTTCCCGTTCATACCTTCAGAGCCTTCCTCAGCTTGTCCTCGTCGTGCCCAACGATGATCTCCTTTCCGATGATGACCACTGGAAACGATCTCTTCCCTGTGAGCTTCTCTATCTCCTCCAGAACCTCGTCCTGCTTCGCATCGTCCAGGAGGTCCACGTCAGTGCAGTCGTAGGCGATATTGTGTTCATCCAAGAACCGTTTCGTCCTCTTGCAGTAGGGACATGTGCTCAACGCATAGACTTTTGGCTTCTCTTTCATTATCATCACTCACTCCGAACAGCATCTCAGCGATGTCGATGCTCCGTTGTCGGTGAAAGGATAGGAGTAGGATAAATCGTTTGTCCAGAACATGCGCTCATTTGAGACCTAACCTGTAGTCCTGCCCAGTATCCTGCGGCATATTTCCAGCTGCCTCGACACGGTCTGATGCTTCTCCTCATTGACGAACTTGACCTTCACATTCTCACCTATGTAGTCGGAGCTGCTCTTGCCTCCCCACTCTCCGTACACCAATATCTCCTCGTTGTCAAGCGAGACCAATCCGAAAGTGACCACGAGGTCGTAGATCAGGTCGGAGGTCTTCCACGGGTCTATCCTCGCGTGTTCGGGGACGGCGAATGGCAGCTCTAGCTGCATGGTCATTAGCTCGCTGGTTCTGGCGTGATTCACCATGTCCTCGTCTGCTGTGAGCAGGAACACGTCGTAGTCTCCGCCCCTCGCCCAGTACTTGTACGACTGCGCGATCTCAATGTCGTTCCTCTCCTTGCCCTTGGCCGCATTTCCCTTGACCCTCAGCGCTCTGAGATCCGTGAGCAGATAGTTCATCTCGTTGAAGGCCAGCTTCGCGATCCTTGTGCGTCTTCCGCTTCCGTTCGAGAACTCTTTCAGCAGCTCGGGATGCGCAAGGACCTGCCCCAGAGCTTGAATCTCATCTCTGGAGTACTTGTGTGTGATCTTCGAATCAAGTTCCATCTGGACGACCTCGCTCAGAACATATCTGAAATCCGTCGCCTCCACTGTGCGCCCGGAGAGATCATCCTTCAACGGCAGGTGCCTCGATAGGAATCTGTCGTAGAGTATGTTCGTGTCCACCGCGACGAACACGGGTCGCGGCCGCTTGTTCGGATCCCTCGCTTCATCCCTTAGCTCGATGAGCTTCTTGGTGATCTCTGTTTCGTTCTTGTAGTCGAGGAAACCAGAGGAGAGCAGACAGTTCCTGAGATCTGTATAGCTCGGCAGCTCGTCCGCGCTCACAGCTCTGTCAAGTGGCTTCTTAGTCGTTCTCATCCAGTCAAATGCGTCCGGCCTCACGATCTTCGTGAGCTCTGGCTTTTCGATATCCAGCGTGAAAAGCTCGACCTCATAGAACGGATACGAGACATGGACATACCTCTTGTCTCCGCGGTAGATCGCGTTGGTGAGTATCTGGAGCTCGTTCCTGGACATCACGAACTCCTTCACTTCCACACCTCCTCTTTGAGGTCAACGAAATGCTGGAGATGGAAGGGTATCATCGGGTAGGGGTTGGTGGCATTCCTCATATCCTCGAGGTAGAGATAGTAGACGTGGTCCACCTGCTTCTGCCAGGCGGACAGGAGTGCCGACGAGATGATGGCCTTCCTTCCTGGCGTGATGTCTATCGCCACCTCGTTCCCCGCAGCTCTCTCCTCCTCCATGACTGCGGTGATCTTCTTCCCCGACGACGTGAAGTCCCCCTCGTCTATCGTCCTCAGCACGGGCTCAATCCTCTTGCCGTAGGATTCCGTCAGTGTCCTTATCCATTCTGAGAGACTGCGAGCATCATTCTCCCTGCCAAGTGTGACGAAAAGGTAGATCTTGTCAGGCAAGTAGCCCTTGCAGCAGATCGCCGCCCAAAGGCTGTTCAGAACAGGCCACTTGCTGATGCCTGTCATCGTGATATAGATTCTCTGAGCCATTCCCGTCAAGATAACGGCTATGTCCATGATAAAATCCTTGCCGACAATAAGAGCGGCGGAGACGATTGGCGTCTTTATGCGTGATTGTTGAGTCGAGGATTGGTGTCGAAACCATTCTCCTAGAGCGCTTGAGTTCGGTTTTGTTTCCGCCAGAAGGTTCCGGAATCTCGCATCGAGAATCGACCACTGCATAACTTTGGTCGTTGGACGTTTGTGTCACTTGCAGATAGGCCGATGAAACACTACAAATAGCCGCTTGCTATTCCTTGACTCGGGGGTGAAAACCTGAGGAGAATTTGGGTAGTTGTAGCTGGGGTGCTAGCATTGGGGGCAGTTGTCGCACTGGCAATCGTCGGTGTTGCTCCTGACGGTGGACACACATGGGTTACATCCATCCAGACCGCAATGAGCTCCGTGGTCGACAAGGTAGGTGCCACTGGCGGTCACACATGGGTTACGTGAATCCGCTAGCAGAATGGCGGGCGATGTTTTCGACAACGTCCCCGCTCAAAACCCCATAAGCCCTTCAAACAAAGGAAAGACAAAAGACAATCCCGAACACTAGACGGCAGCTAGCCTTGCCTCTACCACCTTGGCACGGGCCAGGTTGCCCAAGTCTCTGTAGACAGTAGATGACCTCTTGAGCAGCTTCTTGGCGAGTTTCAGGTCAGTCGCTGATTTGATCAACGCCATCCCATATTCATAGCAACATGCCGCGAAAGTATCCTCGACACCTGAGGTTCTGGCCGCTCTTACCGACTTCTCAAACCACTCAAAACCTGTCTGCAGGTTCGAGTTGCGGAACTCTACGAATCCGTAGTTTCTGTAGGCGAGCGCCAGCATATTTAGATTGTTGGGCTCTTTGAATATCGAGACAGCCTCATCAGTGTATCTGAGGGATCGCTCGATGTCCCCGACTCTCGCATAGCAGTATCCGGCATTGACCAGTGCAGCTCCCAGAACCTCAATGTTCATTTGCGATCTGCACGATGCGATTGTCTTCTCGAAGTACTCTGCTGCTGCATCGTACTTCTCTCTGGACAAGTTCAGGACGCCGAGATTGTTGGATATCCTGCAGGCAGTGGAGTTGTCTCCGCATTCAATGAAGTAGGTCAAGCAACCCTTGCTTGCATTCTCCGACTCCTGATCTCTTCCCTCGAGATCATAGATGATAGCGAGGTTCACTTGCGCCTTGGCCTCTTGCTCTCTATCCCCTATGGCTTTTGCCATCGAGAGGCTGCTCTCCAAACAGCGCAGTGCCGACGCGTGGTCTCCTTTGTTGCCGTAGACTACCCCAATCGCCCTGTTTGTGGCGCAGACCCCACGCCTGTCTCCCGATTCCATGTACTTCTCTACGGCGTTCAGAAACGATTCGAGAGCCTCGTCCCACCGGTTCTGCGCAACCTCGACTTTGCCCTGGTAGTAGAGTGTGAACGCATGGCTCTCCACATCCCTGGTCCTCTCTGCAATCTTCCTCAACTCAAAACAGTTGAGGAGCGCACTATCCCAGTTGCTCATATCGCACTGGACTGCGATGAGGCTCTTCAGTGCATCCTTCTTGGATCCATTGGACCCACCGTCGATCTCTCTGAGCGCGGCGATGTGCTTCTGAACGCCCTTGTCAAACTCCTTGGCCTCTGGATGATTAGCAGCGATTCTTCTGCCTTCCTTCGTCAGCGAGTAGCTTTCCTCATAATCCGCAAGGCCACCATGGCCGATCCAACCCAAATCCTGCAAGCCCCTGAGCGCAATCACACGGGCTTGTTTGGGAACTCCGTCAAGGCCGGATTTGATAAGCAATTGCCTGTTGTTCTCGCCGAGAACATAGAAAATGAGACTCTCTATCTCGTTTCTAGTGGCCATGCTCTCTCCGGGAAGGGAATTACGTCATCAGCCTACGGAATAGATATAGCTTTTCCATGAGAAGCCATGGTTCACACGTGGCTATTCCCAGAATACTGACGACCTTTGCTTCCTGTGGAGCATCGTTCCCCAGATTGCAGCATCGCATGACCAGGGCAGGAAGGCGGAATCAATATGCCTCCGCATCCCGAATCGGTGCCTGATGAACCGAAAGAAGTCCTCTTCCAAGAGTCGTCATGGTATGAGTGAGGGCCACCGTTTTTCTGCCGAAGGCGACTTCATCGAGCGCCTAGAAGGGTCGGAGCGCAGGGAGAGCATACCTATCGAGCGCATTCTGCCAAACATGGGTCTCAGAAGTGAGGATGTTGTGGCAGACCTGGGCTCGGGGATCGGCTACTTCTCGCTCCCCATTGCAAAGCATGTCCGAGAGGTTGTTTCGATCGACCTGGAGCCGACGATGCTCAGAGTGCTCTCGGAGCGAGTGCGTGAGAGCGAGTTGCGGAATGTCAGCATTGTCCGAGGAGAGATTGCCTGTCTACCGATTGTGGATTCGTCGATGGACCACGTTCTTGCGGCGTTTGTCTATCACGAAGTCCCCAGCCAAGAGGCGCTTGTTCGCGAATGCGCTCGGATACTCAGAGAGGGCGGGTTCTTGACCGTGATCGACTTCCAGAAACGAAGCACGCCTTTTGGCCCGCCCGTCAAAGAAAGGAAGAAGCCCGAGCACGTCCTGAGAACCTCGAGAGAGTGGTTCAGATTGGCCTCACGACATGAGACCGAGGTCTACTATCAGCTGCTCCTGACGCGCATCTGAAGGAGGTGGCGCCCCGGTCGGGATTCGGACCCGAGTCCCGAGCTCGACAGGCTCGGATGATAGGCCGCTACACTACCGGGGCTTGTGGACAAGCGCTGGAATAGCGGCTCACAAAGCGTCGTCTTGAGGCAAAAGCGAACTGCGTATATAAGCGTTGGCGGGTTGCAGAAATGCTGGCTCCAGTTGCGATCCGAGCGCGCGCTCAGACCTTCTTCTCCTCCGGCTTGGCCGGTGCGGCAGGTGCCGGCTTCGGCTCTTCCTTGAACTCCTCCACGGGCCTCGTCGTGTACACGCCGCACTTCATGCAGTAGAATGTGACGAAATCGTCGTCCTTGTCGTCGGCGATGAGTTCCTTGCCGCATATCCTGCATTTTGTCTTCATGTCTATCAGTTTCATGTACACCAACTTTTGAGCGGCCTCTGAATGACAGCTTGTTCTTTAAGCTTTGTGGGGTCTCGCGGGAGCCTACTTCCAGCTCACCAGGATCTCCTCTCTGTTGAATACCTTTAGGCTCAGGAGGACTACGCCGGCGTCGACCGCGATGACTGCGAGCGAGAAGACGATCATCGGCAGCAGCGCCGTCGACAGAACGCCTGCCAAGCTGAAGAAGAAGAACAGCAGGACGGGAAGGATGAGCACACCACCGATCTGCTGCGACACCCTCACGTCATTCACCCTCGAGGAGATGATCACGTTTGCAAGTATGCTCATGAGGCACATCCCCGGGGCGAGCAGCAATATGCCGACGATCCAGTAAGCGTTGGGCAGCGGATAGTATCCGAGGAACGGCTTGGTGAGCACGTCAACCATGACCACCGCGACCACGAACGAGATCCAAGTCGCTCCCATGCTCACGGCGAATATCGAACCGGACTTCCCTGCGAGCAGTTCCAGGTCGGTCGTCGGGGTCGCCAAGAGCGGTTCGAGGCTCCTGTTGACCTTCTCGCCCAC
>JBASRQ010000185.1:0-1615 GCA_049273895.1 Thermoplasmata archaeon
CCATCATCCAGCAGCGGCATCACGACAGACGGAAGAGGCTTCAGAATAAGAAGGCGCACGACAGGCGTATCTCGAGAGACCTATGCAGGAGGGAAGGCGTTAGGGAGCACCACCGGATCGACTACAGGATGCACCAAGTTGCAAATGCTGTCATTTCATTCGCTGAGAAACATAAATCAGCAGTCGTTCTCGAGGACCTCAAGGGAATCAGGTCGAAAAGGAACAAAGAGCTGAATCGACGCCTTAGCATGTGGCCGAGGCGCAAGCTTCACCAGATCATCGAGTACAAGGCACAGTGGAAGGGCATCCCAGTTGTCAAGGTCGATCCGAGAAACAGCAGCAGAACGTGCCCGATATGTGGGAGGATACAGGATTCCCGAATGAGCACCGAGTTCAAATGCGAGTGCGGCTGGCATCTCGACAGGCACATCAACGCCAGCATAAACCTGCTGCAGACAGCCATCTCTAACGGGATGGCAGGGGGTTTACGGTTCAACCCCGGCGCGTTCCAGCATGACGTGATGATGATCCTATACGACCCGGCAACGGGCGCACGGTCGGAGCCGAATGGAACGAGTGGCATTTGTGGCGTTACCTAGGAGGTCACCACCCAACAATGCAACAGAACCCACGGACCGCCAAGGGACCCAAAGGGGAAATCGGAAGGGGAGTTTGGAAAAGAGGGTCATTCCTTCGCCATCTGCTGGAAGGCCTGGTCGGATATCTCCAGTGAGTTCTCGATGTCCTCCTTCGAGTGTGCCAAGGAGGTGAAGAAATGCTCGTCTGCATGCGGGACTCCGAAGAAGACGCCCTTGCCGAGGGAGTGCATGAACCAGTGCCTCCACTTCTCGGGGTCGACATTGAACGCGTCTCGCCAAGTCCTTATCTCGTGGTCGGTGAAGTACATCTGGCCCAAAGAGCCCACAGATTCGACCCACACATCGACCCCTCTGTCCTCGGCAACTTCTCTTAGCCCACGGAACAGCGAGTCGCCGATCTTGTCGATCTTCGAATAAGTGCCTGGCTTGGACAGCAATTTGAGCGTGGTGAGGCCCGCGGTCACGGACACGGGATGTGCGTTGTAGGTTCCGCCGTGATACACGTTTCCGCCATTCTTTGGAACGATCTCCTCCATGATCTCCTTCTTGCCTCCGAAGCCAGCTAGCTGGTAGCCGCCGCCCGCAATCTTCGCAATGGAGGTAATGTCCGGCTTGACGTCGTATCTTTCCTGAGCTCCGCCGAATGCGACTCTGAATCCCGTGAGGACTTCGTCGAAGATCAGAACGATCCCGAGATCCTTCGTGAGCTTTCTCACCTTCTTGAGGTAATTGTCCCTGGGTGCAAAGCATCCACCGCCTGCCTGGACAGGTTCTATGATGACGGCTGCGAGATCATCGGCATTCTTCGTCAGGACCTCCTCGGTCGCGTCCCAGTCGTTGAACGGATAGATCACGACCAGGTCCGAGATACTCTTCGGAATCCCCTTGCCGAAGGGGACCGCGGGTTGACATCTCTTGTCCTTCAGTTTGTCCGGAGGAATGTCCACGGACTGCAGAGCGTAGTCATGACCGCCATGGTACGAGCCCTCGGCCTTCGCGATCTTCTCCTTGCCCGT
>JBASRQ010000145.1:0-8354 GCA_049273895.1 Thermoplasmata archaeon
AGAGGGCAGAAAGTGGCGAAGCTGGCTATGCTCGTCGCGCTGTTGGCTTTCCTCCTTGGAGGGGTGTTTTGAAAGTCCGGGACTACATCACTCAGACGCTGAAGAAGCACAAGATGCACATGACCCTAATCGACCCCGCAAAGCAGTCGCCAAAGGTCTCGGGGGAGATAGCAGCGCATGCGTGCGAAGCGGGCACGGACGCCATCATGGTCGGAGGGTCGACCGGCGTCACGCAGAGGAACCTCGATGATGCGATCGGGCAGATCAAAAGGTACTGCAAGCTGCCGGTCATTTACTTCCCATCGGGCGCAAACGCCATTTCACGGAAGTGCGACGCGATCTTCTTCATGAGCATGCTCAATTCGCGCAACGTGAGGAACATCACCGGTGAGCACGCGAAGGGCGCTCCCATAATCAAGAAGCTCGGGATCGAGCCGATCTCTATGGGATACGTCATCGTCGAGCCTGGCATGAGGGTTGGAGAGGTCGGTGAGGCGGACCTCGTGAAGAGAGGGGACATCAGGACGCTCGTCGGCTATGCGATCACTGCCGAGTTCTTCGGAATGGACCTCCTCTATCTGGAGGCGGGATCTGGAGCACCGGAGCCCGTTCCGGTCTCGATGGTCAGAGCGGCACGCGAGAGCGTCGAGATTCCGCTCGTGCTTGGCGGTGGGATCGTCTCGCCGAGGCAGGCCTCGGAACTTGCTGCCGCAGGCGCGGACATAATCGTCACCGGCACCCTGGTGGAAAATGACGACTTCGAGGCTAGGTTGAGGCAGATCATCGACACGGTTCACAAAGGTTAGGCGTTGGCCGAACAGCACGTCGCAAGGTTTTATATGGCGCGCGGGAATTGTCCAACAAGAGGTATTTGAGATGCCAGGAATGTTGGAGCTATTCAAGAGAAAGAAAGACGTCATGTGCCCCGAGTGCGAGAAGGCCCAGAAGCATGTGAAGCTTGTCGAGACGGACGGCAAGACGATGGAGTGTCCAGAGTGCCATTACGCGCACCTCGTACGCAGATAGTGTAGATGCGAATCAGTCCCTTAGATTGCATTCGACACACGGACAGTTGTGAATTGAGACTCTCAGAGAGCGCCAGCCTAAATTCGTTCACGTATTTTCGACCTATGCTATTCTGGAAAGAGAGTGGCAAAAAAAGGCTTTCGAAGAAGCCGAGAGGCTTCTTCTGTTGGGGTTTCTGACGGAGCTCCATCACGGCGAACAAGAGTGCTCGTGCGACCAGTTCTCGTGGTTCCGTTCGTTGTGACCCCGAGAGTCCTGGTGGCACCAGTTCCTGTGCGCCTTCTCATTGTGGTTCTCGATCGCGTGCCGCTCTCCTGGCGGCTTCTTCTCGCAAGGCGGATGGTGCGGTGGCGGTGATGGGATTGGGTTCGTCTTCAAGTCTACTATTACTGATGTGTTGCCTGTTGCGCCCTTGTCGTCTGTGACGGTCAAGGTTATCATATAGCTGCCGTTCGCGGCATATGTGTGTGTCGCGTTCACATCAGTCGCAGCTGCTCCATCACCGAAGGCCCACGAGTAGATGACGATGCTACCGCCGTCAGGCGCGCGGGATTTCGCACCGCTCACCGAGACAGTCAGCTCGTTCACCTGAATCTCGATCAAGGCCATCGGCTTTGATGCCTCAACTGGAGTGACCTTCATCGAGACCGCTAGGTCCTTACTTGTGGAATTCTTCCCTTCTTTGTTGTCGGCTACAGTCAATGTCACATTGTAGGTGCCGTTCATGGCATAGATGTGTCCGACCGCCTCGCCAAAAGCTCCGGTTTCGTCACCGAAGATCCAGGAGTAGTTAGCAATCGAGCCGTCGGGATCGCTCGACGCCGAAGCGTTGAACACAACCGTCAGGTTGTTCGCATCATACACGAAGCGCGCCACCGGGAGTTCGTTCACGGACTCCGGTTTCGACTTCGGCTGCAATGATGCTAGACCCACGACCACCACTATCAGTGCCAAGACAGCTGTGGTGGCCACTATAGCTAACTTCCTCTTTGGGCTAATATGATCCCTCCCGGGCTAGCGTTCACAGGAGAGTCAGTATAGCATAAATGCCTTTCCCCAGTCCGAAGGCATGAACCTCCGTTTCCTCTGGAGGGTTTCCACAGGAAACGGAGCTGCGCAAATGCTCAATTCGTCAGGGCTATAACGATAGGTGCAGGAGGGGGGATTTGAACCAAGGTCGAGCTAGACATTCTTCTTCAGGTCTCAGTCAAGACGAAAAATGAAGAAGCAATACATGCCATGGCATTGCTGCACCGAGTTAATCACCTTCCTTCTTCTCTCCTTCTGCACCGATGCGTTCTCGAGAAGGGAAACAGCCTATGGCACCAGAATTCGTGGTGCGGGCATCCAATATCGATTGGAATGAATCTGATACTCTGAGCAGGGCGGCGCTTCGAGACTTATCGACTCTATGTTCTGAGGAGAGCCTTCCTTGATAGCACGGCGCCAAGGCTGATCATAAGCACGCTGAATATCCCGACTCCAATCAGGTCGACACCGACCGAGTACACCGATCCAACGGAAGTATGGAAGACAAGCTGTCTCATTCCGTCAACGACGAACGTGATCGGATTGTATTTCGCAATGGTCTGGAGCCAGTCAGGCATCAACGTTATGGGTATCAGGGCGCTGCTTGTGAACATCAACGGAAAGTTCAGCAGGTTGATCAGGCCGAAGAGGACCTCTTCGTTCCTGACGACAAGGCCTAGAGCTACGAAGAGCGCTGCCATGCTCGAGCCCAGAAGGACCAAGAACAGGACCAATCCTCCTGCCTCTATGATTCCGAACTGGTGACTGAACCTCAGGCCGCTCAGACCCGGGATGAACGCGAACAGTGCGGCTACGAAAAGGACTACTGATGCCTGGAGCATGGACTTGAAGACTGTTGACATCATCCTTGACACAGGGATTGAGGCGCGAGGGATCGGTGCGACCTGGAGCATGGACAGGAATCCGAGCCTGCGGTCCTGTATGAGTGATACGCCGCTGAAGAGTGATGCGAACAGCATTATGAACGCCGTCTGCCCGACTGCCATGAATGAGAAGTAGTCTGTCGCGCCTCCGAAGACAAGTCTAAGGTCCATCGGAGCTCCACCCTGCGCGAGCTTGCCGATATTGAACGCTTGTCCGAAAAGCAGGAGCCAGATCAGGGGCGTAGTGAATACCAGGAGGATCTGCCCGGGAGTTCTGTACCATCTCCTGAGGTCCCTGCCCACCAGAGCGAGAGTCTCTGCTATCATATGCTCACCGCCTCCTCCCGAACCGTCCAGCACGACCTGTTCCATTCGAGGGTTTCGCGGCTGAACCCTGTTCCTCGTCCCGAAGCTCTCTGCCCGTGTATTCCAGGAATGCCTGGTCTAGAGAGGGCTTCTTGACGGCTACGTTCAGAACCACTATCTTGTTTTTCCAGAAGGTTGAGAGGACATTCGGCAGGGCTGCGTTGGCGTCAGGGACCTTGATGCGGGCCTTGTTGCCCGTGCACATTCCGTCAATGAGAACGACTCCCGGTATGCCCTTTATCAGATCTAGAACGTCCATGCTGCACTCTTCGACTTCTACCTCGATAACGTCCCCTCCGACCGCCCTCTTCAATCCTGTTGGGGTGTCCAGAGCGACGATTTTCCCATGGTCTATGATGGCAATCCTGTCGCAGAGGCCATCGGCCTCCTCCAAGTAGTGAGTGGTGAGGAATATCGTCATGTTCGTTTCAGACCTGAGCTTTCGTATGTGCTCCCATATGCTCGTCCGAGTCTGGATGTCCAAGCCCAGCGTGGGCTCGTCAAGAAACAATATCCTCGGATTGTGCACCAGACCGTTGGCGAATTCCAACCGCTTCTTCATGCCTCCAGAGTAGGTCTTCACGATCCTGTTCTGGGCATCAACCAGGCCGACCAGGCGAAGGAGTTCGTCTATCCGCTTCTGCGCTTCTGACATGCGAACGCCATAGAGCCTCGACTTGAGCTCCATGTTCTCGCGTCCCGTCAGTTCGTCATCGGATGTGAGGTCCTGTGGAACGAGCCCTATGCCTTTTCTGACCATTCCCGGCTCCGACTGGACATCGTGGCCCAGGATCTCGGCCTTTCCACCCGTGGGGAGCATCAGAGTTGTCAGGATAGAAATGGTCGTGGTCTTGCCCGCGCCGTTGGGTCCGAGGAAGCCAAATACCTCGCCTTCGCCAACTTCGAAGGATACCGAATCTACCGCTCGGATATTCCCTTCGAATACCTTCTCGAGATTCTGAACTCTGATAATTGGCTCGCCAGTTCGCATAGCAAAACTACCCCGCTCGAGAAGCGTCTAGACTAGTCAGTTGAGACGCAGAAATATACTTTTCCGCGAACTGAGCCGGTCGACTCGTTTGCGGTTCGTCATGACAGTGGGAGCGGGGTCTAAGCTCGAAAGTCTGGCTCGACTCGATCGTGCGGGAGAGGGGATTTGAACCCCCGGACTCCTATGAGACAGAATTGCCTATCCCGATCGACAGGACCTTAAGTCCTGCGCTTTTGGCCAGGCTTAGCTACTCCCGCGGGGTCGTAATCCCCGCGGTCGCACTTAACCGTTTCCGGCTCAGAATTTCGCGAGGATCTCCTCCAGCTTCGGTTCTCCCAGGACCTTGAGGTCGTATCTGACCCTTATGATCGGCTTGTTCGCCTTCAGCACTCTGTTCAGATCGATCGGCGTGCCTGAGACGACCACATCGCACTTTGCGGCGTTGATCGTGTCCTGCAGGTCTTTGATCTGGTGGTTGCCGTAGCCCATGGCAGGCAGCACGTTCTCGAGATGCCCGTACTTCGTGAATGTGTCCCTGATCGAGTTGACCGCAAACGGCCTCGGGTCGATGATTTTTTTGGCGCCCGAGTTCTGCGCGGCTATGAATCCCGCGCCGAACTTCATCCCGCCGTGCGTGACTGTCGGCCCGTCCTCGATAACAAGCACCGTCTTGCCCTTGATCGCCCTCGGGTCCTCGACTGTGACGGGCGACGCTGCCATGATGATCTTCGCCTTCGGATTTAGCTCCTCAACGATCTGCTTCACCAGCTCGACGTCCTTCGGCTGCGCAGTATCGACCTTGTTGATAATGACAACATCCGCCATGCGGATGTTCGTCTCGCCGGGATAATAGAGCCTCGCGTGCTCCGCCCTGTGCGGGTCCGCGACCACTATGTGCAGGTTCGGGACATAGAACGGCGTGTCGTTGTTGCCTCCGTCCCACAGGATGACATCGGCCTCCTTCTCTGCCTGTCTCAGGATCTTCTCGTAATCGACACCCGCATAGACGATTATCCCCTTGTCTATGTGCGGTTCGTACTCCTCTCTCTCCTCGATCGTGCACTCATTCTTGTCGAGGTCGGCATAGGTTGCGTACCTCTGGACCGCCTGCTTCTCGAGGTCGCCGTAAGGCATTGGGTGACGGATGGCGACGACTCGTCTTCCCTTCGCCCGCAGGATCGACGCGATGGCCCTCGTGGTCTGGCTCTTGCCCGAGCCGGTCCTGACGGCGCACACTGCGATTACGGGCACCTTTGACCTCAGTGCCGTCTGGTTCATGCCCATCAGCCGGAAGTCCGCGCCCACGGCGTTCACTAGGGACGCCTTGTGCATCACATCCACATGGCTCAGGTCCGAGTAGGCCAGCACGACCTGCTCTGCCCCGAATTTGCGGATGAGTTCGGGCAGATCCTTCTCGGGGTAGATATCGATACCCCTCGGGTAGAGCTTCCCCGCGAGGCTGGCTGGGTACTTCCTCCCCTCGATGTTCGGTATCTGCGTGGCGGTGAATGCCACGACTTCGTAGTTTGCGTTGTCCCGGAAGTACACGTTGAAGTTGTGGAAGTCTCTTCCAGCAGCGCCCATGATGATGACTTTCGCTCGCATGCCCTCTACACCTTGGCGCGCGGGTAGTCCCTGCGGTCTTATATTTCTTCCCCACTAACGACCTTGGTCAGCACTTTGTGGAAAGGTATTCGTAAGCGGATGGCCATCACGTCCCGATGGCCTATCGAAAGCCCTCTGACACGGAAGTCTTGGAGGCTATCAAGGACGCCCTCCACAGGCATGGCGTCGTCAGCTCCCAGCGGAAGATGACTGAGCTCGTCCTGAAGGAGCTCCACAGGCACGATTCCGACTACGCTGTGAGCGAAGAGCGGGTGCGGAGGCTAGCTATTCAGAACGACCTTGCATCCATTGAGATCCACGGGCGCGATTCCAAGGAGAAAACGAAGGCGGGGGCGTGTCCCGTTTGTGGCGGCAAGACCAAGCGCCTCCGGAATCTCACGGTCTACGGGGGCACGGTCACGCAGGGCTACAAGTGCGTCATCTGTGGCTACTGGACCGGGCTGAAGCACAGGGTGCCGACCTTGTACATTTTCTCTCCGAAGTGACACACTCGACTCAACATCTTTATCTGTCGGATGCGCTTTTCGAGCAATAGAGGGGAGAGGAGTGAAGCTCTGGGACTTCGGACGGATGGAGTCAGGCAAAATCAAGATCAGCGAGAAGGTCGGCGAACCGCTCGGGATCGTGGACGGGAGCGAGGTCTTCAGCTCGATGTTCAAGTATGAGATCGACGGCAAGAGCAGCTACGAGATAGTCCTCTCCAACTTCGGCCCTGAGAACTACAGAGAGATCGCGTATGTAACGTTTCAGGTGAGAGATGAGCCTGGCGCGCTCGCTCAGGCCGCGAATTTCCTGAAGACGAGGAACGTGGATATCCTGAACTCGGAGACTGTGAGCTCAGTCCCGAACATCGTCATGGTCTGGGAGATGCTGGTCGACCTATCGTTCTTCGGGGACTCGCTCTCCCTGAAGAAGGAGTTCGAGGACGCCAAGACGGGGAATGACCCGAACCTGACGATGGTCGATTGTCTGTCCGTGGAAGCATCGGACCTGGCAACGAGATACACGCGTGGCGCGGCAGTTGAAAACGCCACGATAAAGACTAAGGCGCTCAGGAAGACGGAAAAGAAAGCGAGCATTATCAAAAACGGCATCTTCGAGCTGCCCCAAGCCTACGTCAATTTCCTCGGCAAGAACTCCGCGCCGATAATGCTGATCGGTGAGCCGGACTCATGGATCCTCTCGATCGCCTTCCTGAACGACGATTCAAGGCTCATGAAGCTCTCCATCGATTTGCCGGACAGACCAGGTGCAATACACGAGATCATGAAGGCCCTCGGTGAAGAGGGTATCAACGTCCTCGCGGGCTACACGAACGTGCTCGTCTACTACGAGCGCATGAGCTGCGACCTTGTGATCGATGTCAGGGCTGCATCGGCGAAAGCCAAAGGAGATCTCACGGAGATCATCAGGACACGGATATCCAGTCTAGGCCCGGCTTTCAAGCTCATCTCGGCCGAGTCTGTCAAGCTCTGACCGGCTCGTCCACCTTGGATGCGAGTTCGCCTTTCGGACTGCAGAACAGCTTGCCCTTCTGCTCGACTATGGTCACAGTCTCATCAATCTTCAATGTGCCCGACGTCCAGCAGATTAGCTTAGGACCCTTCTTGATCGCCACCAGCGCCAGGTTGTACGAATCGGTGAGGCCTTCCGGAACCGTCTGCAGACGCGTGAACGAGAGCACATTCCCCTCATCGGGCCATTCTGATGGTTTCATCTTCTTGCCGCATCGGGGGCAGATGCTCCTCTTGGAGATCGTGGCGTAGCCGCACCTGCATTTCGATCCCTTCACCTTCCATGCCTCCCGAGCCGCGAGATCCTGCCGCTCGCCAGTACGTTCGACCTAACCGACTCCGAATGAATATTAATCTTTGTGCGAGTGCTTGTGGACCACAATCCAGTCCGCTGAAAGAGTATTTAATAACAGGAGTACATTCGCTAGATACAACTGTATCATACGATTGTCCGCGTTCCGCGGAGCGGCCCCCCACTTGATGACGATTGCGATTCTCCGCCCAACGCCAGCAGTACGGAGGTCACGGGTTTGGACCCTATCGAGGCATCTCGACTCATAATGGATACGTATGCTGCCAAGATTCTGGTCGCCTGCTCTCGCAAGCCCAAGCACGCGCTCGAGCTGAGCGCGAAGTTGAACATCCCCATAGCCGCGTGCTACCGGAGAATCCATGTGCTCGAGAAGGCGGGCCTGCTGAAACCGGTCGAACGCGCTCTCACGCAGCAAGGCAAGAGGATAGTCTTGTATCTCTCCCAGCTGAGGAATGCCTACATATTCTTCGAGGGGGGAAAGCTTCGGGTCCGTTTTCAGATGGTGACGGGCCAGATACAGGATTTCGGGGGAGAGTGGAAAGAGATCAAGCTCATCCAAGAAGAAGATGAAGAAGCACTGGCCGGAGGTCTGCTCAGGCCAAAGG
>JBASRQ010000192.1:0-8398 GCA_049273895.1 Thermoplasmata archaeon
CAAGCGCCTTCTTGCTGGGATACTTGCCGAAACCGCCTATGATTGGGTTCTCCCCGTGGACGATCCTGCCGCTCGTGACGGCCATGACATGGTTCCCGAACTTCTTGAGGCGCAGAGCGCGCTTCACATCATCGCCGTAGTCGTTGAGCATCGCGATCGCGGACGGATACCCGAGGAAGTCCGGCAATGCCAACAAGAAAGTGTGGAGCGAGTTGCTCTCAACGTTCTCGCCGAGCATCATTAGCTCCCTCGTGAGCTGGGCTTTCTCTGGCGGTTTGATCCCGAGGGCCTTCTCGAGCCCTCTGATCGCGGAGTATCTGTGAGAGAGCGTGCAGATGGCGCATATCCTCGGGATTACCGTGAGATCGTCAGCAGGGGTCATGCCCTTGACCAGCTGCTCGATCAGCCTCGGGCCCTCGTGAACGTCCAGAGTGACGCTCTTGACCTTCTTGCCGTCGAGCGTAACTGTGATACCGCCGTCCCCCTCGACCCTGGCCAGTGCCTCGACTTTGAGCTCCCTCATGCTTTCTCCTCCTTCTTCTCGAGGTCCTTCACGAGCTGAGCGACACTGGCTCCCCCGAACTTCCGGATCTTCTTGATGATCTCATCCGGGCTGTAGCCCTTCTCCTTCAATAGCTTGTACTCGGAACTCACGTTCAGGTCGTCTGTCGGTCCCCAGCACCCAACGCAGGGAAGGTTCTGCGAGGGACAGACTGCACCGCAACCAGCCTTTGTGAGCGGGCCACCGCAGAATCTGCCGGCGTAGAGTATGCACGGATTCTCCTTCCACCGGCACTCCAGGCACACCGGGGCCTTGATCAGATAGGGGTGCCTGCCAGCGACGAGCTTCGACACGGCTCCCAGGAACTCCATCTTGTCTATCGGGCACCCAGGGATGTACAGGTCGACTTTGACGAAAGCGTCGATGGGCTGCGCCTCGAAGGCCTTTGACACGTTGATCTTCGCGTTCCCGTAGACCTTCTTGTACATCTCCTCCCACTTGCCCTCCCCGAGCTTCATGGCCTGGGGGCCGCCGTTGCAGGCGCATATGCCGATTGCGATCATCACCTTCGAGCGCTCTCTGATCTCCTTGAGCTTCTTCAGCTGCTCCTCGGTCGAGATCGAGCCCTCGATAAACGCGACATCCAGCTCGCCCTCGTGGTTGTCGCTCTTGGCCATGACGAACGAACGTATTTCGGTCGCACCGAACAGGTCGACTAGCTGGTCCTCGCAGTTGAGTATCATGAGCTGGTCGCCTGCGCAGCCCGTGAACCCGTAAACGCCGATCTTAGGCGATTGTCTTGTCACTTGCACCCCTCCCGATGAGCTCCTTCATGTGGAGCACATCCCACCATGAGAACACAGGCCCGTCTATGCACGTGTAGAGATACTCGATCGCGCAATGGCCGCACTTGCCGACGCCGCATCTCATCCTCCTTTCCAGCGTCATCAGTATCTGGTGCTTTGGTATCCCCAGCTGGACGAGGTTCTGCATGACGTACTTGTACATGACCGGCGGGCCACAGACACAAGCGACTGTGTTCTTCGCATCGATCGGCCCGAGGTCCTTGAAGAGCGTCGTCACGACGCCCACCTTCTCTGTCCACTTGCCCGTGTCGTCCTTGTCGACGGACAGCAGGCAGTGGAGGTCCTCGCGCTCCTTCAGCTGCATGAACTCTTCTCTGAACAGCATCTCGCTAGGGTTCCTGGCGCCGTGCAGATAGGATAGCTTGCCGAACTTGTCCCGGTTGTCTAGGACGTACAACAGTAACGAGCGCAGCGGGGCGACGCCCATGCCTCCAGCCACTATCAAAATGTCCTTGCCTTCCATCTTCTCGATCGGGAAGCCGTTGCCGTACGGCCCGCGTATCCCGATGGTATGGTTCTCCTTCAGACCGAAGAGCGTAGTCGTCAGCGTTCCAACGTTCCTTATGCAGAACTCCAGCAGGCCGGGTCTCGAAGGCGAGGATGAAATGCAGAACGGCGCCTCGCCTTCCCCCGGTATTGACATCATCACGAACTGTCCTGGCAGGAAGCTGAACTTCAACGCCTCATCGACATCCACGGGCCTCGCCTGGAAGAAATCGACATCGCTGGTGAGCGGGTATTTCCTGACAATCCTCCACATTTCTGGTGTGAAGGGGTTGTCATCTACCTCCTTCTCGTCAAGGACCACGCACATCTTCTTCACTTGCCCACCTCCTGCTCCTTGAGGGCGTTCGAGACAGTGACCACATTGATCTCGACCGGACAGGTCTCGACGCATCTTCCGCAGCCGACACAGGCCGGTTTGCCGAACTCGCCGATGTAGGCCTGTAGTTTGTGCGTATACCAGAGTCTCAGTCTGTCGGCCCTTTTGTCCCTGAAATTGCTGCCGCCTGCGACTAGCGAGTATTCTCTGAACATGCAGCTGTCCCAGAAGCGGTCCCTCGTGCCTTCCAGCGCGCCGAGATCGACCTCGTCGACCACGTTGTAGCAGTTGCAGGTCGGGCAGACCATGCTGCATTGTCCGCAGGACAGGCATTTCTCCGCGAGCTGGTCCCATACAGGGCTGTTGTAGCCGAGCTCGAACACATCTGGCATGCCGGTCAGGTCGATGCTCATCTTGTACTGGGTGTTCTTCCACTTCCTGTACTCGGTGTAGTTGAGGATGTCGGTCCTGCCAAGGTCCCTGCTGAACAACTCAGGCCTCATCCTGATGAGATCGTGGCCCTTTGTCGAGCCGACCCAGACAAGATAGAACATCTTGAGATCGCTGAAGAACAGGTCGAATCCTTCTGCGATGAAGTCCGTGCCGGTCGCGAAACACATGCACTTGTCATCGGGGATGCAGCTGTGGCCCAGCAACAGAGTCTTCTCTCTTCTCTCCGCATAGTACGGATCTCTGTATGTGTCGAGGAAGAGCTTGTCCATGATCAATATCCCGTGGATGTCGCATGGGTGTATGCCGAACAGAATCCTCTTCGGCACATCGCCAATCCTACCAACGAAGCCATCCTCGTCGTAGTCGAACATAGTGAATCTTGGGGGGTAGAGGAACTTCTTCGGTGGGATGATGGTCCTGGCGGCCTTCAGATCCATCTGCGAGAGCGAGTCGACCTTCGCGTAGGAAACCCTGCCCTCCTTCTTGGTCGGACCCCAAAGCTCTCCCCACTCCTTGATGGAGTCGAGGAAGGTCGGGAGGTCCTCTTTCTTCATCTTCAATATCATCATGTTTTCTCTTCCCCAGTCTCGAGTATCACCTTGGCCTCAAGCGGGCCCGGCTGCGAGAGCGGCCAGGCACGCTGAAGATCCCTTCGATTCAGCGTAGTGAACCGTGGTATAAAAATATTCTGAAATCCCATCAAACGCATGTTGCCGGCTGTAGAAGATTATTCGAACGAGGCCCCCATTCCTTAAGCTCGATTCGACAGCGTTCGGACACCCGTCGCGGGGGATTTCGCCTCCTTTTCAACTGTTTGTCATCTATTTATATGCGGTCCGCCAATGTCTCTCGGTGCCTTGGACCTTGTTCCAAGGTTTCGAAGAAGGGATTGAGGATGGGAACAAGTGTGATTAGTAGATTGACCGCTAGGTCGGCCGTCTTTGTCTTGACCCTGGCTTTCATCGCAGTCGCCCTTTCGGCGTCTGCGCCGAACGCTAGGGCTTCGTCGGTCTTCTCTTGGACCACGGAGACTCCGATGGGGGCGACGGTTTCGCAAGCGGTCGTTGTGGGCGCGGCGAACGGGACTGTGTACGTGATGGGCGGAGTGTTGACGACAGGATACACCGCCGTGGCGAACGCATACGCGTATGATCCCGACGCCGGTGACTGGACGGTTCTGACATCGATGCCGTACGCGGAGAGAGGAGCGGCGGGCGCAATCGGACTCGACGGCAAGGTCTACGTCTTCGGTGGTGCGAGCGGGTCGAGCTACACCCAGATCTACGACCCCGTGACGAACGCGTGGTCCCTCGGAGCCTCGATGCTGGACGGCGCGTGGGAGGCCAAGGCCGCCACCGTGACGAACGGATCGATTTGGGTCGTCGGCGGAGAGGGAGTCCCAGCCGGATACGCACAGATATACGATTCTGTGGCTGACAGCTGGTCCGTGGGCAGGCCCGCTCCTGCAGCTGTTGAATGCGGTGCTATGGTTGCCGTTGGGAACGACCTGTACTACTCGGGAGGCGGCGTTGCCAGCTACACCGGGACGACGAACTTCTTCATGTATGATTCCACGGCGGGCAACTGGATTGATACTCTCCAGGCTATGCCAGTTGCGCGCGCGGCACACGCCATGGTTGTCGGAGTGGATGGGTTGATTTACGTGGTCGGCGGTTCCTCCGATGCCTTTAACACTGGCGCCGACGCGTACAGCAGCACAGTGGTCTACGACCCTGTAGCAAACGAATGGTCCACTGCGGCCGACATGTCCTATGCAAGGAAGTACCTCGGAGCTACGGTGACCCCAGACGGCAGGATAATGGCTGTTGGAGGCAACACGCCGTCCTCCGTTCTGAACGCAGTTGAGTCGCTGCAGCTGTACACGTTCAGCTACTCCATCACGTTGTCAGCCTCGTCGGTCAGAGCAGGGGAGACTGTTCTGATGACTGTTGATGCGCAGTTCACATACATCGACGAGCAATACTCTCAGCTGGACTGGTACATACTCTCGGATGCGGACGGCACGATCTACAACCCTGACAGCCTCCAGATACCGACGAACGCGACCGCAGCAATCAGCGTCGAAGTGCCGGTGCTGGCCCCCGCAGGCAGCTACCATGTGGTTGTGAATAGCTGGATAATATTCGCGGAGGGCGTCTACGAGATAGTGAAGGATCAGAAGTTTGCTCTCGAGGTTCTCCCAGCGCCCGCCCCCGTCGACGTCCTGATAGCGGATCTGGAAGCCCAGATTGCGGACTTGCAGACGGCACTGAACTCGCAAGACGCGAACGTCACCGCCCTTACTGCGGACGTCGCAGGTCTCCAGGCACAGCTTACTGCACTCCAGAGCAATGTCAATGCCGACAACGCGAGCCAGTCGGCCGCGCTCGCAGACCTCCAGGAGCAGATAACGGCCTTGCAGAACCAGCTGGACAAGGTGAAGACGACATCTGACAGCGGCAACATGTGGGGCATGGTCAACATGGTCCTCGTGATCATAGTGATCGTTCTGCTCGCCCTGATGTTCGTGATGAGCCGGAGAGGCAAGTCTCCAGCGCCTCCTACACCCTGAGCAGTTGCATCGAGCCGAAACCATGAAAACCCTTTTCCTTTTGATTCATTTGAATGCACAGCGCATGCGCTTTACATTTTGTTTGAACAAAAAATATCGCTCGACGTTCGATGATAGATTGCTTTGTCCTTGGTGCTTGGAACCCCACCATGTTTTGGTGGAGGGGTAGTTCCCCTCCGTTATTGCGTAGGAGGTGATCCATCTGCAGGTTCCCCTACAGATACCTTGTTACGACTTAACCCCCCTTGCTGAACCCAAGTTCTAGTGCCCCAATGAGAGACAACATCACTTGGACCCAACTCGGATGGTTTGACGGGCGGTGTGTGCAAGGAGCAGGGGCATATTCACCGCGAGATGTTGACTCGCGATTACTACGGAATCCAGCTTCATGAGGGCGAGTTACAGCCCTCAATCCGAACTACGGACAGGTTTCGGGATTGCCGTTGCCTTTCGGCATTGGAGCCCATTGTCCTGTCCTTTGTAGCGCGCGTGTAGCCCAGGAGATTCGGGGCATACTGACCTACCGTTGACCTCTCCTTCCTCTGATTTAGCACCAGCGGTCCCGATAATGTGCACTCCTCCTCGCGGAGAAGTTTGCAATTAGCAGCGAGGGTCTCGTTCGTTATCTCACTTAAGAGAACGCCCTACGGTACGAACTGACGACGGCCATGCACCACCTCTCGGAAAATCAGGCAAAGTCGTCAACCTGGCCTTCATGTAACCGTCGCTCCTGGTGAGTTGTCCGGCGTTGAATCCAATTGAACCGCACGCTCCTCCCGTTGCGGTGCTCCCCCGCCAATTCCTTTAAGTTTCAGTCTTGCGACCGTACTCCCCAAGCGGCAGGCTTAACAATTTCTCTCCGGCACCGGACGCCCACGTAGGACCTCCGACACCAAGCCCGCAGCGTTTACACCCTGGACTACCGGGGTATCTAATCCCGTTTGCGCCCCAGGGCTTCGTCCCTCACCGTCGGATCCGTTCTAGTTCGACGCCTTCGCCACTGGTGGTCCTCTCAGGATTACAGGATTTTACCCCTACCCCGAGAGTACCTCGAACCTCTCCCGGTCCCGAGCCTTGCAGTCTCCTCGGAATTCGAACAGTTGAGCTGCCCGATTTACCCAAAGATTTACAAGGCCGGCTACGGACGCTTTAAGCTCAATAATAATGAGCACCACTCGGGCCGCGGGTATTACCGCGGCGGCTGGCACCCGTCTTACCCGGCCCTTACTTCTCTCGCTTTTTAGGCGAGAGAACAGCCAAAGCAATGCCTTGGCACTCGGAATGCCCGCCTCGTGGTTTCCCACATTGGGCAGTTTTCGTAGCTGCTGCGCCCCGTAGGGCCTGGATTCGTGTCTCAGAATCCATCTGGGGGCTCCGTCTCTCAACGCCCCTACCCGTCGTAGGTTAGTGGGTCCGTTACACCCACTACAGCCTGATAGGCCGCAGACTCATCCTGGAGCGCCGGGGCTTTTAGCGTGGAAGCATTCCAGCACACCACACCTATGGGGTATTATCCTCAGTTTCCCGAGATTATCCCCCACTCCAGGGCAGATTATCCGCGTGTTACTCAGCCGTCTGCCGAGGTCTTGCACCTCTCGACTCGCATGCCTTAATCGCATTCCGATAGCGGTGCCCGCCGGCAGGATCAACCGGAATTGATCGATCTGTCGTCGTCACTACTATTGTTGGTCGCTTGATTTAGTCTCTTGAAATCGGCAGGGTCCTCAAGTCTCACCGACTCGTGTTATACCCTGCGTTGTGACACATATTGTGCCACAGGATTTGCACGAAACCTTCTATCATCGAACGTCAGAACCAAGAGGTCACGACACCTCGCCGGAGATCTTGATCCTCCACCATGTCTGCGACAGATGGAGTAGGGTTGATCACAGATAATGGCGAGTTGACGCCTCCCTCCCAACCATCGCCGCTGTCGCAGCTGTTTGGGTAGCCCCGCCTAAGTTCGACGCCATATATATGCGTTTCGAACTCGCCATTCGGCGGAGTTCGAGCGCTGCGTCGACGGGGCTGCACCTATACACTACTCTTGCGTCGTATATGAGCGTTTCGTCATGAATCGCATTTCGAACAGAAATCGGGGCATGAATCGTCGCGCGTCCCCGAGGCCTGCTTCTGTCTTCCGCTCGCTATTCCGCACTTGCTGGACAGATTCTGAGATCACCTCCAAATTCAACAAACCTTTAAGACCGCACTTGGCATTATGCGAAAATCAGGCGGGGATGGCCCAGACCGGCAAGGCGCTGGATTGCTATCTCGTTCCGATTGGAATAGGCAAACATCCAGTGCTCGAAAGAGCTCGGGGGTTCAAATCCCCCTCCCCGCGCGGTTCTACCATCTCCATGGGATGCTGATTGACGGATGCGCTCCTGCGTGGGCCCGTGAATCACACCGTCAAGGTGTAGTTTGTCGAGGCGGAGAAGGAAGTTCCCGCGTATGTCTTGAGAGTCACGCAGTCCCCCTCGCCTAACATACAGTCGTCAAATACGTCGGTCACCTCGCAGGTGACATTGAGAGGGGAAAAAGGGAGAATGCTATACACAGATTAGATGCGCTAGGCGTTGTCGCTCGAAGCACGCCGAGATTGACTAGTGTTACGCTGTTCGAAATCATCACGATCTCAACGTTGACTGACCAAAGAACGCACTCTTCTGCAAGGGAATCGCTGACACAGATTCGATACCAGTTACCGCATGTCGAGTTCGTCTTCCAGCCATCGAGCTATTCTTATATAGCGTGACGTTATTGCGTGTTTCACTTCGCTGGTCTGAGCCGACATCGTCGACAATAGGTCTTGCGACAGGGGGGCAGTAATTGTACTCACGCGTGCAAGAAAAGGCCGGTAACCACCGAGGAATCTTGCACCAATGTCTTGCATCAAAAGCTGCGATTCTGGTCGTCTGCCTTCTGACACTTTCGTCAATCTTCGCTTTCTCCTCGGCGATCTTCTCCGTCGATCTGGCGAAATCTCCTGAGCAGACCGCAAGCACGTATACTATCAATGCGACTGATGTGACATTCAGCGCAAGTCCGACATCGGCATTCGTTGGCGACGAGATCACATTTTTTGCGAACGCCACCTCGAGCGACCCAAGTGCCACATTGACATTCACAATCTTCTACGACTACTACATCAAGCCGGGTCTGACGATCAACCCTAAGAG
>JBASRQ010000146.1:0-4207 GCA_049273895.1 Thermoplasmata archaeon
TCTTTGGCCGCGGCTCTCACGGGCAAGGCGGGGAAGGGTCGAGTGGTTTGCGTGATGTCGGGAGGGAACATCGATCCCTCGACTCTCAAGGAGATTCTGGACGGATGTGTTCCGTAGGTCAGGAATCTATCCCCACTTCTAGATACTCCGATGTTCAAACTGTGACCCGTCTTTGAGAAAAGCCCATAGGGGAGGAAAGGCGATTCCGGGTCTGGTAGGGAAAATGGAGGAACCAAAGGCAGATGTTGAGCAAGTACTGAAAGACCTTCAGAACAGAGTCAAGCTGTTGCAGGATGATCCGCTTCCTGTGGTGAACGCTGTGTTCTCGTTCATCACGATGATCCTCGTCCTCATAGTGTTGTTGTTGGGTATGGTCTTCTGAACGATTGAGGAAAAGGAAAGGGGTTTTGCTCCGGGTGCGCAGAACCGTCGAATTGACGCTGGCAGACCGTCCAGCTGGCCTTCATATGATCAGTATCACTTTTGATAACATTTATTAGCCCACAGGCCCATGCAGGCTCTGTTAATCCTCCCCCCTTTTTCTGTTGACTGCTGGCGGGAGCCATCGCTTCTCCTCAGAACTGTTTGAGCGTCCTAACCTTCGCAGTCGCCTCTTTCGACAGATCGACCTCTTTGAACCATATTGAGAGAAGCAGCAATCCGACGGGTGCCGCAGCCAGGGCGAGTATCAGAAGGCTTTCCCTTGTCCCCCACTCCGTCGCCACGAAGCCGAATCCTATCTCGATAGGGGCCAGGACGACAGTGAACAATAGACTGGCTATCGAGACCACCGTGGACCTGTGCTCCGAATCCACCCTCTGGTTGATGTAGCCGTTCGTGATCGGGCTTACGAGGTAGGAGACCGCGTAGATCAGATACTGTATCACTATCGCCCACGCCGATTTCACGAGGAAAACTATCCAGAAAGAACCGATAATGGCAAGCAATAGGAAGAGAAGGGATTTCTTCTCTCCAAGCCTTTGCTCGATCTTGCCGGCCTGCGTGGCGACGATCCCTCCGGCAACTGTGAAGCTCCCGATGAACAGGCCAATCAAGAAGTAGTCCAGATGGAGGTCGTCGTTCATGTAGACGGATCTGAAGACCGCCATCACGTACAGTGCTATCTCGACCACGATCTGGAAGGCAATCACCGCTAAGATCGCCCTCGATGATCTTACTTGCCTCCACCCGACGCTCAACTGGGTTCTGAACGATCCAAACTTGGTGCGATCGACCTTCGGTTCCTTGAGAAGCAGCACTGTGAACGAGCCGATCAGCGCTACGAAGGCGCTGATTATCAACGTCAGGTCCAGCCGTTCGGGGAGGATCCATTGAACGGTCACCCCTCCCACAACACACGCCACGGCGGTCATCACAGCCATGACAGACCAAGCCTTTGCGCTCACGCCTATGAACTCCCGCGACCGACCGAGCTCCAGCAGGGTGTCGTAGAGGAATGGCGTATCACCGCTGACGACGAAACATACGCCAGTGGCCCAGACGATGTTCGACACCAAAAACTGCCAGAAGAGGGTGCTGAAACCGAAGGCCATTACACCCGCGACGACCAAGACCTCCCCCAAGAAAAGCATCGGCTTCCGGCCGTACTTGTCGCCGAGAAGGCCGGCGGGAATTTGGAAGCAGATCATCGTGCACCAGAATGCCGCATCGACGACCGTCAGCAGGAAGAGGCTGTCCAGATGATTGTTGGCCCACAGGGTCCAGAAGGGGATCCAGAGCGAGAACGAAGTGACCGCTCTGAAGAGATAGTATCTCCTTATGCGGTCGTCCCCTTGTGCCATGCCGCACCGTATCTCCAATCTTCTACTTGCTTGTGATGCTCGGCACTTGAGTTATATCGTTGCCGCAATGAGAAAAGAGGTTGAGCTGAGGGGGCACACCCTCAGCTTTCGTGTTTTCTTCTAGAGTTTCTTCTCGCTGTAGTTCATTCCGAACTTCGGAAGCATCTTGATGAATAGGTCCGGATCCATCATCTCCGGTGGGAAGACGCCCTTCATCCTTATCTTGCCCTGAGCGAACAAGATTGCTCCGATGGATGCTGGCACGCCCACGGACCATGCAGTGGCGCTGTTGTGCCATTCATTATAGCACTTCTTGTGGTCCAGGGACGTCCACATGTACCAGCTGGTATCCTTTCCGTCCTTGACCCCTTTCGTGATTGTTCCTATCGCGCATTGGCCTTTCGCAAGGTGTCCCAATTGCGACGGATCCGGCAGCGCAGCGTTCACAACGTCCCTGGGCGCGACTTTGACGCCTTTGACATCGATCTTGTTCGGATTGTCAAGGCCGAGCTTCCCGATCATCTTGATCGCATCGACATATTCGTCGCCAAGTGCTATCTTGAAGTCGCAGTAGTCGCAGCCTTTGCCCAGCACATCCCCAATGTAGGTCCCGAGAGTCTCCGACTCCTCGTGGGCGACGTTGTATATCGGGATCTTGCCGACCCCGCCTGGGAAATCGAAAATCTCCTTGTTTTCGAATGATCCGTACTTCCTGTAGTGCCCGTCTGCGTAGTAGGTCGCCGGCATCAGGACCTCTTCTATGAGCGTCTCAGGGGACCACAACGGGGCGAAATCGTACCCCTCGACATAACCGTTGTCTCCGTCCCTGACGAGTATCTGCTTGACCTTGTCAAGCCTGTCCGCCTCTTTTCTCGCGAAGAGATTCGTCAGGCCTGGGTCGCATCCAATCCCAAGCATCGCCGTCAAGCCCAACTTCTTCCACGCGGCATCCTTTTTCAAGTACAGGAATGACGGCGGCGCCGGTTTGACGATCTCGCCTGGCTTGGTCTTGTCGATCGCGATGTCCCAGGCGGTGTCCAAGTAGTTGACTCTGGCCTTCTCGCAGGCCTCCATGATTGCGAAGTTGTACCTCGGTATCGCGAGGTTGCAGACGAGGTCCAGTCCTTTGAAAGCCTTCGTCATCGCAGCCACATCGGAAGCATCCAGCTTCGTCACGCTGACCTTGTCTGAGCCGATCTTCTTCTGAAGGCGCTGACCCTTCTCTGGGTTTCGCGCCCCCAGCACGACTTTGTCAAACTCATCGGATCCAGCAAGGCACTGAGCGGTCACTGATCCGATTGCACCTACTCCTAGAACCATAGCCTTCATTTTGTCACATACACCGAAGGACGCCCGAAGTCGTTCCCCTGGCTTCCCCCGTTTGCGGATGGCCACTAGCATATTTAAGTTTCGCTAGGGAAGGCTGGGCACATGGAGTGTCGACTACAAGTCTGGCGTCAACTGGTAGGCCCTGAACCGCAGACCCCATAGAAGCCCTCCCTCGCTCGGAAAATGGGAGAATCACATGATGATGTTCAGAGCTTCTTCTCCAAGCAGTTCATGCCATACTTCGGGAGCATCTTGACAAAGGGCTGCGGATCAAGCATCTCCGGCGGATACACACCCATCTGCCTGATCTTGCCTTGAGCGAACAGGATGGCTCCGATTGCAAACGGGACGCCGACAGAGTACGCTGTCGCACTGTGCCCGTACTTTCTGTGGCAGTCTTCATGGTTGAGCTGGGTCCAGATGAAATAGCCCACATCCTTCCCATCCTTGGCTCCCTTGACAATCGTTCCAATCGCACAATCTCCCTTTGCCCTGTCCGCGAGAGTCGAGGGGTCGGGCAATACGGCGGACACGACATCTCTCGGAGCCACCTTGACTCCCTTGACATCGACTAATTTCGTGCTGTCCAGTCCGAGCCTGCCAAGCACGTTTATCACTTCGACGTAATCGTCTCCTAGTGCGATCTTGAAGTCGCAATAGTCGCAACCTTTCCCGAGAACCTCGCCTATGTAGGTCGGGAGCGTCTCCGATTCCTCGTGGTCCACATTGTATATCGGGAGCTTGCCGACTGGGTCAGGGAACTGGAACAGCTCCTTGCCACTGAACGGGGGAAGCTTCCTGTAGTGCCCGTCGGCATAGTAGGTCGCGGGCATGAGAACCTCCTCGATGAGCGTCTCTGGCGACCACAATGGCGCGAAGTGGTGACCGGCAACGGCCCCGTTGTCACCGTCTCTTACGAGGATCTGCTTCACCTTGTCCATCCTATCTGCGCCCATCCTTGCGAAAAGGTTCGACAGACCTGGATCGCAGCCGAGCCCCATCATCCCCACAAGCCCTGCCTTCTTGAATTCCTCGTCAAGCATGATGGAATCCATTGCCGGGGTCCTCTCGATTAT
>JBASRQ010000202.1:0-2349 GCA_049273895.1 Thermoplasmata archaeon
ACATCAATGTCCTCTGCTGGGTCCATTCTCGCAGCTATTCTGAAGGCGCGGCCAGCCTCCGAGCCGGCGTCGCTCTCGAACACCTTTGTGAGGTCCTTCTCGGACGGGAGAACCTTCCGGGTCAGGTTGGCATATGTCAGAGCGATGCCCGCGGCGATGAACGGTGTCATCATCCTGAAGCTATCCCAGTCCTCGCCCGCGTAGAAGTTCCTTGCTCTTCCCAGGTCCTCGAAGATGCCAGACATTCCCTCCCGGACGCCGTTCCTCCACGCCTCTCCAGAAACGTTCAGGGCGACGTTCCGAAGTCGCGCGAACGCTCCGGTGGGGTCCTGGGCCGGCAGCACGTTCATGAGAGAACCGATTGCAAGAGGCAGGTGGTCGCCCCCTTCCGCCAGCTCTCGTCTCCATTCCGCCTCGGTCCGCACATTGATGGAGAACAGGCAGTTGTTGAGGACGAATGAGTGGGATTGTAGACACGAACCATGCCTCACTAGGACCTGGAAATCAATGTCCGAGTGCTCGAGGTCCTCGCCCCGAGCGACAGAGCCGACAACAGCTGTCGCGATGATGTCGTGGTAGTATCTCTTGAGCAGCTTCTGCGAAACCTCGCGGCAGGCCTCCAACCTTTCCCTGTGGTTCATGTCCAGCTGTGGTCCAGAGCGCCTGATGAGGATATGAAGATGGTGACCGGCAGAGCCGTCCGTTCTAATTTCTTAAATAGCAGTACCGGAATAGCGACTTTTGCCAGGGAAGCCCCGTAGTGTAGCGGTCAATCATGCGAGACTCTGGATTGCCTCTCGCAAGGAGAGATCTTGCGACGGAGGTTCGAATCCTCCCGGGGCTACTCCTCTCTTCACACATCTCAACACTCTATGACAAACCACCACCAGAGATCGATGGCACTTGATTTCGCCCGGGAGAATACAAGATCATCTGGCGCATTCTCTGTCAAGTGCCTTGTTCACGAGCTGGTCCACTAGCTGAATCCTCGGGTTGTCTCTCGGGACGTTCTTGAGAGAGAAAGACTTGAACAGTTTCTCGTTAGCCTTCACCCGCATTGCGTACCTCTTCATCCGATCGTCTCTTGCCGTGTATCCGCCGTCATGCTGCTTGGCAACAAGCTCGCTGTCGGTGAAGAAAGAGACATGGGAGCATGTCCTCTCCCGAGTTCTTTCGATTGCCCAAAGAAGGGCCTCGTACTCTGCCTCGTTGTTAGTGTGCCTTCCGATGCACTTGGCGCCTTCTTCGAAGAGGTTTCCCGCAGAGTCGTACATCGCGTATCCAATCGCGGCGGGGCCGGGGTTTCCTCTTGACGCGCCATCCGTGTATACTGAGAGATGATCCAAGTTAAATCAACCTATCTCGAACCGTATGTCGCACCAGACCAAAAAAGCGATGGCCCTCACAACCTAGGTTCGTTCGGCTTACCATTGCATAATTAGAAATATCACGCCCCTTCTTTTTCTGTCGGGGGAGCAGGGTAGTGGGAAGAGCGGCCACGCCGATGATGGAGCAGTACTTCCGGATCAAGGAGAACTACAAAGATTGCATCCTGCTCTACCGGATGGGCGACTTCTACGAGATGTTCGGCGAGGATGCGATCATAGGGTCCAAGGAACTCGAGATAACTCTCACCTCTCGGGAGAAGGGCAAAAAGGAACGCATCCCGTTGTGCGGAGTCCCTTGGCACGCCCTCGACTCCTACCTGCCCACGCTAGTCAGCAAAGGCTACAAGGTGGCCATCTGTGAGCAGATGGAAGATCCCAAGTTCGCGAAGGGCCTGGTCGATCGCGATGTCGTCAGGATCGTCACGCCGGGAACAATACTTGAGAGCACGGTCCTCGACAGCAAGGCGAACAATTACCTGATGGCCATCTCGCAAGGCGACGGAGCCTTTGGGTTATCGTTCGCGGACATCTCTACGGGCGAGTTCGCCGTGACCCAGGTCGAAGGCGAGGACGCCGAGAACAAGGTACTGGCTGAGTTCGCGCAGAGGACCCCGAAGGAGGTCCTGCATCAGCCGGTTTTCGACTCGAAGAAGCTCAGAAACGAGTTCACCATGGCCGGTGCCGCGATGACTGCTGTCGAGGACATCGCATTCGTCAGGGAGGCGTCCGAGTCTCTGCTTAAGAGGCACTTCAAAGTTCAGTCCCTGGAAGGTCTCGGCTTCGCCGACAAATCCCTTGCTGTCGCGAGCGCCGGTGCCATCCTTCGGTACCTCGAATCTACACAGAAGCGAAGCCTGGACTTCCTTGCCCCTCCGAAATTCTTCTCGACGTCGGACAAGCTCGTGCTCGATCAGACCACTCTCAGAAATCTCGAGATCCTCAGAAACGTCCGAGACGGAGG
>JBASRQ010000205.1:0-1870 GCA_049273895.1 Thermoplasmata archaeon
CACCAAGCATCTTTGCCAAGCGATATCTTCCGATTTCTCCCTCCGTTCTCAGGAGCCAGAGCATGAGCAGTTCCTGCTCAGGAAACACGCGCTTCAGTCGTAATCGCCGCCCGCATGGATTCGACATCGATTACTTGTCATCATGTCGGATAATCCTTCTCTTCGAGGAGAGGATTAGCACCGATTCGCAGGCCAGCTCCGTCTGGCTGCCTATGGTCGGAGTTCTTCTCCGCCTGTGAGTGCTCGGGTTAGTGACGCGTTCAACTCGAGTAAACCTGCATTCGACTTCGCTGAGACTGGTATAGTCTCGAAGACTAGGCCTGTGGAGTGTACTGCCACAGCCAAATCACGGGCGATGAGCGAGCCCGTATCGCCTGGCGTTGCTTCGAGCGCGTTTTCGAGTTGCTCTATTTCGCCAGCCCATTCGACTACTCTGTCCAGTTCCTCATCAGAAACCAAGTCAATCTTCGTAAGTGCATAGACCTGTGGTTGGCGGAGTCGCGCATACACTGCTGCTGCAAGGAAGAGGTTCGACACAAAGTTCATTGGGTTCCTGCAAAACGGCGCGTCCAGCGTGTACAGAACTGCCTTCGACTCCTCACTGATAGCGTTGGAGAAGTACGGGCCACTTTCTCTGAAGGCAAACAGCTCAATCTGCCCTGGAGTATCAGCTAGCACGAAGTCGGCGCCCTCTGCCTCAAGTTCGCCACGCATCTCCTCGAGGTGATCCGCTGCAATATCAGACGCCATTATGAGAGCACCGTTTGGACCAAGCTTGTACTTCTCCATCAACTCATCAATGTCTACGTATGCTCGAACATCAACGTCTGGGTTGTACGGCAATGCAGTTGCTCCTGGATCGAGATTGAGAATCATGACGTTCTGTTCTGTGGAACGTAGGAATTCGGAAAATGACGCGACGAGGAGGGATTTCCCGGATCCGGCCATGCCGACTACGAATATGACGAATATCCTGGTTCGCCTTCCCTCAGGCCTGGAATTCGTACTGCTTCGAGATATATCTTGGCTGACATGCGCAATGTGAAGACAGTCCGATGCGGAGAACATGGAAGAGGGCCATGAATCTCGTCATACTCCACGTCTGGACGTGGAGGAGGCCGCTCGCGACCCGGATTCTACAGTCATGAAGATCCTGTATCTAGCCTGCCAGTCATTGCGGCCGACAGTGACTGTCCAGGATGGTGGCTCTTCTGCTTTCCCATTGGCGTGCGATTGGAGAAGGCCCAATAGGGCGTAACACAGATCGTTGTCGGTACCGCGAGCACGGACCCAATGACCCTCCAGATCGACGATGCCGGAGTAGGCGACCTACTTCACGGTGTCGTGATAGGCGCATATCGCCCAACAACCGGCGAATTCACCTACGAGATAGTAGATGTTGAATTCTTCCAGCAACCGAAGTTCGGTAGGAAGGCCTATCTTGAAGAGACTTCGAGAATCGTGATGAAGATTATCGATAAGGTGAAACTGGCTGAGAATGAGCCGGTACTGATCTGCAGCAGTTACATCTTCGAGAAAGCGGTGCGCGAGCTCGAAGAGAAATATGGGAAGGAAAGAGTGACAGTCACCAAGATCACGGGAGAAGCACAACGTTTCGTGGAGACTGCTTACCTCGACGAAGTCCGAAACCTAGGATACGAACCCCTCCCGGAACGGGAAGAGAAGAGAGCCCGAAACTTCTTTGACATGCTGCGCTGGCTCAAGAAAGACCCGCGCCGATTCAAACACGCCAAGACAGGATGGCCACGCCTCAAGAGATACATGAAACCGCGTGATGCTCAAAGAGTGTCTCTTGGGCAGCCTTACAGGCGGACTGTGTCGCGCCGGCGACACTGACCATCTCATTCTC
>JBASRQ010000210.1:0-1908 GCA_049273895.1 Thermoplasmata archaeon
GTGTTCGGAGTGCCATCTCCCCAGTACCACTGGTACTGGAGCCCGGTCCCACCAGATCCGTCGCTCCCCGTCCCGGTGAACGCAATATCCTGACCCTTGATTCCCTGGAAGGTCGGGTTCACTGAAGCTGTAGGAGCCATGTTGTCAGTAATCGGTGGCGATAGTTGCATGTAGAGCCATGGATTGTAGAAATCAGGCATCAACTGCCAGCCCGATCCGACCGCCCAGTTGCCATAGCTGGCCCTGTCCCAAGTCTCGTAGTTCACAGCGTAGAGGTCCTTTCTGTAGGCGACATACTGGGCCGCATGGTCTTCGTAGAGCAGCTTCTGCATCTGGTCGGCGAGGGCCTTTCTTGTTGCGTGGTCCACGGCCACCAGCGACCTGTTGTAGAGATCGTCATATGTCTTGTTGCTCCACCAGGATCCGCTCCAGCTATTAATCGCGCTCGTCGTGTGGACTTGCAGGAGGTCCGTGGATGGGTCCGAATTCGGCGAGAATGCCCAGTCCCACAGCCATGCGTCATAGTCACCGGAGTACCATTTCGTGTTCGCCTGGTTCGTGGTCATCATGTCTATTGTATATTGGACGCCCGCCTCTGCAGCCCACAAGGCAATATCCCTAGCACCAGTGTCATACCAAGGATCCGGCAGGATGCTCAACAGGCGGAAGGACAGCGGATCTGTTCCCCCCACCTTGCAAAGAGGAGTAGTATCGGAGACCGCAGGGTTCCCATCTACGTCGTATTCCCAGCCCGCGGCATTCAACAGTGCCCTGGCCGCCGCGGGATCGAACACGATTGGATTCGGATATGTGTAGTGCCATGGGCTCACGCTCGGCACGAGGGAATCCGCCACGCTGCCAAAGCCGAGAAGGGCATCGGTGACGAACTGCGGCTTGTTGACCGACATAGCCAGCGCGAGCTTGACGGTCGGGTCGAGAAGCAGCCGGTTGTTGTACGCGCCACCTGTGTCATAACCAAGCGAATGGCGCAGGGCGTCAGTCATCTGGTTCAACTGATACTCGAAGACGAAACCCGTCTCCTCAGCGAACCCCATCACAAACGGGGTTGAAGAATCGACGATGTTGGCCTTGTATATAGACGGCGCGACCTGCAATAGGCAATCGATAGTCGGCGGGCTCGCAGTCAACTCCTGCCACGCAGTAGCTGGGTTTCCCTGGCTCTTGTATTGCAGCGTGTCGATGTGGATCTGCCAGCCGCGGTTCTCTTCCTGGAACCATATCGGGTTCCTCTTCAGAATACCGACGGTCGTCGGGATCCCAGACATTCCGTAGTACATAAATCCCGAACCGACCGGGGGATCGTTCGCGAATGTCAGCGGGTCTTTTCCCATCCAAATGTACTTCGGAACGATCGGGAGCGCCGCCATGGCTCCGAGGAACGGGGCATATGGCGTCTTCAGCTGGATGTAGAGATCGAACTGATCAACACCGGTCCACATACTATCTATGATACCGACCCCGTTGTTGTTCAGGTAATTACTAAAGTGGTTTGCCGAATCGTTGTTGACCTCCCAGTATGAGTACATGACATCCGCGGCAGTCACCAAGTGTGAGGGAATCTTGTTGGCCGCAGCAATCTGGGCCGGCGTGGTCCCAAGCCTTGGATCAACGAAGTAAGCGTTGTGCGCGAGCTTGAAGTTCCAAGTCAATCCATCTGGTGTGAAAGTGTATGATTGCGCCAGATCTCCAATGTAATTCACATTCCGATTCTCCATCAGCAATGTGCTGTAGCACGGCCAAATCGTTTCCATTTCTTCGGCCTGCGTGTAGAGGAACGGATTCAGAGTTGCCATGCCGCCCACGTAGTCGACCTGCCCGACATTGAAGACTCGGTCTCCCCTCGCAGCAGCCACGTCACTCACAGGACTGACTCTGACGGTCTTGCCG
>JBASRQ010000228.1:0-4559 GCA_049273895.1 Thermoplasmata archaeon
ACATAGTGAATCGAGTTACGTTGTACTTGGAAGTTGCCACCTTCAGCTGTCGACGGGCGTCGGTTTGTACCTCGCATCACACAGGGCAATGGAGATAAGAAGAGAAAAGGAGTTCAGCTCGGTGCAATGATCCTCTGATTGAAAAGGAGTCAGGCATTCATGCATGCACACTGGCTCAATGCGCGACCTTATGGTTCGAATACGAGATGGCCGTCGCCGCGAGAGCGCTGCCAGATCCTCCGCTACCTGAGAAGGCCAAACCAGTTCTTTGCCGGCGAGCAATCACCAGGTGGCTTGATCAGCCTTTGACGAACCCCTTCAGCTTGCCCATCTTAATGTTCCTTTTTCCAAGGAAGCCCGTGTCTCCTATGGGCCCTCCATATCAAGACCTCAGCCAGTACCGCTAGCGGAGCTGCGAAGCTGAAGCCTGAAAGCGTCGCTGCAAGCAGGAAATACCTGGCTTCCATCCTTTTCCACGCAACTATGAGAACGAAGATGTCTGCCACATTCAGAGACATGACGCAAAACCATGACGCCAAATCCTCAATAGTCCCCAGCCCTCCGTAGGAAGGATCGATTGCGATATCTATCACCGCCCAGAGCATTATCCCGGCTGAGGTAAGCACACACAGTGCCGCACCACCTATGCCTCTCCCGACGGCTTCTATCCGCTGCTGTGCTTCGACGAACTCTCGAAGCTCAGATTGCGAAGGCGACCCAGGACCACCTCGAGCTGCTGTTTTGATCTCTGATGCACCGAAGACCGCTGCCATCACCAGGGTATCGGCCGCAGCCGCCCATCGCTCCTTGGGAACCTTCTCTCCGAGCTTGAGAGCGAAGAACGCCATCCCCTTTCCAGAGCCGATCCTGGTGGCGCCATGCGGACCTCTGATTAGGTACCACCGCTCGTTGGTCGGGTACCTGCTCCGCTTGACACGCTCTATCTCGGCCCATTCGGTTAGAAAAGGGCGATTGATTCCTGATAAGTTCCATATGCCTCTCTCTGTGACCAGTGCCCTTGGCAAGGACACTTCCACATAGACCAGCCAGGGAAGAACGACTCCAAAGACCAAGTAGGCCGTGAAGTAAAGCAATTGCTCGTATTCGGACCACGGTTCACCCTTATGGCTCGGATACGCAATCATCGCTAGCACTAGAATGAGAATAAATCCTAGAAAGAACGCACTCACTCCTATGGGCAACGTGAGATGTGAGGCGTAGAGATAGTATTGTCCCTCCGACGGACGCGTTATGTCTATGCCCTCTTCCTCCCTTACCCTCTGCATGGCCTCTTTGTGGTTCCTGAGAAACCGCAAACCAACGAAGACTGCGGAGACCTCAACGGCGACAAGGAGGATTGTGATTGCGGTCATGTATTCGAATCCCACGGCATATCCCCCAGGGAACCGAATGGATTAGCTATGCTTATTAAGTCAGTTCTGGGGAAACCCTTTGACAGATCCTAGACGGCACGCAGAATTCTAGAGAAGCCGACAGTCTCTTTTTGACTAACATCATCTGCGGAACAATCGAATATCCATATCTCACAAGGTCCTTTCACCCTTCGGGTAGGGAGACGACAAAAATCCCCCAGAAAATGGAGGAACCGCGCGGTCCACCCGCGCACTCGTCTTCACATCGCTTGTCCCATTCCTTCTCTTTGCCCACCATCGGAGCCTTGAGCGAGGCACCGCACTTGTTGCGGAACGCCGAATCTTCGGGGTTCTGAAAGCCGCACTTTGAACAGTATGCCATACTTTCCCCTCGAGCGAAGGCGGAAGCTGAGTGTGTCCATAAACATGTTCTCCTGATGGCTAGCTCTTGCCCCGCGTACGTTGGCACCATCAAACAGATTGATGCTCAAACCATAATGTGACCCATTGAGCCCTTGAACGGGTTCGAAAGATCGACTTGATTCAATCAGAGGATGATTGCACCGAGCTAGACCGCATCATGCGACCCTACCTGCGTTTCTTCTTCGCTGAAGTCCTTGAACGGTGGGCGACGTGGGGCTGCGGATTCTGCTCAGGCATCAAGCCATACAGCTGGTCGGGCACCAAGACTCCCTTGACTGCGTGCCTGTTCCTCAGCGCGCATCTGACTTCATAGCACATGTGACACGCGTCAGCGTACGCCCTCTTTGGCAACACACTGAATTCCCTTGCCAGACCTGCAGGTCCGCCGTTTATCAACGGACCTATTATCGGATGTTTCTGAGGGTCTAGATCCGACATGATCTTCTTGAGCGGTTTCCTCCATGCATTCCCCACTGATATTCCCTGACAGAACAGCACATTGCCGTACGGGTCGACATGCACTCTCTCGATTTCTGGTGGCTTCTCGGGGCAGGCGTCGAAGGTCCTCCAAGATTTCTTCTTGGCCTTCCTGGCGAGTACCGCAGCCGCTCTGCCCCTGAAGCATAGCTGTCCCTTCGACTTGTCCTCGGGGGTCGAGCACGAATGCCGTTCGACGCTCTCGATCTCTATCACGCCCACTGGCATGCCGAGGCTCTCAGCGGCTCTCTTCGCCCTCCGAACCATCTCCTTCTCCTCCCCGCTGCCGTGATACGCATCCGTGCTGAGGCTGAGGTCCGAGACGCCCAGCTCTGCCAATGGTCTGAGCCAGAGGTCCGCCGCCCTATCGTCAGTGGCAAAGTACGCGTTAGTTACCACGCCCGTTTCGAGGGAGAGTGTTCTTGCGAGTTCAATCCCTCTGCACAGGACAGGATAGAAGAGGAATGGTTCCCCTCCCTCGAAGTACACACGCCTCATGGAAGGGACCTCATGCGCCTGCCTGATGATGTCTTCGACCCGGGTGAGGGTCATCGTGCCCTTCGAGGCCGGGCTGCTCCAGACGAAGCAATGATCGCATTCGTAGAGGCACTTGTAGGTGAGCAGGAGGTGGACGCCAGATAGGTTGACAGGAGACATCAGTCAGATCGTGGGGCTGAAGCGCGTGGGAGGTTATTTGACCTTCGTTGGCACCGCTGGGCAAGGAGCCGTGTGTGGACCGAGATGTCTGGCTGCCGTTCAATCAGAGCATGATTGCACCGAGTCAAACTCATTCTCTTTCATTCCTTGTGGTCATTTCATCGGGCCCGGAGCGTGCGAAATTCTTTCTATATGTCATTCCCTATTTGGTTCCGAATGGCGCGCGAACCAGAAGACAAGAAGCTGAGGAACCTTATGACCGTAGCCAAGAATCTCGGCGCCACCGAAGCCAAGATTGTGAGCACTGAAGACATTGTTGTTGACAAACGTGTCCGGCTGAAGTGTGCTATTCCCATTTGCGTTGACTACGGCAGGCATTTGCTTTGTCCTCCAAATGCAATGCCTGTGGACGAGTTTTCAGAGATAGTGAGACTCTACAGAAAGGCGATCATACTCCAGGTCGAAGCGGATGTGGATTCTTCCGACAAATCGAGAAGACATCTGGACAAAGATACATGCAAGAGTCTCGAGAGATCGACGAGTACCGCCAGATGGGAAACGAGATTGCACAGGCTGGTCAACCAGATGGAGACCCTTGCTTTCAAGCAAGGCTTCTATTTGGCTGCGGGCCTGACTGGCGGGAATTGCCGCCTCTGTCGCGAGTGCGTTGTTCCTCAGAGCGGCGAACTATGCAGACATCCATTCGAGGCGAGGCCGTCGATGGAAGCAATGGGAATCGATGTCGTCATGACCTGCAAGAAGGTCGGGCTGCCACTCAACCTCTCTTCGAAGAAGAACGTAAGGTGGACGGGATTGGTGCTGTTGGACTAGGAGTTCAATGGCCTCGCCATCTTCCTGCCGAATTCGAACAGTTAGACATGGCCGGGAGGCATTTCAGGTTTAGCGTGCGAGTCCCGATGTTCAAATCTGCCCACAACCATCTCTCGGAAAAGCTCATAGAGGAGGAAAGGCGATTGAGGCCCGTAGGAATGGAAACGGAAGACTTGCCAAAGGGATTGGCATCATCTAACGCAGGCAAAATAGCGAAAAGGCTGGGATCAGTTTCCGGCGGTAGAGTATTGGATGTTGCCACAGCCCGAGGAGGGTTTATTGATACTCTAATGAAGACTCTGAAGAATTATGATTCTTTTGTAGGGATAGATTATTGCGCTTCAGCCATTTCAAAAAAGGAGATGGAATCTGCCAAGAAGCGGTTCGAAGGAAAGGCCGTGCGATTCTTTGAGATGAACGCCGAGAATATGAAGTTCGAGGACCGGTCTTTTGACACTGTTTGCATGTCCCATTCTCTGCATCACCTCGGTGAGATAGACAGGGTGCTGGCCGAAATGAAGCGCGTACTGAAGATCGGCGGCAATTTCATACTTCAAGAGGTTTACTGTGATGGAGACCAAACTGAGGCGCAGAAAGCAGATGAACTTGAGCATGAATGGGAAGCACGGATCGACTCTTTGCTGGGCATCACCCATAATAAAACCTTCACTAAACAGAGAATCATGAACATAGTGAACAGTCTGGAGCTGAGAGAGCTGGAGGTCTTCGATTCTACACATCCCATCGACTGCCTATTCTGTAACAGGAAACATGAGTGCGAAGATCCAAAGAATCTGG
>JBASRQ010000229.1:0-5444 GCA_049273895.1 Thermoplasmata archaeon
ACATAGTGAATCGAGTTACGTTGTACTTGGAAGTTGCCACCTTCAGCTGTCGACGGGCGTCGGTTTGTACCTCGCATCACACAGGGCAATGGAGATAAGAAGAGAAAAGGAGTTCAGCTCGGTGCAAAACCCTTTTCATTTCTTTTCCTCGTGAAGATCGAGTTCCGAATCTGCCGCAATGGAAAAAAGACCTTTCTCCTACTTCTTTCGTGGCCGAGGTTTCCCTTTGGACTCGCGTATGACCCTGAGGGCACATTAGACCGGCCAGATGCCTCGGCTCAAGTCCAGTCGGCATTGGACATAGCATAAGAGAGAACATACAGCACAAAAATCAATAGAGGGGGAAGGGGATTCGTTGGAGGGCAAAAATGGCATATGGTATCCGAAAGGGAATACAATTCAGAATTCTCGACAGGAACGACCTTGAGAAGATTCATTGGGCCACTCTGCACATCCTGGAAAAGGTCGGCGTACAGGTAAACAGCGTGCGCTGCAGGAAGCTCTTGAAGGAGAATGGGTGTGATCTAGATGATGCGTCTAGGATTGCAAGAATCCCCTCTCATCTTGTCGAAGAAGCGCTTTCCAAGAAGAAGACGTCGATAACTCTCGCAGCCAGGAATTCGAACTACGACGCACCGCAAGATATGAGGCACAGCTACATGACTGCAAGCGGGAACGGCGCAATCGCGGTTGATTTCGAAAGTGGGATGAGGCGACCATCCATCAAGGAGGACGTGGTGAAGTCCTCGAAGATTATAGACGCATTGCCCAACGTCCACATACACTGGCCGATGGTCACATCCACGGATAGGAATCCTAGGACGGCGCATCTCCATGACCTTGATGCATCGTTGAACAACACTGAGAAACACGTCATGTTCGAGACTGGTGTCACGATGTTCGATGCGAAGTATCTGTCAAGGATGAGCTACATCGCCGCGGGGGGAGAGAAGGAATTCCGGAGGCGCCCCATCACTTCCGCGCTTCAATGCACCTTCGCTCCTCTGCAGCATGATGCGCAAGTGACGGATGCTGGCATTGAGTTCGCAAGAAATGGCCTGCCTCTTGTCTGGTTCTGTATGCCGCAATTGGGAGCGACAGGACCCGCGACGATTGCTGGCTCGATCGCTCTCGGCAATGCCGAAGTCCTCAGCGCATTAGTGATGACGCAGCTAGCTGTTCCTGGTGCAGCGGTGATATACGGTCTTGGGATTGCTCCACTGGACATGAGGACCGCTGTGAGGGCTGGAGGGAGTCCTGAGCATGCGCTCTGTTCAGCAATCGCAACCGAGCTAGCCCACTTCTATGGAATGCCATGCTGCGTTGGTGTGTCGAGCACTGCGAATGCGCCAGGCGACCAGGCATGCGTTGAGACGTTCACAGGTGTGGTAGCCCCTCTCTTGGCGGGGGCTGATTCGATGTGTGGCATAGGCCTTCTGGAGGATGGCACATGTCTTCACCTCGAGGAAATAGTGATTGAGGATGAGATCGTTGGAATTGTCGGGCGAATGATGAGTGGGGAGATTGTCGATGAGGAGACGCTCGCGCTTGATGTGATTGAGAGCGTCGGTGCTGGAAAGAACTTCCTAGCACAGAAACACACTCTTCGGCACGTAAGGTCAGATTTCTATGTTCCAAGCTTGATCAAAAGGCGCTCCTATGATGCTTGGTCTGCAGATGGCTCGAAGTCGATGCAAGACAGAGCCAGGGAGAAGGTCAAGTGGATTCTGGGCAACCACCACGTGGAGCCTCTCGATGAAGACAAACAGGAGGAATTGAAGGCAACTATAAGGGAAGCAGAGATGGAAGCGGGATGAAAGAGCTGCTCAGCGAAGGTGGTGCGTCTGCCAGTTTCCTTCGCACGGGTTTCCCAGACAGACATGCATCTCCAGGTTAGTCAGATCAGAAATGACTGCGTAGATTGTCTTGTACCGCGGGTGTGGCGGGATCTTGAAGTCCTCGTGACTGCATATCGAATCCGGGCGGTTCACATGGTCCGAGAGGATGTTGGTCAGAGTCTCCACCGTGATTCTCCCCAGGTTCCTTCGGACCAGAGTCGTAGCTCTATTGTATCGCACGACCGAACTCGATCCTCGTTCAAGGGACGTTCCTCCGGGCCCTGAGAAGAGAGCTTCGAACTTCTTCATCTTCTCATCTAGATAGTGATTCGTATGAACGAGATAGCCGCCACGAGGATAGAGACGCGAGAAATCTGTTGCAGACCCCTCGATGCAATACATCTCTCCTGACGAATGGCATATATTGTTGTTGTAGCTCGACGCCCTATCCGGCGGGGCCGCTGCCAAGATGGCTTCTTCAATCCTGCGAGCAGCGAGAATCCTACGTGATAGAAACATCTTGGGAACGCCTATTCTCATATCATTCTGTTCCAGCGAGTTGCCACTGAAGCTTATTCCTGCTGAGTTCAGGCCTGTCACAAGCTCAAGTCCGCCAAGGGTCACAACCAGGAAAGAAGGTCCTTCTCTTGGCTCCCCGTGCACGAAGACGACATGTTCTTCGTCCGCTGGTTTCCAGTCCTCGGTGTGGGCGGATAACACTGAACAATCAGATGTCGCATCTGAGTTGACGGCAACATCAGTGCATAGACCTTTCTCCTCCTGGCACAGCAGAGTGAAGAGCTCTTTGAAGGACACGCCAGAGCCTCTTGCGTAGCCTTGCATGAAATCAAGGTAGATTGGGTCATACTCCTGCGCGTAGGGAAGATAATCCTGAGCACTCGCCACCGCCTCATCCCAAGAGACTCCTTTTCGATTCATGGCTGACTCTGCAGCCCGGACCATGGATTCTGCAATCTTGGAGCACCTGCGCCCAAGACTGCGGCCCATGTCCCGCTGCGATCCAGAGACGTGAACGATAGGGATGGCGGCTTCTCGACTCATTGGTTCCAAATCGAAAGGCTTTCGACCGTGAATAAAGCTTTCTCACGATCGTCATCGCTTATGGCATGCAACAAGATGCCCGTTTCCTATGTCCTTCAGCACAGGAATCATCTTCTTGCACTTCTCGTCTGCCTCAGGACACCTCGGATGAAATCTGCATCCAGAAGGAGGGTTTACCGGACTCGGCACCTCCCCCTCTATCATCACGGTCAGTGTCTGATCTCGGGGGTCAGGCTCAGGGATGGAGGCCACGAGCGCTCTTGTATAAGGATGTTGCATGTTACGAAACAATTCATCGACTGGCGCCAGCTCGATGATCAGACCAAGGTACATAACTGCTATGCGATCGCTGATATATTCGACAACGGAAAGGTCATGTGAGATGAAGAGGTAGGTCAGGTCGAGTCTCTTCTGCAAGCTTCTCAGCAGATTGAGAATCTGCGCTTGAACGGACACATCAAGCGCGGATGTCGGCTCATCAAGAACAATGAAATCCGGATTGAGAGAGAGCGCCCGCGCGAGCGCAATACGTTGTTTCTGGCCTCCGCTGAACTCGTGCGGGAACCGCCTGAGATGGTCTTCAGAGAGACCCACCTCGGTGACAAGCTCGAATATCCTTTGGCGCTCGACGAACCTTCTTCCCCTCCCGGATTGCTTTTCTATTCCGTGGATCGCAAACCCCTCACCAACGATCTTCTCAACCGTTCGCCTCGGATCGAGGCTCGAAAACGGGTCCTGGAAGAGAATCTGCATCTTCCTCCTGATCGGTCTCAGCTGCCTGCTGGTCAGCTCGGTAATGTCTCTGTTGTCGAAGTGTATTCTCCCCGCCGTGGGTTCCACCAGCCTCAGAATGGTCCTTCCAAGTGTGCTCTTTCCGCAGCCAGATTCGCCAACAAGACCGAGCGTTTCTCCTCTCATGATGCGGAGGTCAATACCATCTACTGCGTGCACATGCCCGACAGTTCTGCTAAAAACGCCTTTCTTGACGGGAAACAGCTTCTTGAGGTTCCTGATCTCCACGATGGCGTCAGAATCCGGGAACCGATTCTCAGGTCCTGTCATGCGCATTCTCGCCTCCAGATCCATACAAATGGCACTCGACGAAGTGACCCCTTGCGACCTCAACCATCCGGGGCATCTCGCTGTCGCAGATATCCATCCTGCGGTCGCACCTTTCGCAGAATGCGCATCCCGGAGAAAGGTGCATCAGATTTGGAACTGTCCCTCTGATGGCGGAGAGTTCTCCCGATCTACTCCCTCTCTTTGGAAAGGCATTCAAGAGGCCGACAGAATAGGGATGTTTAGGGCTCTCAAAGAATTCACCTGTAGCGGCTTGCTCGACTATTCTGCCGGCGTACATCACGCACACGCGGTCGCAAGTCTTTGCGACGATTCCCAGGTTGTGGGTGATCAGAAGCAGCGAACTCCCGCGAACGGCTACGAGGTCCTTCAGGAGCTGGAGAATCTGGGCCTGGATCGTCACATCCAGAGCGGTCGTTGGCTCATCAGCCATGATAAGGGTCGGAGAAGTGCATAAGGCCTTGGCAATCATTACCCGTTGTTTCATCCCCCCACTCAACTCGTGAGGATATTGTTTCATCACGGTCTCAGGAGCTGCAATCTTGACGATTCTCAGCATCTCGAGGACACTGTTGCGCAGCTTATCTGCATCGCGGATGCCCTGGTGCAGAGATATGATCTCGCTCAGATGGTGCTCAACGGTGAAGACTGGATCCAGCGAGCTCGAAGGGTCCTGGAATATCATGGAGATTCTGGCGCCCCTTATACCTCGCATCTCCTCTCTGTTGAGCTTCGTCAGTTCAACGCCTTTTAACGAAATCGATCCCTTCACTATCCTGCCTGGGTGCGGCACTAGACTGACCACGGAGAGTGCCAACATGCTCTTGCCGCATCCGGTCTCCCCGACCAAACCTACCGATTCCCTTTCCAGTATCTGGAAATCCAAGTCCCTCAATGCGGTGACCACGCCATCGTACAAGAAGAACTGGGTTGTGAGCCCTTTGATCTCGAGGACGGTTTCTGGCGTAGTATCACTTCCTGAGGCCCTTCATCCTCGGATCCAGCACGTCTCGCAAGCCGTCGCCGAACAGATTGAACCCCAGAATCACCAACACGATGGCAATACCAGGGAAGGTGGCAATCCAAGGAGCTGTGTCCAGAAATCTCCTGCCAGAGCTAAGCATATACCCCCAGCTAGGGTACGGGGGCTGGGTGCCGATGCCCAGGAAGCTCAGGCTGCTCTCAAGCACTATTGCGTCTGCGACGCCTATCGAGGCCCAGACTGTAATAGGCGCGATGCAGTTGGGGAGGATATCCAGGAACATGATTCTTCTGTGGCTGGCGCCAAGCGCTCTGCTGGCATCCACGAAGAGTCTCTCCCTGACGGAGAGAGCCTGTCCCCGGACGAGCCTCGCATAGCCAGCCCAGCTTGATATGCTGATGGCAATGATAACATTCGTAAGACTTGGCCCAAGTGCGGCGGCAAATGCGAGCGCAAGGAGGAAAGTTGGGAGCGTCCAGAAG
>JBASRQ010000003.1:0-2442 GCA_049273895.1 Thermoplasmata archaeon
TAGACTTCGTGTGGAATCGAGAATGGTGTGACGTTTACAGATACGTGGTTGAGGCATTCTTCTTCGATGTTGTGGGCTTCGTCAAGTACGAGGAGTGTTCTTGTTCCAAGGTAGCTTTCGCTGTGGCCTTCCGTTTGGCCTTCAGCTACAAGATACGCAAAGCTCAGTAAGACACTCGGGGCCTTGATCGCTCTCGCCTTTTGGACCCAGTATGGGCATACTTCGAAGCGTTCCTTGCATGCGTAGTCTTCAGTGACGCATCTGCCCATGTGGACACTTCGCTGCGGTTCGTAGTAGCAGGGGTAATTTCTGCGTCCCTTGATCTCTACGAACCTACTTCTTAGGGATGGATCCCTAAGCATCTGGTCAATCAGCGCCAGTTGTGGCGTTGCATAGAATGAACGAGTAACAGAAGCGAAGGAAGCGTTCACGTATGACTTACCGAACCCTGTCGGAGCTGTGAGGATCACGCATTTCTTTCCGGACTTGAAGGCTTCAACCATGTGCTCTACGGTCTCTTTCTGATATGGTCTCAATGAACTGCTTGGGAAACACTCGAGGACATCCTGAACAGTAAGCTCCGAGGGTCGAAGCTGTTTCAGTTGCATCTTGAGATCGATGTCAGCTCGACACTTGGGGCATGACTTGCGCCCAGTCGGTATGTATGCTCCGCACCGTCGGCAAAATTTCACCAACGTCGATCCGCTCTAGTGAGGCTGACTACCTTCCCAGCGCCTGCATCGCTTCTGCGAATGGGCAAATCGGTCTTCGACCAAGTCAGGAAACTCCTCCATCTTCATTCGTGAGGGAATAAACGAAAAAAAGTCACTGCGATTACGCTCGCTGGGTCCTTGAGGAGCATGTGCGTGAATCGTATAACAGTCCAAATTAACTGTATAACAATTCAGACGAATCGTACGTATAATTGGAGCGGTTCCACGACCTTTTGAATCGGTCTACCCTGATTGGATCTGAGAATAGGGATTGTATTGATGGTCACAGGCTCCCCCCATTGGCGGAGTTGAAGAAGGCGTTTAACACCCGCTTCTGGGTGTAGGACACCCTCTCTTGGGTGTACCACACCCTGTTTCCCTAGGCCTATGATAGGATAGAAAGCGGCCTCATGCGCTCGAAAAGCGCCCGTACCAGACTGCCATGATTCGGGGGGCAGGGTAGGGCCCGGAACCCCCCCAGGGGGGGTACCCCCCACTCTTCGCTCACTGAAATCACAAAACAGGCGTGTACACCTCACCAAACCTGCTGCTCTCGTCTAGCCTGCTCGCCTGATTGCGGCATCGTGAGAACTGTTCCGGACCTCCTTGAAAAAAGGAGTCTCACATCGCTCCACCGAGATAGCGGCATAAAGATACATCGCTGCAGACCAAGTCTGCCAATCCTGGCCACGTGGCGTCCCATCCTGTGCCTTTAGCCATTCATTGAAACCGAAGGACACATTGGCTGTCCTTGCAGGTTGTACTATCCTTGTTAGCGCCTCAAGCTTCTTGGTTGCGAGCCGTTGCCTACCTGCAGCCACGAGCGCCGCCACATAGAAACCGCATACGAAAGGCCATACACCGCCGTTGTGATATTCTCCTGGAAGGTTGTAGTCTTTGTAGCGTGGTCGCCAGTCAGGATCCGTCTCACGAATGAAGGGGAAAAGGTTCGGTGGAAGGTCGCCAACCAGCTTGCCTCTCTCCCGCATCGCTGCGCACTCACGTTCAACCCATGATATGATCGCGTTGGCTCGTGAAGACGAGGCGATTCCGGTAAGTATGGCTAGGCTGTTTCCTAGCAAATCAAACCGTTCGCTGCTATCGTTCTTGTATGACCAGAGGGCGTAGTACGGTTTTTGTCGCATAGTCAGCTCCTCATGAACGTGACGGTGCTTGATGTCGGCTGTTATGGTGAATTTGCTCATCAGGCCACGGAGAAGGTCGGCCTTTTCATGTTGGCCGTAAAGCCTCAGATACGAGTAAACCAGGGTGTTGACGAAGAGGCCAAACCCTAGAACCCATTGCTCATCACGCCAGTCGCTGGTGGGCAACTGTGCGACGATTATCCTGTCGGATGGACTTTGGTAGTCCATCCATGTCATTGCTTTTTGGACCGCAGTCTCGAGGAAGCTACTCTCGCCTGTGGCCGTGCGAAACCAAGCCACACCCAAGAGAAAAAGTGGCGTGGTGTCACTGCTCATTCGGTCCTCAGGATCATGAACCAGTCCCGGAATCAGCCCTCGGGGACTCTGGTTTCGAGCGAGAGTCTCGAGCACATGACGAAGCGAAGAAGTTAGCCTTTGATTGCCTGATGCCAGGATTCCTAGGCTGGAGATCATGAGGTCGCGAGTATACGGTTCCGGGTAGCCCCATCCAGCGGTCCTAGGCAGCCCAGCACATGGGCCATGCATGTTATGGAGTAGAACATCCAGCGCTGCTCTTTTTGCCT
>JBASRQ010000007.1:0-11154 GCA_049273895.1 Thermoplasmata archaeon
ACAACTATGACCGCGGCATCGGCCTGGCTCGTGCCAGTGATCATGTTCTTGACGAAGTCTCTGTGGCCGGGTGCGTCGATGATGGTGAAGTAGAACTTCGCCGTGTTGAACCTCTTGTGAGCTACATCGATGGTGAGACCCCTCTCCCTCTCTTCCTTGAGTCCATCCATGACCCATGCGAACTCGAAAGTCGCCTTTCCCTTCTGCTCGGCCTCCTTCTTGTACTTCTCGATGACGTGGGGCTCGATGTGCCCAGTATCGAGGAGCAGTCGGCCGACAGTGGTCGACTTTCCGTGGTCGACGTGTCCGATGAACACCAAGTTCATGTGTGGTTTTTCTGCCATTTTATCGCCTCAAATGCGTTCTCTTCGAGCATGATGCTCTTGGTATATTAGCCTTTTTCCCCCCCTGAATGCTGGATTGTGGCTGAGCCATCATCCCGCATAGTACGATGCGTCGTACGGTTCAGGCTTGATGCCCTTTCTCTGTCTTATCTGCGGGACCGTCTTGTCGGTGACCTCGCGTGGCATCTGCTCGAAACCCGAGTTCTCGGTGGACCACAGGGCGCGACCGCTCGTCGCGCTCCTGATCGAAGCGGCGAATCCGAACATCTCCGCAACGGGACACTTGCCCTGGACGGTGGCTATGTCCCCTTCCTGCTTCATGTCCTCTATGATTCCCCGTCTTTGCTGGATCTCCCTGATCGCGTTGCCCATCATATCCTCGGGGACGTTGATGAACACCTTCTGGATCGGCTCGTAGAGCACACGCCCCGCCTGGCACATCGCACCGTAGATCGCGGACCTGGCCGCGGGGATGACCTGGGCTGGGCCTCTGTGTATGCTGTCCTCGTGAAGCTTGGCATCGACGAGCATGACCTTCACGGCCATGCACTTCTCGTTCGCGAGCGGGCCCTGGTCCATCGCCTCGTCGAATGCGTCCTTGATCAGATCCATGGTCTCATGCAGGTACTGGATGCCCTTGGTCATGTCCAGGAGCATGTTTGTGCCATGGAATGACACCACGCCCTTGCCCTCTTCCTTGCTGAAACCCAGATCCTGCAACTTCCTGGCCAGGGCCTTCGCGTCCTTGATCCTGCCTTCGGTCTCGATCTCGCCGGATCTGATCGCCTGGACGACGGCCGGGCTCAGGGGCTCGACCTCGATGTAGAATCTGTTGTGCTTGTTCGGGGACTTCCCCTCGAACGGGCCGCCCATGCCGCTGACGCACTCTCGGAAGACGACTATCGGCTGCGAGGTATTGATATCGACCTTGTGCTCGTTGACGATTCTGTAGTTGGTGATCTCCAAGTGGAGTTCGCCCATGCCGGACATGAGGTGCTCGCCAGTCTCCTGGTTGATCTCCACCACTATGGATGGGTCTGCCTTCGCGATAGTCCTGAGGACATCGACCAGTCTCGGCAGATCCTTCGTGTGCTTCGCCTCGATGGCGACAGTGACGACTGGATCGGAGTAGTGCACGATCTTCTCGAATGGCGCCATGGCAGGATCGCTCGAGACCGTGGACCCAGCGACCGCATCCTTCAGGCCTGACACAGCCACGACGTTGCCCGCGTCGATCTCCTCGACCGGGATCCTGTCAGCACCGACCGTCAAAGACACGAGCTGCGCCCTGTTGGGGTTCGGCATTCCGCTGACCCAGAGCTCCTGGCCCTTGACAATCTTGCCGCTGTAGAGACGGCCCACGGCCACCTCGCCTGCGTGCGGATCAACGATAATCTTGGTCACCATGAACGCGATCGGCCCGTCCGGGTTGCACGTCATCATCGACTTCCCGAACGTGGATTCGAGGTCTCCGTGCCAGATGACCGGTATCCTGAGCTTCTGGGCCTCAAGCGGGTTAGGAAGATGCATGGTAACCATCTCCAGGAGAACTTCGTGCAGGGGCGCCCTCTTCGCCAGGGTCTTCTGGTCCTGGTTCTTGCAGTACTCGTAGATCTGTTTGAAGTTGATGCCGGACTTCTTCATGTAGGGCACGGTGATGGCCCAGTTGTTGAACGCCGAGCCAAAGATGACATTCCCGGTATCGACCTGGAGAGCCCACTTGTCCCTGAGCTCTGGGGGGAGCAGCTTCCTGATCTTCTCGTTCACCTCGTTCACGATGTTGGACAGACGCTGCTGCATCTGCTCCGGAGTGACCTGGAGTTCGTTGATCAGCCTGTCCACCTTGTTGACGAAGAGTATGGGATGGACCTTCTCCTTGATGGCCTGCCTGATGACGGTCTCAGTCTGGGGCATGACGCCTTCGACTGCGCAGCACAGGATGATGACTCCGTCGATGGCCCTCATGGCTCTCGTGACGTCGCCTCCGAAGTCCACGTGGCCCGGCGTATCGATGAGGTTGATCAGGTACTCCTGTCCCCTGAAGTTGTACACCATGGATGCGCTCGCAGCGTTGATTGTGATTCCTCTGGCCTGCTCCTGCTCGTCGTAGTCGAGGAGCAGCTGCTTGCCCGCGAGCTCCTCGGACATCATGCCCGCGCCAGCGATCAGGTTGTCAGAAAGCGTGGTCTTGCCGTGGTCGATGTGCGCCGCTGTTCCTATGTTCCGTATGAACTTCGGCTGTCTCATCAGCGCCTGCGCCTTCTTGATGTTGTCCTCTTTTCTTCCCATATGCTCACCACGGGTTCAGCAATTCATCAGATGAATGGAAACAATGGAGAAACGGTTTGAGACCGATCAGCGCGCTGAAGCGGCCACTCTCTCGACCTCTTCTTTCTTGGCCACAGAGAAGCTGTTGACGTCGTTCTTGGCCGCCCCGATGATCTCGTCTGCCAGACATTCCTCGATCGGCTTCTTGCTCTTGTGCGAGGTTTCGAGCGCTCCGTTGCAGATGTACCTCAATGCCAGATCCACTCTCCTGGCTGGAGCAACATCGACCGCTTTTGGAACCGAAATGCCTCCGTACTGGAGCCTCGTGACCTCTTCCCTGGGAGCCACGTTCTGTAGCGCGTCTACGAATACCTGGAGCGGATTCGCTTTGGTCTTCTGCGCGATGATCCCGAATGAAAGTTCGACCGCCTTGTAGGCCTTCAGCTTCTTGCCCGTGAAGTCCTCGGTCCTCATCATGCCGTTGATGAGCCTTTCAACAACGCTCATCTTGGCCTTCGCGAAGGGCTTGTTCGTGTGCCTTCCCCCCGTGTGCGGCACCGCGACAGGCGATATGTCGATGTATCGGGCCATACCCTGATCTCTGAGAGTCACACCTGAAACATCGAACTTTCCGAACATCAAGACATTGCCAGCTCGAGGAAGCTCCTTCTTCGCCTGAGGCTCTGCTGCCTTGTGTTCGGGCGGAGCGGAAGGAGGCGCTGGCTCCGGTGTCGCTGCGGGTTGTGCAGGTGGTGCAGCAGCTGCCTGTGGGGCCGCAGTAGTCGGCTCCGGAGCCTTGCTTCCTTCTTGAACTGGATTGCCCTCCATTACCATCACCTTACGGGCTTCTCCTTCCTTCCCTTCACGAGCTCGTTCAGGGACACATTGTTGACCTTGATCACCTTGAATCTCACACCTGGGATATCTCCGTAGGACCGGCCCATCCTGCCGCCGATGCCCTCGACCAGCACCTCATCGTGCTCATCGATGAAGTTGATGGCACCGTCACCGACAGCGAAGGCCGTGATCTGCCGCCCGTTCTTGATGAGTTGTATCTTGACACACTTCCTGATCGCGGAGTTCGGCTGCTTGGCCTCGATGCCGACCTTCTCAAGCACAACGCCCTTCGCTTGGGCAGAGCCCTCCAACGGATCGGACTTCTCTTTGAGGTGCAGTGTCCGGCGCTTGTAATACCTGTCGCTCCATTTATGCTTCTGTCTGTCTAGACCGAGCTTCCTGGCTGTGTTGAGACCCTTAGGCAACAATTCACCTTTTTCAGTGGAATATGCCCTACAAACGAGTCGCCCTATTAAAACTTACGCTTGTACTGGGAGGCAAGCCAGAATGCCAGATATCAGATGTTCAGACCCTCGTTCCGCAGTACTTGCAGAACTTGCTGTCAAGGTCCAGAGGCGACTTGCAGGACGGGCATGACCTTGGTTGCGGAGGAGCTGTGACCTGCACGGCAGGCTGTGCCGCCTGTGCCTCAGCCCAGGCCTGCGCCGGTGGAGTGACTGATGGAGGAGCAGGGTTCTTCGGAAAAGCATAGAGATAGCTCCAGAACTCATTCATCAGCCTCTGCGCATCGTTCTCGTATTCCATGTATGAGACGGCGCCCACCGCGACAGTAATCGGAAGGACCAGGATCGCACCCACAACACCAACGACCGCTCCCTCATCCGTGAGTTCCGCGGAGAACATGATGTCCACGCCTGTGTTCTGCCCTTCGTCGACAGCATAGACATCAACAGATTGTCTCAAGCCAAGTCTGGAGTAGAACTGGCCACCTCTCAGGCTGAACGGAGAAGTGTAGGTGATGCCGAACTGCCTGGATCTCCAGAACCAACCCGCAGCCTGCATGACCTGTTCCTTGGTGATGCCGGAGACGTTTCTATGGTCGCGCTTCGTGAAGAGGTTCCTTATCATGTGCTAGCACCAGCCCGCATCGCTGCATTGCACGAGACATAGCATTGTTGTTGGTATTGCACTTTCCGCCAAGACCGACTCAAGAGCGGCCGTAGGACTCGCCGCGAACCATCGCGGCGGATATCAGATGCGCCATCCTGAGCGGCTCGGGCACGGCCCCTCGAATCGTGGACAGATGAACCAGCTGCTCGAACTCCCGCCACTCGAGGCCCAGACCGCACCCGTACAGGGGCCTGTGCTCCGTACTTATCTCTCTTAGCTCAAGCTTCGTAATGAGGGCGTACCTCTCGCGCCAATCATCGAAGTACTTGACGAGGGCAGCCTTCATCTTCTCGAAATCTGGGCGGTCTCTGGTAACCGTCAGAACCGGGATTCCGAGCGAGGCATGGAGCTCCTCTAGATCGATCACGTTGAAGCCCGCAAGCGCGATCCCGTCGAGCATGATCGTCTTGATCTGGTCCTTGTATCTAGACTTCGAGACCATTTCTATCAGCATCGCGGTGGAATCCGCGCCATCCACGGTCACCTCGGTTTTCATGACGCCTTCGAGGTAATTCGGGATCCTCACAAGCGCTCCCACGACGAGCGCGTTCTTGTCCTTGAACTTGAAAGGAGAATCATCCACGCCGAGTATCCTGATTTGTTGCTTCATCTCATCATCACATGAGCGGGAGCGAGCCTGAGATGGGATCGATGTCTTTCTCTGGCGCGGGACCAATCCCGAGGCATGTGGCCGTATTGGGAGGGAGCTCGGTCAGGCCAGCATCCGTGATCATCGCCCACGGAAGACCCGCACGGGCGGCCTTATCTTTCAGAGATCTCAGTTCCTCCAAGTCCTTCGCTCTTAGGACCACCTTTCTCTGACCTTCCCTGGACCATTCAGCGAACCACTTCGCCTTCTTCGATTTCGTCTCAAGTGCGCAGGTTACCGCAGCGTGAGCAACTTGAGCTGCAAGCTTGCCAGTGGACATCTCGAGATCGTCCCGAACGACGATCACCAGTTTGTACTGCATGAACCCCTTCTTGGCCGACATTCACTTCTTGCCTCCACCGAGAGAGCGAAGCTCATCGTTTATCTGGTCGATCCGGGCCCTCACATGGTCTATGCGCTGCCGATAGTAGAGTTTCCTCTGGGGATTTGAAGTCGCCGACCTGTCGGTCAGAGCCTTGAGATCGGCAAGCTGCACCTCGCGTTCAAGCACCAGCTTCTCTGACCTTCTCTTCTTGCTGTAGCTCAACCCCTTGGCCTTCGGACTGCCAGGGATAGAGGGCACTTTGTAGAGCTTCGGATGTATCAGGCCAGCCCTGGGATACGCTCCTCTCATCCAACCAATCAGAACGAACAGACCGGTCAGGGACAGAAGGGAGATCCAGAGCGGCTCGGCGGTGACATATCCATGCCCCTCCGAGCTGATGGCATTCAGCATGAACCCGACAAGGATTGAAATGACTACGCTGACGCCCATCCCAAGCGCGATCCTGTAGATGATGTCGTACTCCGGGTCGAGCTCTCCCCTCCTCGGGAAGAGCAGGTTCACGAAAGTAAATCCCGGAAGGAAGAAAATGATGGCAACGCCCGCTGCGACATGAAGTATACCGCTCATCGCTCTCGGACGACGAGCACACTCTGGAGCATATTTAAGGATTTGCTGGCTTGCCTCCGTCAGTCATCGTGAAACAATAATTACCACACAGGCGTTACACGACCTTAGATGTTCGAGCTGAAAGAGCGCGATGGACTCGCGAGGATCTGCGAGCTGACGACGAAACACGGGAAGGTCACGACGCCTGTTCTCCTTCCCGTGGTCAATCCCAACTACCTCACAATCTCCCCGAAGGTGATGCGCGAACAGTTGGGCGTCCAGATGCTGATCACCAATTCGTACATTGTTCGGGGAAACGACGCCTTGAGGGAGAAGGCGGAGAGCGCAGGAATCCACGATCTCCTGGGGTTCGACGGGCCGATCATGACTGACAGCGGAACGTTCCAGAACCATGTTTACGGCGATGTCCGCGTGGACCCGAACGAGATCGTGAGATACCAGGCCGCGATCGGCGCCGATATCGGCACCATACTGGACATCTTCTCGGAGCCGGACTTCACACGCGAACAGGCCGATGCTGCAGTTGACGAGACTGTGAGGAGGGGAAAGGAGGCGGTGACGTTCAAGGGAGAGATGCTGCTCGCTGGAACTGTCCAGGGAGGACTGTACCCTGACATCAGAGAGCGATGCGCCAAGGAACTCTCCGCGCAGGATTTTGAATTGCACCCAATTGGCGGAGTGGTCCCCCTTCTGGAGAACTACAGGTTCAGCGACGTCACGGAAATCATCATAGCCTCCAAGAAAGGCCTCAACCCGTCGCGCCCAGTCCACCTGTTCGGCGCCGGACATCCAATGGTCTTCCCATTGGCAGTACTGCTCGGCTGCGACATGTTTGACTCCGCATCTTACGCGAAGTATGCGCGAGAAGAACGCCTGATGTACTCGACTGGCACCAGGTTCCTGAGGGATCTCCACGATCTAGCCTGCCACTGCCCCGCTTGCACAAAGACCTCAATCGAAGATCTCACACAGATGCCGAGAGAGGAGCGGATCAAGAGACTGGCCGAACACAATCTGCATGTCTGCCTCCGGGAAATCAATCGCATAAAGAACGCGATTCATGAGGGATCCATATGGGAGCTAGCGGAGATGCGTGCGAGGGCACACCCGATGCTTCTGGAGGCTCTGAAAATCCTTAAGACACACAAGGAATTCTTCGAGAGGTTTGAGCCTGCCAGCAGGCGCGGAGCCTTCTTCTACTGTGGGCCCGAGAGCTACGACAGGCCGACCGTCATGAGATACCAGGAGAGATACTTCAGCAGATATCGGAAGCCGGCGACGAGAGTGTTGGTCGGCTTTCCCGAGGGCGCCAAACCTTACTCCAGAACCTATGCGAAGGAGATTGCCTCGATCTCGGGAGAAGTCGATGCGAGCTTCATCGTCACATCTTTCTTTGGACCTGCGCCGGTTGAATTGGATGAATACTATCCAATCGCACAGTCCGTTATTCCGAAGGAACTGGACGGCGAAGTTAAGGAGCGTATTCTGAAGACGATGGAGAGGCACGCACATCAGCACGGGTATCCGCTTGCCGTGATGTGGGAAGGCCAAGAAACGCTTCGATTCCTCGAGGACATGGTCCCGGGAGGCGGAAGGAAGGTCGATCTCGACCTGCTGAGATGCAGGGCCGTGCTAGACATGCAGTTCGGGCGAGGAGCGGGAGACATTCTCGATGGGAAGAAGGTCGAGATAGTCAAGTCCGAGAGGACCGGCAAGATCAGAAACGTGATCGTGGACGGCGAGCATGCGCTGTCTATGAGGGCGCACGATGGAAGATTCTCGCTCAAGCTCGAGGGTGGCAAGATGCTGATGAGAGCGTTGCCATCGCCTAAGATGCGCGTGAAGATCGATGACGAACCCGCAGAGTTCGCAGCGAAGGGAAACAACGTTTTCGCGAAGTTCGTCCTCGAATGCGATCCAGACATAAGACCCGGTGACGACGTCATGGTCATCAACACCAAGGGCGACCTGGCTGCAGTAGGTCGGGCTTTGATGAATCGAGAGGAGATGCTCGCTTTCAAGAGAGGAGTCGCCGTCAAGGTCAAGGATTCTCCCGACTAGGGCTTCCTGGAAATGACCTTCTCGGCGACGCTCGTGCATGACAGAAAATCGTCAAGCGTATGGAGGAGACTGTTCAACGACGATGCCTCTATCTCGGCCAGAATGGAGGAACCCTCGACCCTGGTATCTATGTAACCCATATTGTCAAGCTCGATCGCTTTGTTGATCTTCCGAGCCTCGTCGCCCGAGGAGAACTCGAGCCGGAGGTTGCATGTGACCTTCGGCGTTGAATCGCTCGTTGCCATGTCGTCTTCATGACCGCTGACAAAATACTTAGAAGTTGGCGTGCATGTCTCCGATGAGGCGAACCGAGTGGAAGTCAACGAATGCCTCGAAGCGAGGAGAAGCATCAGAGTGTTCAAGGCAGATCCGCTGGAGGATTCCGTCGTCGACGAGGCCCTCCGGATGGGGAATCTTGCGCCCTCTGCTGGCAACCTTCAGGCAAGGGATTTCGTAGTGGTCAAGAACGCTCACACGAAGAGGGCTCTGATGGAGGCTGCATATGGCCAGGATTTCGTTAGGACCGCACCTGTTGTCATAGTGTGCTGCGCTAATCTTGAGCGTATCAAGCACTATGGCGAAAGAGGGAGGACACTCTACTGTCTCCAAGACGTTGCAGCCTCGATCGAGAACATGATGCTGTTTCTCGTCAGCAAAGGGATCGGAAGCGTCTGGGTCGGGGCGTTCGACGAGACGAAGGCATCCCAGGCTCTCGATCTGCCACCTCATGCCAGACCAGTGGCCATTCTACCGATAGGTTATCCGGCCGAAAGAGGAATCGGAAGGAAGAGACTCCCGATCGAGGACTTAGTGCACAGAGAGAAGTGGTGACGCCAGTTGAAGTGGAAGATTGACAGGACCATGGCCATCTGGGGCATATCCTTCGGCATCGTAGCGACGCTCACGGGCATGTTCATCGTCCGCGCACTTAGGGGAGGGTTTCTCGCCGAAGGGTTCTTCTTGCTCGTCATCGGGTGGGTGGTTTTCCTCGTCGTCGTCGCCAAAATCGCATCGCGACTGAGAAGAAGGGGCCAGAAAACAGAAGATGAATGGAAGTAGCCCCGGGAGGATTCGAACCTCCGTCACAGGCTCCAAAGGCCCGCATGATTGACCGCTACACTACGGGGCTACGGCGGTTATGAATCGACATAGTTGGCTACTCATATTAACGATTTCCTGCGAGTCAGAAGGCGCGCTTAGGCCGGTTCCAAATGTGACTGGCTATCTCCGTGAAACGAGTATCACACCAAACAGAACCAAGACCCCGCCCATGCCCGCGAACCATGTTATCCCTTGGCCCAGGATAATCCACGAGAAGATCACGGTCACGACGGGCTCGAAGTAGAGGGTCACCCCGGTCGATGACGCAGTGAGCCCGGTCAGAGCTCTGAACCAGAACACATATCCGATCACTGTACACAGAACGCCGAGATAGAGGGCAGCTATGAAGAAGCTCAGGGGGAACACGACGGGCTGCGTGAGCTCGGCCTCTGCGACTGCGAATGGAGTAAGCATCACGGTTCCGATTAGCGCGATGTAGGCAGTCGAGATGAATGGATCGTATTTCTTGACCAAGCGCTTCCCTTCAACAGTGTAGATCGCCCAGAAGACCGCGCAGACAACGCCGAACAGTCCGCCGAGAAGCGCTTCCCAGTTGCTAGCGAATGCAACGCTCCCGCCCGTTATGACGAAGTATGCGCCAAGTGCGGAGACTGCGAGTCCTGCTTTCTGGCCTGGACTTATCGTCTCACCAAGCCTCAGGTAGGACATGAGAAAGATCATGATCGGACACAGAAGCGTGACGAGGATGGCGGATATGGCAGGCCCTGCCAACTTGACTCCGTAGTACTGGAAGATGTAGTAGACCCCGATTCCAATGAACGCGAGGAAGAGGAATTTTCGTGTGTCAGCTTTTTCGAAGACCTTCGGCTTCTTCACAAGGATGTAACCGCCGAATATAGACGAAGCGACCAGGAAACGTGCCATTGCGATCAGCGCTGGCGAAGCTCCATCTCTGATCGCCACCTCGACGACGACAAATGAGTTTCCCCAGATCAGGATGGTCAGAGCCAGAATCAGGTAGAGCTTCGTGTTGTTCTTCATCGTGCGCCGTCCGTTCTCCCGGTCAAGTATGTTGGAGTTGCGCCCGTGATCTCCAGATTGTAGTATCTTCCGAGTTCCAGATCGCTGTGAACAACAACTTGCTTGTACTCGTCTGTCCTGAGTATTGTGGAACCGCTCTTGCCCCTCTCAGTGGAGAGTGCCCGCAGCCTCCTTCCCACCAAGGAATTGTTCTTCTCCAAGGCTATCTTGAATCGGAGTTCTGTGATCTCCCTGGACCTATCCTTTGCCCTCCAGCCAACGACTTGCGGCTTGGACACGGCCGCCTTGGTGCCCGGCCTCGCGGAGAACCTGGTCACATTGACGATGTCGGGTCGAAGGTCAGAGATGAAATCGAGATTCAGTCGATGATCTTCCAGAGACTCAGCTGGGTAGCCCACTATGATGTCCGTGGACAACGTGACATCGGGGACCTTCTCTCGCATCCTCTCGACTATTGAGCTGTATTCGTCGAGCGTGTATCCGCGCTCCATGTGCTCCAGCAGGCGGTCGCTGGCACTCTGGATGGGCAGATGAAGGAATTTGAACACCTTGGGCTCCAGGTACATCTCCGAAATCTCTTCGACCAACGGGAGCACGCTCTTCGGATTCATCATTCCAACCCTGAGACGGAAATCGTGCGGGATATTGCAGATCTCCTGCACTAGAGATGGGAGATTAGCGCCAATGTCCGTCCCGTATGCAGCCGTGTCTTGGGCGGTCAACTGGATCTCTCTTGGACGATCAGAGACCATCGTGCGCACTGATTCCACCGTCTTCGACAATGGGCGGCTCTTAAGCTGCCCCCTGGCAATCCTCGTGATGCAGTATGCGCAGCTCCCGAGACAGCC
>JBASRQ010000010.1:0-3186 GCA_049273895.1 Thermoplasmata archaeon
GTTCTCTCCAAAAAGCCATTTGGCCATGGCGTGATCCACCTCGGCCTTGGTCGGCGGCCTAAGGCCACGTTTCGTATCGTCCAGAATTCGCTTAGTTTCTTTCCCCATTCGATTTGCCCCCACAGATGATGTCCATCCTGAGTATGCGGGCTCCAGACGCCTCCCGCCCTATCCGAGGCGAGTGCCGGAGTGAAGCCTGAGTGCAACAGGTTCGGCCTTGTCGAGAGACCCTGGACCGTCCTGCTTCGCGCCCGCTCCGCAGAGTTGGTGGGAATCGTGTTCATTGGTGATAAACTTCGCCACATAAATGAAAGGTGGAAGAATCAGGCAGTCGATCTCCCAATTCATGGACAAAATTGATGTTCCGATGATTGCTTTCCTCCGACATACTCCTTCGGGGGACGATAGAATGGGTCTGTCTGCTGTCGAGATTCTCAAGGCGAAAAGGAACCTCATGGGCGTGGCGAACAGGACTCCGCTCACGCGCTCGGCCGGGCTCAGTCAGCTCAGTGGGGCGGAGGTCTACCTCAAGTGGGAGAATCTCCAAAAGACTGGCGCGTACAAGTTCAGGGGGGCATACAACCGAGTCTGCTCCCTTACGACTGATGAGAAGAAGAGGGGCGTGATTACTGCGTCCTCTGGCAACCACGCGCTTGCGGTGTCCTTGGCATCGCAACTGCTCGGCGTCAAGGCTACTGTTGTGGTGCCAGTTTCGGCTCCCAAGGTCAAGATAGAGAGATGCCGAGCTCTGGGGGCAAACCTCGTGATCATGGGCGCGAACTTCGATGAATCCCTGGTCCACTGCAACGAGCTAGCGGCGAGGACGGGTGCCATATATGTCCCCGGCACAGAGGACTATAGGGTCATGGCTGGCCAGGGAACGATTGCGTGCGAGATTCTCGAAGAGATTCCTGACATAGATGCCATCATCACGCCTGTGGGAGGGGGAGGGCTGATAATCGGCACGGGATTCTGGGCCAAAGCGATTAACAAGGAAATCAGGATTCTGGGCGCCCAGTCTACGGCCGCACGGGCAATGTACGAGTCATTCAAGGCGGGCAAAGTCGTCGAGATCCCGGTCGTCCCAACAATCGCTGACGGCCTCGCGGGTCAGATATCCCAGATGGCTTTTGAACTTGCTTCGGTGCACACAGACGCCATATTTCTGGCTGAGGAGAAGGAGCTGACGAACGCCATTCTTTGGATTCTGAAGAACGAGCGTCAGGTGATCGAAGGCTCAGCTGCGGTTGGACCCGCTCTAATACTTCAAGAGAAGATCAAGCTCAAGAAGGAGGAGAAGGTCGCCGTGGTCGTATCTGGCGGCAACGTAGACTTGGATACTCTAGGTCTGGTCTGACAAACTGAGATTCTCCATTGGCTTTTGTTTCAATTGAACGTTTTTCGAACACGCTTCCAGTCCCGTCGCCGTTCGGAATTCGGCTGGCAAGAACTGGCAACTTTTATATCAAACGTAAGACAATGCTTGCCGCGGGAGAAGAGTTAGGGCTCCCTCTTTTTGAGGGGGTTGGAGGGTAGACATGGCAGACAAAGTGGCACAGCAGATGGGCGAGAAGAGAGTCTTCCTGAGGGAAGCAACTGGGCTTGTAAGGGAGATGAAATGGTATGATGCTCTGTTTATGAACTTCTTGAACATGAGCATTGGCCTTGGTGTTGCATGGGTCATCTTGTGGGGACCCGGCATCTATCCAGGCGCAAACGTGCCTTGGGGCATCATTATCGCGATGGTGGGTTGCATGTTTGGCATGTTCTGTTTTGCAACCTTGACCGCAGCCATGCCACGTAGCGGAGGCGACTACGTTTTCGTAAGCCGAGCCCTCCATCCGTCCCTGGGATTCATGTCGAACTGGATGTGGGTCGTCTGGAATGTTGTCTGGTGCGCTGTGCTGGGAACCTGGGTCGTGACCTGGGGCTTGCGAGACACCCTTGGTACTGTGGGAGTCGTCACGAACAACGCGCAAATGATTTCCTGGGCGGCCGATCTGACTAAACCGTCGCACCCTGTCACATTGGCCATATCATTCATTGTTGTGATCTTGTCAGGCGTGATGCTTGCCTTAGGTCTTAAGATCTATCTCAGAGTCCAAACCGTGTGCGCAATCGTCGGCCTGATAATGCTGGCCGTCGCCGCCATTATCTTCGCAACGACGAGCAACGCTACGTTCCAGGCAAATTGGGATCACTTTGCTCAACAGCAGGGCGCGCCGGATTATGCGACGACGGTGAGCGGTGCTGCGGACGATGTCGCGACCTCTGGACTTCCATTGGGTCTGACAGGTGGTATCCTGCCAGTGGCCTTCTGGACCTTAGCGTATCCGTATTTCTCGGCATTCATGGGTGGGGAACTGAAAAGAGCCAAGAACACAGCATTCATCGGCAACATGGGCGGCGTTTTTATCGGCGGGATATTCGTCCTTGTCATGTATGTCCTTGTATCAGGGACACTGCATGAGAATTTCATCATCGGGGCGTACTGGAACGGCAATGGGATGCCGAGCCCATGGTTCGACTTCTACGCTGGCATAGCGTCCGGCAACACCATGGTCAGCTACCTCATGGGAATAGGCATGATCGGATGGCTGCTGATGTATCCTGCGCTGTCCTACCTTGGCCAGACAAGAGCAGCGCTGGCATGGTCCTTTGACAGGCTGATACCAGGTTGGTTCGGAAAGGTCAGCGAAAGATGGCACACGCCGATCAACGCGATACTGTTCTTCACCATAGTCAACTGCATATACCTGGTGTTGTACGCGGCGACCTTCAGCTACCAACAGAGCTTCTCGGCCCAGGTGGGCCAGATGCTAGGCACTTTCCTGTTCGTCGGTCTTGCAGCGATCGTCCTGCCGTTCAGGAAAAGAACGAAACCAATCTACGAGGCCTCAGGCGTCAAATGGAAGCTCGCGGGGATCCCGCTAATCACTATAGCTGGCGTGGTATGGGTCGTATTCGATATGGTCTGCTTCTGGTACTTCGTGATCGATCCGAACCTCGGTGCAAGCGACAAGTTCAGCAAGCTTGTCCCGTACTTCTCGCTGTACCTGACGTTTGTCATCGCGTTGGTCGGGTTCTTGTACTACTGGGCGGTCCGGTGGTACAGACAGAGGCAGGGCATCAACATCGACCTGGCTTTCAGGGAACTCCCGCCTGAGTAGTCAAGACACAGAAACC
>JBASRQ010000151.1:0-1522 GCA_049273895.1 Thermoplasmata archaeon
GATGAGTCTCGCGGACCAAGAGAAGGTCATCCGAGAGAGCTGGCCGGAGGAGCTGGCGAAGGAGAAACCGAAAGCCGAGCGAGGCCTTCCACCGCTGCCAAACGTTGACAAGTACCCTAGGATCGTCACGCGGTTCTCACCAAATCCAGATTCAGTCTTGCATCTCGGAAACGCACGAGCATTCATCCTGAGCCATGACTATGCCCGGAAGTACGGTGGAGAATTCATCCTGCGTTTTGAGGACACGGATCCGAGACTGAAGAAGGCCGCTTTGCAGTTCTACGACCTAATACGAACGGACCTGAAATGGCTCGAGTGCAGTTGGGATGAAGAGTACTACCAGAGCGACCGCTTGGAGTTGTACTACCAATATGCGGAAGAGCTGATCCGCAGGGGAGACGCGTACGTATGCGAATGTGCCTCTGAGGATTTCAAGCAGCTCATCGAGTCAGGACGGGCTTGTCCCTGTCGTGCGATTACTCCAGAGGAGAATCTGACTCGCTGGAAAGGAATGCTCGGGGGCGAGTATGAAGAGGGCGAGGCGGTTCTGCGCGTTAAGACAGAACTTGATCATCCGAACCCGGCAGTGCGGGATTGGCCCGCACTACGCGTCATAGACTCGGTGAAGTATCCCCATCCCCGTGTCGGTAGCATGTACCGCATATGGCCGCTGTACAATATGGCGTGCGGCGTCGACGATCACGCGATGAGCATCTCGCACGTGATTCGCGGCAAGGAGCACCTGACGAACATGGAGCGGCAGAAGTACCTGTACAGGTACTTGGGCTGGACTTATCCGGATGCTATCCACTATGGTCGCTTGCATGTCGTCGGAATGGATCTCAGCAAGTCGAAAATGATGCGAGCGCTCGAAGAGGGCGTGTACAGTGACTTGAGCGATCCCAGGCTCGGAACCTTGATGGCTCTGAGACGGCGAGGCATCACTCCTCAAGCCATCAGAGGCGTTGTATACGAGGTCGGACCACGCCCGGTGGATGCCACCATAAGTTGGGAGAACGTCTACGCCGCTAATCGCAAGATCATCGATGCAACCGCTCGCAGGTTCTTCTTCATCAATAGACCAGTCGTCGTCACAGTGTCAGGCGTAAAGAGTAGCCGAACGGTCAAGATCCCAGCTCATCCGGAACATGCAGAGATGGGCACGAGGGAACTCGCAATTGATGCGAAAGACGGCACATGTCGCCTCCTTCTCTCCAAAGCGGATCTAGGTACTCTGAAGCCTGGGAGTGTGGTGAGGCTCATGGAGCTATTCAACCTGAAAGTCGTCCAAGCGGCGCCTGAATCGGTTACAGCTGAACTTCACAGTGAAACATACGCCGAAGCTAGGAAAGTGAACGCGCCGCTAGTCCATTGGTTACCGGAGGAGCACAACTGCAAAGCTACGGTTGTTATGCCGACGGCTGAGAGGATCGACGGCTTGGGCGAACCTGACTTGACACAATGCCATGTGGATGAGGTGATCCAGTTAGTCAGGTTCGGTTTCGGTAGAGTTGATGCGGTA
>JBASRQ010000019.1:0-9109 GCA_049273895.1 Thermoplasmata archaeon
AGATGTTGTCTATCAGAGGTCGCCGAAGGCTTCGCTAGCGGGAAGCACTTTGATGCCCTCGCGTGACAGCTCTTCGAGGATCGTCCCCGCCCACCGTAGCTTGCGCCTCTTGACCTCTCTGCTTTTGCCTGCCTTTTCAGACGGGTTGTCGAGGTCGAAGCCGGCAAGGCAGATCCTCTTCGCCCCCAGCTCCGCGCATATGCACGCAGCTCGGTCGCCGTCGGTGAACCCGCCGAAGTTGTATATGCCATCAGGCGGGATGCACTGGCAGGTCCCGACTATCGGTCCTTTGAAATCCCCGAAATACCGCTCGATTGCATCCTGATTGTCTCCGTGCGCATGGATGAACACCACGGCGTCTTGATCGTTGAGCTCGACCTGCTCCTCAACGATGCCGTCTAGATCGCTCACGATCATGTTCGGACGAACTCCGGCTTCCAAGAGCACGGTCGTCGCGCTGTCCGCCGCAACCACATATCCGCCTATCGTGAGGGACGACAGCTCTTCAGACAGCGAGGGACCCCAGCCGCACACGAGGACCGTTTCGGGAAAGCTCTTCCTGACCTCCTTCAGGCTTCGGGAACCCCTGTCACCGAGCAGGGACGCCAGAAGCTGCGCGCATTTCAGGTCCTTCGCGGGATCGAACCCAAAATCATCGCATATGCGCATGTAAATAGGGAGCCAGGTCTCAAGCTTCAAGGGGCTAGGCCCCCTGGGCTGCTCCCGGCGGTCGGACGGCCTCGCTCCTGAGGGACGCGTTCAACACAGAGCTGAAGACTGCGATCATTATGCCGGTGATCATCTCCGCTAGAATGATCGTCCGGTCAGGTTCTCCGTAGGACACGAAGAACTCCATTGCGTCCACTGCTCCTTGGATGATGAAGCCAGTGGCGAGAACCGATACCATCATCACGATGAATGACCACTTGATCTTGCCTGTCTGCAAGAACGCGGTGACCGACTTCCCCGTCTCGTACGCGAAGACGCCGAACACGACGAACCACACGGCCCCTGAGACGAACAACAGTATGGATATGGCTAGGCTCTGCTCATTGGATAGCAGGCTCTCGCGGTACACCGTTGCCATGTCATATCCGATGAGGAGTCCCACCGAAACCAGCACTAGCCCCACGATGGCGAAGGGTATCGTGAGGCTGCCCTGCCGGACTGCCTTCCTCGTCCGCGTTATGCGCTGCTGAATCACGCTCGCCCAGTGATAGGCCCATCCGATGAGGTAGAGCCCGAGGACGACACCAATGACTCCGACGGCGATGCCGGCAGGGATCTTGATTATGCTCGTGATTGTGAGCAGCGAGAACACGCTCCATGTGATAAGCAAGATCGACAGAGGGACTATCCAGCGCCTCCTCATCTTCTCGTCTCGGAGAGTCTTCACGATCATGTTGTACGTGCCCTCGATGCTCCGACTCTGCTTGACATAAACCCTCTTTACGGAGTCGATCTTCACTCTCGACGAGATCACTGGGTAGATCGACTCGTCCTCTGAACCGTCGCTGACCAGGATGGCCCTATCAGGCTTCACGACCTCGAGCACGTTCTCGAGCTGGTTCGTGAGTATGAGGTCCGATTGAAAGCCGACATGCGAGTCGCCGGAGATCGTCGCAATCTCCGTCTCCATGCCTCTCTTGACGAGGTCGTCATACAGCTGAACGCCAGACAAGATCGTGTTTGTGTCGACGTCCTCGGGGTCGGCGATGCCGAGGGCTATGCTCGCTTTGAGATTCTCGTCTCTGCCGATGACCGGCCCGTTGATCCCCGCCTTGGTGCCAAGATCGTCGTCTCTGTCTACGCACAGGACTAGTGTTTTCATTCTCAGTCGTGGTAATGCTGTACGGATGTATTTGAGCATCGCTCTTGCCATACTGACTGGTGTTTCTTGCTCGTTTGACAACCCTTAAATAATGACCCGAGAATTATCCACGCGATGGCCAGAAAAGTGGACGAGGCCGAAGTAAAGAAAGAATGCCCGAGTTGCGGCCTCGGCGTCGCGCTTGACGCCACCATGTGCGAATTCTGTGGCTGGGACTTCGAGGAGGAGGACGAGTGGATCCTTCAGATAGAAAAGCTCGAGCGCGACCTAATGCTCGAGAAGCAGAAGTTCGAACCAGGAACGGTGAATCACAAGATACAATCGACCCTTCATGCGCCCACTCTTGAGAGGACTGAGACGACTAGATTGGCTGCGGGGTCGGAAGCCCCCGCGACGAGACTTGCCCCTTCCCGTGAGCCGGGCTTGATAAGGGGGGCAAAGGCTTCTGAGGTGAAAGCACAGGCCGTTCCTATCAGCGAGGAGGTAGTCGAGCCGATCGAGAGGAAGGTGCGGACTGTCAAGGCAGCTCCCAAGAGCGTTGTGGTCTCGGAGGCCCCGGCCCCCGCTTCAAAAGTGCGGCGAGTGAGGATGGCGAAAGCCGCGCCTATGAACGAGGAAGCCGCTGAGGAGAAGCCTGCAGAGGAGCAACCGAAGAAGACGCGAGTGCTCAAGAAAATGAACCGGTGACGCGTGGATCGGTTTTTCTGACTCGATGGTTCGACACCGTTTGTGTTAAGTACGCCGTGACGGATTACTTTCCTCCCCTGAGGGGACAAGTTGCGCATAAGGTGGCACGGGCACTCGTGTTTTGAGATCGAAGGAAGCGTGCGGGTCGTGACCGACCCGCATGACGGAAAATCCCTAGGGATCTCGCCGCCCAAAGTGAAGGCTGATGTGGTTCTCATATCACATGACCATTTCGATCACAACTGCGCGCACATTGTGAAGACCCCAGAGTCAAGCGTGATTACGAGGCCCGTGATGACCGTTGAGCGAGGAGTTCGCATCGAGGGGCTGACTGCCGACCACGATGCCGACGGTGGAACGAGAAGAGGCAAGATAACCATCTTCAAGTTTGAGCTCGACGGCAATTCATTCTGTCATTTGGGGGACTTGGGTCACGTACTTGATGAATCTCTCATCGAAAGGATCGCCCCTATTGATTTCCTGTTCGTGCCTGTCGGGAATGTCTTCACCGTCGGGCCTGAGGCCGCAAAGACGATAGTGGACGGAATAGCCCCGAAAGTCGCTGTGCCGATGCATTACAGGGTCCCCGGGCTTGGACTGGCATTGCAGCCTGTTCAGAGCTTCCTGAGACAGTTCGGTCAGCGCCAGGTGGTCAAGGTCGGAAACGAGGTTGAGTTCACAAGAGACGACCTGCCAACTTCAGGGACCGAGATTTGGGTCTTTTCACCGTGAGCAGGTTTCAGTACAGCGAGAGCCCGTCTTCGAGCCGACCCAATTCTATCGGAGTCGACCTGCTCCCGACAAATGCGCCCTTGCTGTTAGCGACGGCGCACGCGCCCAGATACGGAGTGCCGTAGTTCAGCGTTGCGATGCTGGCAGGAACCTTGAACAGTGACGATATCTCCCGCAGCTCCTCCTCCGTCGTCCTCGGATGACATACAACCCCTTTGTTCGTCGCTATGCACGCAGATCCGACCGTCTCGATCCCGGCGATCCTCCGTCTCTGGACTTCCACGCCGAGAACATCCTCAATCAGCTTGACGGTGTGATTCGACGCCGCTGGATGGACGACGGCAGCGTGGTCATTTGCGAGGATGTTGTTCCCAGCCGCGTTGATCTTCTCCTCCATCTTCGCGACTCTCAGCTCTCGTGGCAATCTAGCGATCTCCTTCTTCTCCGTGAAGTTGGTGACCATCATACCGTTGGAATTCATTGCGACAAGAGAACCCACTACCGTCGAGCCGGCGATGGTTGTCAGCGTGACATCGACGGCAAGAGTTCGGGCGATCTCCTTCGATGCTTTTGGCTCGACCGTGTCCGGCAATACGGCGAATCGCTCACAAGCGGCGCAGTACACCCCAATGTAGGGATTGCCGTTGATGTCCCCTAACCTGAGCATTCATCCCCTACCTGGAAAATCATTCTTCTGGAAGGGAGACCTCTATCAAGCCGTCCTCAAACCTGATGGCCTTGACGCGCACCTTTCTGGGCGGGTTCTCTATCCCCCTGGACCAAATCAGCTCGTTGAGCCTGTAGTCCAGCCAGACCTCCTTCTCCTCCTTCTCTTCGTCCTCTTCAGACACCTTCTCCATCATGTGCCTTCTGACGTATTCCTTGATCTCCTTGATGGCTCTCGGTGCGCGCTTAGTTTTCGGGACCTGCCTCGTGACAGTCAGTGGAATTGTGAAAACCCTCTCCAGTTCTTCGACCATGGTATGACCTCACACCTTCAGTTTCGTCCTTCTCCAGTGCCTTCGCTTGGGATGCCTCAGGAAGGCCCTGTTCGTCCTTTGCATGACCCAGGCAGGGACCCTCCTGTTGCTCTTGGTCGCCGCCAGCAGTCTGAGCTTCCTCGCGTGTGGCTTGTGTTTGGCCATCAGGTCATCTCCTCTCGATCTTGATCTCGCGCTTCTTCGGCATTATCTTGCGCAGTATCTGCCGCAGGGTGTAGTCGTCGATCTGTTGCGTCAGCCTGCCCGACTGGACCAACATGATGAGCTGGTTCTCGACGGACTCGACGACATCCGGGCGCGTCATGCGGAGGTTGGCGAGCCTCTCTCTGGCCTCGGGCGTCAGAAGCTGGCGCATGAGCATCTGCTTCTGCGCGTCCATCTGCTTCGCCTGCTCTTGGGCGACCGCCTCTTGCTGTGCCCTCAGCTGGAGCTCCTGCAGTTTCCTTTGCCTAAGGGCATCTAGCTCGTCCTCGTCAGCCATGTCCGCTCACTCAGAGGTATTTCGTGAGTTCCGGGTTCAAGGCCGCCATCTCCTTTAGGATCTGCGTAGACATGCCGTCTATCATCTTCCTGGCCTTGGCGGTCACAACCCTCCCCCCGTCCTTCTGCTTCTGAACCAGCTGGCTCTTCTCCAGCTGCTGAACTGTGATGCGCGAAATCGAGCGCGAGCCTCTCACGGCTCTGTTGGGCTTCGAACCCCTGTCGGCCTTGCCGCCGAACATCGCAGCCAGGCGGGTCGTGCCCACAGGGCCTTCGATGTATATCTTCCTCAGAACAGCGGCGGATCTCACATGCCACCAGTTGTTGTCTGCGGGGCTCTTCTCTCTGTGCCGGCCGGTCTTGACGAACGCCGCCCAATCGGGAGGTGCGATGGTCTCAAGCTTCTTCAGCTCCTCCGCTAGTTTCGGTATGAGCTTGTCAGCGGGCACGTCAAACGCAGTAGCCATTGATACTCCTCAGTGAAATGCGGCTTTTCAATCAGCTGGAATACTGCCGCCAATGGCGGCAAATCGCGGATAAGCTGCTACTCGTATTTAAATGCTTCTTGGTTAGAGAATATGCCAGAAGAACAATCCAGTCGTGCGCCTCCGCGGATTTTTCGATTCGAAACGGGCAAGGGTTTTTCATTGACGACCACTTTGCAGAGACGATGAACACTATAGTTGGCATCACCGGTGCATCGGGAGTTGTCTACGGAGTGCGTCTTCTTCAGGAACTCCCATCTACGAAGACCGTGATAGTATCCGAGGACGCGCTGAAGATCGCAAAGCTCGAACTCGGGATGTCGAGGAAAGACATCGACGCACTCGCAGACCGGCACTATGCAAACGACGACATGTTCTCGCCGCTCGCCTCAGGCACTGTGAAGTTCGATTCTTTCGCGATAGCGCCTTGCAGCACTTCCACGATGTCGAAGATAGCGTGCGGCATTTCCGACAATCTGATAACGAGGGTGGCTTCCGTCGCTCTTAAGGAGCGCAGGAAACTCGTGCTTCTGCTGAGAGAAACGCCGTTATCGACAATCCATCTATCGAACATGGAAGTGTTGTCGAGGTCTGGTGCGGTCATGATGCCTGCGAGCCCGGCGTTCTATCCACGGCCCACCACAGTCGACGACATGGTGGACTTCATCGTTGGTAGAGTAATGGACGAACTCGGATTGGACAACGACCTCTACGCGCGATGGGCGGGCAAGGCGACATCTACTCGTAGTCGTGGATCTCGTCGAACTCGTCGCTGATGGCCTTGAACTGGCCCTCTGACAGTCTCTTCTTGTCAACGCTCAGTATGATCGTGGAGCCGTGAATAGCCGCCAGATCGTTCACCCTTTTGATGAACGCCAGGACCTTGTCGAACCCGTTGAGCTCGATGAGGCTCTCGGTCCCTTCAATCAATATGCCTGCCTCCTTCGAGGTCATCAGAAATGTGGATGAGATTTCCATCGGGTCCCCATCAAGGTCCTTCGGGTTGACGTTGTCTATGTCGGTCGAGCTGTCCGAGAACCATTTGATAGACACTTCCCTGAGATCATAGTCGGACCTCGTCTTGCCCGGGAACTGCGTGGTCATGCACATGGCCGGCCTCCCGGACAGACCGATCGCGCGGATCATCATGAATGCGTTACGTGGGTCCTGATCGACGATCAGGTAGTTCCTTCCGGCCTTGATCTCCTCCTGGAACGCGCCGCACTTCGTACACTGGATCGAGTAGGCGTCCTGGGTCCCTGAATACATGAACGGCTCGCCGCAGGACTTGCATTGGATCGACCTTGAGCGATCGGGAAACAGCGGCTCCCCGCAGGCCGGGCATGTCTGAGCTTTCTCAGCACAGTCTACATGCATCGTGGCGCCGCACGTGCACTGAAACATTTCCAGACCGGCCTCGATCGACCGGAAGCAGACCTTGCAGAGCATCTCGCCCTCGCCCTCTTCAGGCGCTATGCGCGCCTGCTTGACCTCGACGACGGACTCGTCAGGTATCGAGAGCGCAGCTCTGTGGTACATGCCCCTAGCGAAAAAGTACTCGCCTATGACAGCGAACGGCACCAGCAAGTATAGATACGCAGCATAGAGCAACGCGTTCGGAGATACGAATGAGAATATGTATGGCACGAAATAGAACACTGCAAGCAACACAGCCAAAACGATTGCCGATATCCTCACGCTCATGAGGGGCTTTACGTACTTCCTGAACTTCCTCGGGTGGAGCTTCTCGAACTTGTCGAAATTCCTTCCAGGAGTCCTGAGCATCATCAGGCATCCAATGAAGAGGGCAACGAACGATATCTGCTGGTTCTCCATAACCGAGAACGGCTTGTAGGCCAGCGTGTCCTGAGCAGCGGCTCCTGGACCCACGTTGTCGGTGAAGGAATACCACAGCACACCACCGAACGGGTTTCTGAACGCACTGATCTTCCCCGAGCTCAGGTCCGGATTCGTGAGGCTGCCAATCATGATCGTCGTGACGCGCTCCTTGACGACTAGAGTGCCGTTGAAAACGTATCCGGTGGCGTCAGCGACTGCAACAGCAAACGCGTCATAGGCGCCTTGGGCTGTCTCGATCACCTTGGTCTCCATCTTCCCAGAGCCATCGAAGCTCAGCTGGAACATGATAGGACGGGTAGCGTTCCATTCAGACCGCACAAGACCGCTCGTGTGGTCCGTAATGTACTTGGTCGTCTTGCCTGTGAAGTTCGTCGTCGACTTGATCGTGATGCCCCAGATTACCTTCCCCACAAGAGCGTGGGAGAACGTCGTCAGGAACGCCCTGGTCTCGTTCGCATCCAGCCACTGATCTCCGTTCAGGTCGAACCATCTGAAAACGGCAGTCCTGAGAGAGACCGCTGGGTCGCCAACATAGGAGATCTCCACGCTTCCAGAGCCCTCGAGAGTGGCCAGACCAGACAGGAGCAATTTGCCCTCGACTGTCATGAAGTTGTTCGTATCAGGCTGAGAGGAAGCTCGGGGCGCGACCATCGTCGTCGTGAGCAACACCGTCAGCAGGGCGACCAGAAGGGCAGAAGAGAACCGCATGCTACCAACCGAAGATATGTAGTCAGCCGTGTCTTAATGTTTTCGCGCCTTTTCGTCCCGCCTGACACGCTGCAGCCTGCCGGGGGCGTACCAGTTCCACTTCTGGAGGAGCAGCATGATCGCCGGCACGAGGTATATCCTGAGGATCATCGCATCGAGCAGGATGGCGAAGGCCAATCCGAACCCGAACTCCCTCAGAAGGACCGTCGTCGACAGCATCATGGAGCCGAAGGCACCCGCCATCACGAGTCCGCATGCGGTTATGATCCCGCCAGTGCGCTCCACAGCGGTCGCGATGGCCTTTGCGTCCGTCTTGCCCTTCAGGACTTCCTCTCGGATTCGGGTTGTCAGGAATATGTCGTAATCCATGCCGAGGCCCATGGCGACCACGAACAGAATGAGCGGCATCATCCAGAGCACAGGGTTGCCGAACCCATACTGGAAGATCAGCATCGTCAGCGCGATCGTCCAGGTCACGTTCAGAAGCACCGTCATTATCAGCCTCAACGGTATCAAGAGAGAGCCGAGGACCAGCATCAGGACGATATATATCCCGATCAGGACAACCGCTCTCATCGTGAGGAAATCCTGCGAGACTGTGCCCGAGACATCGAACATGCTTGCGGTCGAACCTCCAACGAGGATAATTGCACTGCCATGGAAGATGTCGCTCTCCGCTTGCGGGTCCAGCGCCCTTATGCGGTCGATCGTGCGAATCGAGTCCGTCGTGAAAGGCTCGTCCTGCAAGACCACTGTGAGCATGATCGTCCTATTGTCATCGCCGATCGAGCTGGCCATTGTCATTTCGTAGGCGGCGCGTTCGACTGGCGGGAGGGTATCGAGATAGGTGCCATTTACTGGCTTCCCGAAGGGTCTGGTTGGCCCTGAGAGGCTCCTGATATTGTTCTGGCCCGCCACGAGAACGGAATATTGCTCTAGTTCCGAAACAGCGGTCAGATTCAACGAGCCGTTCGCCTCGAGTATCGGTCCGTTGTAGTGGACCACGATGTAGGTTGGCGTTATCGTGCCCTCCCCGAAGCCGGCTCCAAGGGCATTGATGCCCTGCTTGCTCTCGGCGCTTGGCAGACTGGCCATGAAATCGTAGCTCGGAACGAGGGCGAAGTAGAGGTAGATGGCTGGGACTGATATGATCAGCGCCGCCATCACGATCGCTTTCGAGTGCTTCAGAGAGAACCGGACGCTCTTTCTGAAGTAGCCACCCCCTCGCTCGTCCAGCGACTTCGCCCTCTGCGTCGCCTTCGCCATCGTGTTCGGCCAGAACACTCGGTCCCCGACGAGCATCAGCAACGATGGAAGCATAGTCA
>JBASRQ010000026.1:0-3524 GCA_049273895.1 Thermoplasmata archaeon
AAACAGAGAATCATGAACATAGTGAACAGTCTGGAGCTGAGAGAGCTGGAGGTCTTCGATTCTACACATCCCATCGACTGCCTATTCTGTAACAGGAAACATGAGTGCGAAGATCCAAAGAATCTGGCAACATTTCACAATTCTATCAACGAGGTTGATGATGCATTCAAAAGGATAGAGAACTACTCTGATCTGGAAACCCGAAATCGCCTGAAGGAAGAGGGAGAGAGAATCAAGGAAGCAATAGCAAAGTCTGGTTCGGCAGCACCATCATATCTATTCCTTATTGGAAAAACATAGCGTGTTTCTCAAAATGATAGTGCGGGGGATGGGGGTTGCCCCTCAAGAATAGTATTGAGCCTCTGCAGGAATCTTTATTACGCTTGCACGAAAATGAGGCATGGAGGCGGAGTCCCCTGTCCAGCAATGCCTCGGGAAAATTCAGAATCGTTCTCGTTCAAATGCGGTGCTCGTCGAGGCCTGAGGAGAATATCGCCGCTGCGAAGCGCGCAATAGTTGCCTCTTATACGGAAGATGTGGACCTTTGGATACTGCCCGAGCTGTTCTCGAACCGATATGTGGGCCAGTTCGAAGATCGCGAAGCTCAGACGGCGCATCTGCCGGATCACGCAAGGCTCTTGGCCGAATTCAAAGAGGTCTCGAAAGAGGCGGGTACGGCGGTGGCTTTGCCGTTTGCAGAGGTCGTAGACACTAGCACGTGTTACAACTCGCTCGCGCTGATAGACAAGAGCGGGAAGGTGAGAGCCTCCTATCGCAAGGTCCACATTCCAGACTCCGAAGGGTACAGAGAGGACCTCTACTTCAAGCCTGGAAACCTGGGATACGTTGTCGCCCGTCTAGGCGGTGTCAAGATCGGGCTTGGGATATGTTGGGACCAATGGTATCCTGAGGTATCCAGGACCTTGGCCCTCAAGGGCGCCGAGCTCCTGATCTACCCCAGCGCGATAGGCTCCGAGCTGGTAAGGCCGGATTTCGACTCCCGCCCCGAGTGGGAGCTTGTTATGAGGGCGCAGGCGATAATGAACCGCGTGTTCGTTGCAGCCGTGAATCGTGTCGGCCAGGAAGAGAGGATCAGGTTTTACGGAGGCAGCTTCGTCGCGGACCCGTGGGGAAAGGTCGTCAGGCGCGCATCTACGAGCCGCTCAGAGACGATATTGGTGGACCTGGACCTTTCGCAGGTCCGGGATGCCCGCTCATTCTTTGGGTTTTTCGACACGCGCCAGCCGCACACTTACGGAGACCTGACAAAGGCGAGGAGGTCGAGGCATGGCCGCGGGGAGCGCTAGCGAGAAAGCGCGGCGGACGCCCGCAGAGGACGGATTCTCCATGCCAGCGGAATGGGCCCCACATGCTGGATGCCTCATCTCTTGGCCATGTAGGGAACTCACTTGGCATGGCCACTTCGAGGACGCGAAGAGGGCCTACTCCGCTGTTATCAAGGCGATTGACCGGTTTGATCCAGTCACGGTCCTTGCTGACCCCGTGACCGCTCAGGAGGCGAGAAGAAGACTCGGCTCCGAAGCGAAGGTAGTCGAGGTGTCGCTTGATGATTCGTGGGCAAGGGACAACGGTCCGATCTTCGTCCGGAGGAAGAACAACAGCCTTGCGCTAGTGAATTTCAGGTTCAACGGTTGGGGTCATAAGCAGCCGTACGAGAAGGACGACAGACTGCCGATCCTCCTGGCAGAGCGAATGAGGGTCAGGCGTTACGATGCGCCTATGGTCCTCGAGGGAGGTTCAATAAGCGTCGATGGCGACGGGACACTGCTGACGACCGAGCAGTGCCTGCTCAACGTCAACCGCAACCCCAGCATGTCCCGGGAGGGAATCGAGCAGGTCCTTTCCAGCTACTTGGGCATACGAAAGGTTGTCTGGCTTGCCAGAGGAGTCGAGGACGACATGACTGATGGACACGTTGACGGTGTCGCTGGATTCGTAAAGCCCCGCGTCGTGCTGGCTGCGCACACAAGAGATGCCTCTGATCCGAACTATCGGACATTGGAGGAGAACCTGGCTCGGCTGGAGTCAGCCACTGATGCCAAGGGACGAAGTCTGGAGGTAGTGAGAATGGTCCAGCCAAGGCCGATGTTGGTTGGAGGCGTTTCAACAACGCCCAGCTATGTGAACCTCTACTTCGCCAATGGCGCCGTTGTCTTCCCGAGCTATGGTATTCGAGAGGACAATCTCGCCCGTGAGACCCTCGCCTCTCTGTTTCCCGAGCGCGAGATCGTTGGCGTCAGGTGCGAGCACATCAGTATCGGAGGAGGGGACATCCACTGCATCACCCAGCAGCTGCCTGTTGGTGAGCCTTTGTATCCTTGATGCATCGGGTAGTGAAAGTGTGCAGGGGGCCATGTGTGAGCCCGGACGACTGGCTGTTTCTCAATGAGATGGTTATTGCACCGAGCTGGACTCGATTTTCTGGCTTGCATCGCGGACAAAGGGTTCGGTTATTAGATACCTATTCAAATACCGTCAGGCAGGTGTAGGTCCTATGGCAGTGATAAAGATAGAGAACGTTGTCGCCTCGACATCTCTCGGGACGGAGCTAGATCTTAAGGCGATCGTGCTTGCACTTGATGGTGCGGAATACGACCCAGAGCAGTTCCCGGGGCTGATCTACCGGCTCAAAGAACCGAAGACGGCGACTCTGCTCTTCAGGAGTGGAAAGGCTGTATGCACCGGCGGCAAGAGCCTTGAACAGGTTGAGGCCGCTATCAGCAAGGTGGTCAAGAAGATCGAGGCCGCGGGCATCGTTATCAAGACCACGCCACAGATAGAGGTGCAGAACATCGTCGCCTCAAGCGACCTCGGGGCGAAGATCAATCTCAACTCGATAGCCATCAGCATTGGTCTTGAGAAGGTCGAGTACGAGCCTGAGCAATTCCCTGGACTCGTTTACCGTCTCGACTCGCCGAAGGTTGTCGTGCTTCTGTTCGGCAGCGGGAAGCTAGTGTGCACTGGCGCCCGAAAGCCGGAGGATGTCGAGATTGCTGTCGACAAGATTACACAAGAGCTAAGGGCCGCTGGCCTGCTTCCATAGACCGAGAGAACATGCCATTGCAGGTTCCCATTCCGAACGACGGAATTCACGTGAACCCTTGCAAGGGGAGGAGCATCGAGTAGTTCCTTCCTAGTAGCCGCTTCCATGGCGGTCGCCTTTCCGCCCCTATGGGCTTTTCTCAGAGCCGGGTGTCTGCTAGTTTCAACATCACAAAGCTGCTTCCTTGAGAAGGCTGCCAGATTCCCTGGCAACTTAGAACGGCAAAGCGTTTTCTACTGGCAAGGAGCACCTCGCAAGGCCGGAAAGAGTCCACCTCAGCGCGACAGACATCCTCTTGGTCGTCACATGAATCATAGGTGCTGAGAACCCAGGAGGATTTCTAGGTTTCGAGGAAATGAGGTAAGATCGAGCCCTACCCTTCTCAGTTTCTTCTCTATCTTCACGGCCTTCTCGCCGGAGAACTTTCCCCTCAAGAGGTATGCCGTCTCGTCTTCGCTGA
>JBASRQ010000034.1:0-6305 GCA_049273895.1 Thermoplasmata archaeon
GTTGAAGGCACTGTGGAGAGGTTCGGAAGACTCGATGTCCTCTTCAACAATACTGGCGTCTACCTTGAGAAGCTGGCTGAGGATACGACCGAGGAGGACTGGGATAGAGTTCTTGACACTAACCTCAAAGGGACTTTCCTTGTCACCAAGTTCGCGATCCCATACATGAAGAAGCAGCGTAGCGGGTCGATAATCAACAACTCGTCCGATGCGGGGCTCGTAGGAAACCGTGCGTGTCCAGCGTATTGTGCCTCGAAGGGGGCCATAACGATCATGACGAAGGCGATGGCGCTTGACTACGCGAAGTACAATATCCGCGTCAACTGCGTGAACCCTGGCACGATAGACACGCCGATGCTGGCCTGCGAAGTGCGGGCATCAAGTGACCCGAAGAGCTATCTGAAACGAACGAACGAAGAGCATCCGATTGGAAGAATCGGCAGGCCGGAGGAGGTCGCAAATGCCGTGCTCTTCCTGGCTTCTGACCAATCCTCATTCGTTACGGGTGCAGCGCTTTCCGTCGACGGCGGGCTCACCGCGCAATGACCGGTCAAAGAACATAGTAGACCAGATAGACGACCTCGCCCGAGAGGAACGCGACGAACCAAAGCACATAGAGCGGGCTAGACAGGAGCCTATGCCACTTCACTGGCTTGTGCGTTCTCCATTGAATGACTCCGGTGCCGAGGATGGCAAGCTCAAGAGCCATCACTGCGGCCGCCACAATACCGTGCACGGCGAAGTAGACAACGAGGCCCGGAGAGATGTCTAGAATACCTCCCTCGACATTGGCCCCCGTCAGGCGGAACAACATATAGAATAGTGATAGGCTGAGGTCCCAAAGGATTCCGACTGTGCCGGTCACCTTGTGATATGGAAGCTTTCTCCTCCCGCTCAGGTACGCGTGCGTGAAGAGAAACGCGACAGGAATCAGGGCAAGTGCGATGAAGGTGCTGATCCACGGCGCCACAGCCATGAACCCACGCAGGTCCTATGTGCTAATGTAAGTTCCGTTCCATTCGTCAAAAACGCTATATCATTCAAATGGTCTGAACATCACACGGAGTGATCAGATGGAAAGTGGCGAAGCGGGCCATCTTGGAGTGTTGCGGAACGCAATAGCGATGGAGATAGAAGGCAAGGCATTCTTCGAGGAGGCCGCTGAAACGGTCAAGCACCAGCGGGCGAAGGAGACGTTCCTCAGCCTCGTCAAACAGGAGCAGAGGCATGTTGACATTCTCAATGCCGAGCTCTCTAGATTGAGCGCGGGAGAGAACTGGGCTTCGCTTGAAGAGGTCAGGGAACTTGCTTCGACCTATCCTCTGGTTTCGGTCTTCAAGGACAAGGAAATCAAGCGAATCAAGCTGAGCGCAGATGCCGGTGAACTAGAGGTGCTGAAGGTCGGCATCGAGGTGGAGAAGAAATCGATCGAGTACTACAGGGCCGCCGGCGCTCAGACTAGAAACCACAATGCGAGAGAGATATTCAACTGGCTCGTGGGCGAGGAGGCCGGCCACCTGACGATCCTCAGTGCGGAGTACGAATACAGAACGAAGTCAGGATTCTACTACGACAACATGGAATTCAGTCTCGAGGTCATGTGATATCGTCAGAGCGTCCCGTTCCTTATCGATTCCACCGTCAGCAACAGGTCGGAAAACACGGCGTAAGCGGTCTGTGTGATTCCGGGGTTGCTCTCGATGATGGTCAAGTCACCCATAAGGTCTGTCCTAATCGTCACTGCACTCGATGTGCCGTCCACTGACCAGAATGGATGTTCGGCTCCTATCAGCCGAGGTTTGACCTCGAGCCTGAGCTTGGCCTCTGCCGGACTGGCAGATGCAACCAGCCTGATTTTCTTGCCTTGATTCCCTGCGTTCCTGATGTCTTCGATTGTGACCTCTCTCACGCCCTTCCTGTCGACGGCGTTGGGAGTCGTCTCAGCGTCCATCAAAACGTTCGCAAGAGCGGCGATCTTGGCAGCGGCGTCCCATCCGTCGATGTCGAGCGAAGGGTCGGCCTCAGCGATACCTCTTCTTTGGGCTTCCGATATGGCTTCTTCCTTGGTTCTGCCCTTGGACATTTCGTCGAGCACGAAGTTGGAGGTGCTGTTCAATATGCCCTCCAGCCCAAGTATCTCGCAGCCAGGAAGGGTCTTCTCGACGAGGCTGAAGATTGGGGTCCCGTCCATCACAGTCCCTTCGAACCTCAGGTGAACTCCTTTCGACCTCGCCTTATCGCGAAGCTCATGGTACGCGAACGCGATTGGGCCCTTGTTGGCTGTAATCACATCCATGCCTTGCTTGAACGCGGCGTTGATGTGGTCGATGGCAGGCCTTCCGTTCTCAATGTTCAAGGTCGTGAGCTCGACCATCATGTCTGCGTCGCACTTCTCGATGATTCCGATTGGAGATTCATTCGTCACTTCTGGGCCGAAACCTTCCAGCGTCCCGTGACTCCTCATGAGCGCGAGAGCCTTCTCCAGGTCTATCGCAGTCTTGGAAAGCAGAGAGCCTTTGGATCTGGTGGCAACGGCGAGAACTTCTACATCGAGACCTTTTTTCTTGAGCAGCCAGTCTCGTCTCAATAGAAGCATTCGAGCGAATTCTTGTCCGACATTCCCGAAGCCGACTATGGCCATTCGAAGTATCATTTCCGAACGCTTCCGTGATTGCGAAGCCCGTGCAATGGGCAGCCGGAGCTGTGCATCTGCGAATTTCTAGATTCAATCAGATTTTGGTGAACTCGTCCTTCCCAGCACCGCACTCAGGGCATGTCCAGTCATCAGGAAGGTCGTCAAAAGACGTTCCAGGCTCGATTGACTGGGTGGGATCCCCCTTGTCCGGATCGTACACGTACCCGCAGACATTGCACTGGTATTGGTCCATGGTTCTCGCCTCATCGGTATTTGAATATCACTACTTGACATTGTTGGGAGTTGTTGGCCTTGGCGGAGCTCTGAACAACCGCTCACAACCAGCTGCCGGCTGATGGTTGCCCCCGTGGGATTCAGTCTGGAGTGACTATTCCATCTCATTCTCCGATCCCGCAGACTGAAAGGACTTTCAGTAATTGCAGACGAAATTCGAAATTCCATTTACGACAATGCACGGATGTTTGAATCTAGCCCAAGGAAAATCGTCTGGTTTTTGTTCGAAGAGATATGCTTAAGTACATTCTTGCCAGTCTAGGCGGACGGGGGATTCGGGACCTTCCGAGCCCTTTTCAGGGGCGCGGTCAGGGATCCGAGTCGGGACGCAGAGGCTGACGGATCTCGGTTAGGTGTTTGAATGAAAATAAGGGACTTCAAGTGGTTGTTCGGCAGAAACAGCGAGTTCTGGCCGACGAACATGAAGACCGGCATGTGGGCATGGGTCGGGCACAGATTGACGGGGATCATTCTCGTAATCTATGTTTTCATGCACCTGTCGTTCTTGACGCAGGCATCCTTGAGCCATGAGAAATTCAACAGCCTCATGGAGGTGACGGCGCAGCCTGCTTTCGTGTTCATGGATTTCCTGCTGGTATGCGCGGTGGTGTACCATGCCGTGAACGGATTCAGGGTCGTGCTGTTCGACCTCGGCATCGGCATCAGGAATCAGAAGCTGGTGTTCTGGATCATGATGGCGGTCGCTGCTGTGATAGTGGTCGTCGGGTTCTGGATGCTGTTCGACGCTGGTCTATTCAAGGGGGAATGGTTCAGATGACCGAACCGAAAATCGCCACATCGAAAGTCGCGGGAACATGGGCCTGGTTCTTTCAGAGGCTCTCGGCCGTCCTTCTCATCGTACTACTCGCCACGCACATCTATGTTGATCACTACTGGCATGTTGGGGAGGACATCACGGTCTCCTCGGTGAACGAGCGCTTGAGAGAGCTGACGTTCATAGCGATAGACTATTCGATGTTGGCTATGGTTCTCCTCCACGGTCTCAACGGAACAAGGACCATTCTGTTCGACTTCGAGATGTTCGCTAGGAGGAAGAGGACCGTGGATGTCGGCCTTTGGGTACTCGGGATCGCGATGCTCATCTGGGGCATCGTCATACTCTGGCCTTTCGTAACAGGTTGAGGAGGCTGATGCAATGTACTATCACAAGATCTTGGTAATCGGCGGTGGCCTGGCAGGCCTGAGAGCGGCCATAGAGTCGGCTCCTAGGGTCGACACCGCCATGATATCACAGGTGCACCCGGTGAGGTCTCATTCCGGGGCGGCCCAAGGCGGCGTGAACGCTTCCCTGGCGAACAACCCTGCCGGCGCGGACGACAATTGGGAGAAGCACGGATTCGACACTGTCAAGGGGAGCGACTATCTAGCGGACCAGGACGCGGCCGAGCTGATGACGAAGGAAGCCCCGGGCTGCATCTACGAGATGGAGCACTGGGGGTGTCCGTTCTCCAGGACGGACGAGGGCAAGATTGCCCAGAGGCCTTTCGGTGGCGCTGGCTACCCGAGGACGTGCTTCGCGACCGACAAGACAGGACTGTACATGCTCCACACCTTGTGGGAGCGCTCGGTCAAGCTGAACATACCTCTGTACGAGGACCGAGTGGTTGTGGATCTTGTCCTGGAAGGCGACGCATGCCGAGGGGTCATCTGCTGGAACCTCAAGACGGGCGAACTCGAGCCGTTCATGGCCGAGGCGGTCATATTCGCGTCAGGCGGCAGCGGCCAGATATACGGAAGGTCTACGAACGCTCTCATAAGCTCAGGCTCAGCGCTCGCCGCGGCCTTCCGACGGGGAGTCCCGATCAAGGACATGGAGTTCATCCAGTTCCACCCGACCTCCTTGTTCGGCACGAACATACTCATGACCGAAGGGGCAAGAGGTGAGGGCGGGTACCTGATCAACTCGCTCGGTGAGAGGTTCATGTCCAAGTACGCTCCGAAGGCGATGGAGCTCGGCCCGAGGGACATCGTTTCGAGATCGATCCAGACCGAGATAAACGAGGGCAGAGGCATCGACGGAAAGGACTACGTCTACCTCGACCTGAGACACTTGGGCAGGGAGAAGATACTCGAGAGGCTGCCGGGCATCAGGGACCTCGCGATCAACTTCGTCGGCGTCGATCCAATCGAGAAGCCCGTGCCGATCCAGCCGGGACAGCACTATACTATGGGCGGCATCGACACCGACATCAACGGCGCTACAAAGTTCAAGGGGCTCTACGCAGCGGGCGAGTGTGCGTGCGTAAGCGTCCATGGGGCGAACAGACTGGGCGGCAACTCGCTCCTCGACACCGTGGTCTTCGGGAAGATTTCTGGGCGCGTCGCGGCCGACTATGTGCTCTCGAAGAAGACACAGAAGGAGGGCGAGGGCGCCATGCAGAAGTGCATGAGAGAGGCGAAGGCCAGGATAGACGGCCTGCTAGATAGGAAGGGGCCTGAGAACCACGCCGACATCAGGGCGGAGATGAGAGAGACGATGATAACCAAGGTCGGCATCTTCAGGGACAAGAAGCCAATGGAGGAGGCCCTCGCGAAGATACGCGAGCTGAAGGCGCGGTTCAGTAGCATCACGATTCAGAACAAAGGCAAGATCTACAACGTGGACTTGATCCGGGCTCAGGAGCTAGAGGGGATGCTCGATGTGGCCGAAGCGATCATCGTCGGCGCGCTCAAGAGGGAGGAGAGCAGGGGAGCCCATTCGAGGCTGGACTTCAAGGAGAGAGACGACGTGAACTTCCTCAAGCACACCGTCGCGACCTACTCTCCTTCCGGGCCCGTCATCACATATTCTCCGGTCAAGATAACGAAGTACAAACCCGAAGCAAGGAGGTACTGAGATGACCGAGGGTGAAGTGACTTTGAGAGTGCAGAGGTTCGACCCATCGGCGGACAGGTTGCCATACTGGCAGAAGTACCAGGTGAAGATCCAGCCAGGCATGACAGTCCTAGACGCGCTCTTCGAGGTCCTGAACCATCAGGACGGGACGTTGGCGTTCAGGTTCTGCTGCAGGGCCGGAGTCTGTGGCTCCTGCGCGATGGTCATCGCGGGAAAGGTCAGACTGGCGTGCGAGACCCAGATAAGCCAGTTCCTGGACGTGAACGAGATCGCGCTCAGCCCTCTTCCGCACCAGAAGATCGTCAAGGACCTCGCGGTCGACTACACGCTCTTCTTCGACAGACTGAAGGCGGTTAAGCCGTACCTCGTGGGCAAAGAACCGTACCCAGAGAAGGAGTACATCCAGCTGCCGAAGGAGCGGGTCCCGATCAACGAGCCCATAGACTGCATAATGTGCGGGGCCTGCACAAGCGCGTGCACGATGGCCTGGCTAAACCCGGGATATCTCGGGCCGGCAGC
>JBASRQ010000039.1:0-6837 GCA_049273895.1 Thermoplasmata archaeon
AAGCTGCTGTTCCTGATGTTGCCTTTTCTGGTGCTCACTGTAGTCGGAGCTATTGCTGTCCTGCTAGCCTCGACGACCGTCGTGGAAGAAGGAAAGGGAACAATCTTCTACAATCCGATGGGTGTCCCTGGTATCATAGCGATAATCGTTGGACTAGCAGGACTTCTGTTGCTGAGGCTAGCCGAATAGAAGAATCGAGAGGTTTAGCCCCTGCCTTATTTCCTCCTGATTGAAATCAGAAAAAGGATGTCTGGCTTGGATCGGGTGTGCGGCCTGGCGGGAGCACTTTCTCATCTCTCAGTTCCGGTTGTGATTTCCTGTGATGATAGCATCCCGATGATCCTGAATTTGCGCAAAAGGTCACCGTCTGAACCACGCATCGGAGTGCGGTCCGTCCTTGTCCTTCACCTCGACCCCCAAGAAGTCAGATGGAGCGGTTGTTTCCACGAAGCCTTCCAGAACCCACGTCAGACTCCTATTGGTGTTGTTGATCCAGGGGGTGTGAAAAACCGTGAACCCTGATTTGTTGGAGACATAGACATATGCCGTGTCGCCATCCTGATCCGGATCCTCAAGCTCAACATGGTAGCGCCAAGCACCATGCTCATCGTCATAATCTAGCTTGACTCCGAGAACCCTGGGTAACAAGGGGCGTTCTGAGGGCAGACTGATGTTCCCATGGAGACGGCCATACTTGGGAGGGGGCGCAGGTGCTTCGAATGCATAGAATGTACAGTTAACGTACAAATCAATAGAATAGTTGCCAGGACTCAGGTTCTGCAAGTCCAGCTGTTGCATGAGCGACCAAGTTCCATTGGCGAAGCGAAAAATGCTATCAGTGCTAATTGTGCAGGCTCGCTCGCCTGTGCTCTCATTGAAGAAGTTGATGTCGAGTCTACAGCTGTGATCTACTGTTAAAGAGTCATCAGTCGAGTTGATCCACAGCCAAGGGTAGTACGACCCCAATTCGATATCCAGTGGTTCCAGCTGAAGGACATCTTCAGAGGACTCCTCCTCTCGCATGCTGAAGCAAGCGTACAGGCCAATCGCGGATAGCATGATGGCAACGACAGCCAGAACGACTAGGATTCTCACTCTCGAGTCGATGTTCATGAACCTGACCCTCGGACCAACCTCAAATCATCAGTAGTCTGTACATATGATTCTGAGATGTATTTGGCCGTTCTGACGGCGTCACGCCACATTACGAGTGCCCCGAGGTAACCTTTTAAACGTTGGCTCCTTCTTCTGTCAGGAATGGCCGTACGCTCTCCAGTGACAGTTAGCAGAATCGTCTGCTATGACAACTATTATTGCAGCGCAATACTCTACTTCTCTCTTCAGTCACATGGCCGAATTCGACGACACGACAGAGATGGAGTTCCGGGGGCTTCCGGTCTTCCTGAGTACCTCGGCCGTTGGCGAATGCCTCCGTTGGCGTATGTCCATCCACGACATAGTGGCTATATTGGACGAAGGAGTCGACTGCTCCGAATGCCAAAGAAGGAGCGATGTGATCGAAAGGTGCTCGACGTTTCGGCACCAATGGATGAAGGTGGTGGCTGTTGCCAACTACCACTACACCACGAAAGAGGAATGCTGGCTCGTTACCCATGTAGGTGAGGCAAAGAGACCATGATAACGCTCGACGAGATTATGGAATTAGCCAAGAAGAGGAAGGCTAATCAGGCTGCGGACCATAAGCATGAGCTGGAGCCAGCTACTTTCAATATAGAGGGGCACACGGTTCGAGGGAAGATCTGTAGGCTGTGCAAGGAGCGATTTTTCCTCGCGGATGACCTAAAGGCGTTCGAAACCGAACTGCAGTCTCAGCACACAGGCGTCGCCCCCATCTCGATGGAAGATGCAGTCTTGCTACTTATGGGCACTTACCCGGATATGGACGTCTCAGGGGCCCTCGTCATGCAAAAGGAAATGTTCCTCCTCGAAAAGGATTTCGTGCCGCTCCACGACATGCAAGTTGAGTCAATGGAGTTCATACCTTACCATATGGGTCCATTCAGCAGAAAATTGGCGAAACTCCTCTCGGAGCTTGTACGCAGGGGGCTCATAGAGGAACTCCCACTTAGAGGCCGTGAAGGGACGGGTTTCGTGCTCACAAATGAGGGGAAGAGAGCCGTCAAGCGCGCCAAAGAAAAGATCTTACCAAAAGTCTGGGAAGACCTTCGGCGCCGCAGGCGAGCGTGGGACGAGCTAGGCTCACAGGGCCTTCTTCGATTGGTTTATGAAGAGTTTAGCGCATATGCTGCCAGGTCCCGAATCAAGAAGCAAATCGGAGGGCACAAACGTGAGGATTGAGAGATTCAGAGTGCGCCGAACCGATGACTTCGGCCCTAGAGTGGCAGAGATCCGCACCGATAAGGGGGAGTTCAAGACACCCTCGCGGGCGGCGACATCAACCGAGTACAACTACAAAAAGAACCTGAAGATCGTGGAGCCCTTCGAGAATTCAGTGGGTGAGTATGTCGCCAGATTCAATTCGGATGACATCAAGAGATTTGGGTCGAGGAACGGCTCCTACTCTAGCAGACTACGAACGGCCTCCTCATACACTGACACAATGAAATACGTGATTTCCAAGGCCTACCCTCAGTACCCGTTCGAGTACAATTTTTCCGACGAGGTGATTCGATTGATTCTTGACGTCCAGGTGGAATCCGGGCTTGACATGGTCTCCATTCCCCACAGTGCGGGACAACTGCGGAATCTGTCAAGGCATTACAACAGATGGGCTTCATACGTTGAACGTTGCGCGGAAACGCACGGACGCAAGGTTGTGGCGGTGCCCCATGTCCCTATGAAACTCCCTGAGGAGACTTTTCAGTCCACCATCAGAAGTCTCTGGGACGAGAAGTCCCGATTCCCGGTTATTGGACTGATTTATGGTTCCATCACGGCTAACAAGATCAACTACTCTTTCCTTAGGAGCCACAACGACAAAGATGTATGGCTTCACATGTCTGCTGTCGAGAGGATCTCGCATGCAGCGGCGGGGCCGATAGCCCAAATGCACCTTCCCCAGATTTACGGCATAGACACTGTCTCCGCTGGGATACCGTGGGGTGGCGGAGGTGGCCCGCCGCCTAGCTATAGGAAGTTGCGGTACTACGACAGGCCTACGCTCAGTCTGCCGCGGATAGAGGACTGGATTCGGAGCCACAGACGGGAGGATTCTGGCTGCGGTTGCCCGATATGCCAAGGTCACAGCTTCGACAGGATCGTACGGGACTTCATCGCCCAACGCACGCAGGCTATCGACCTTACACCCCTCTTCGGGGTATTCAGGCTTCACGAGGTGTTCCAGAGCACGGAAGAGCTCGAGCAGGGACAGAGATACATATCCGAGAATGCCTTTGCTCAATACCTAGGACATCGCATCGGTTCTGCTCTGGACGAACATCGCGACTGACCAACGCCTCCGGATTCTTAGCTGTTGGTAGCTCGGGAATAGCTTGTCCGAGCCCTCTCGAGCTCATATTTCGCTAGCAGCGAAAAGCGTTTTTGCCTTTGGTACTGGCATTGATTGAAGGGGCCCCGGATGAATGTAGAAATCCTAAAACCGATTGCTTTTTCCTGCCAGTAGTCACTGGCCTCGAATCTCCCCCTCAGCGCTCCTCTCCTTTGACACAGCTAATAAATACTATGCTTCGCGATTTTACTTATCTCCGGGTGAATCCGGGGGATTGCTCTGATACAAATCCTTCTCATCGATGACGAACCGGGTTTCCTCGATCTTGCCAAGCCCCTCCTAGAGAGGGAGCTGGACCTCAGAGTGGAGACTGAGAGGTCAGCAAGGCGTGCGCTAGAGAGGGTACAGGGGGGAGAGTTCGACGCGATTGTTGTGGACTATCAGATGCCGGAGATCAACGGTCTCGAGCTGCTGAAGATCGTCAGGGCCCAAGGCAACGACATCCCCTTCATCCTTTTCACGGGCAAGGGCCGGGAGGACGTGGCCATCGAAGCGCTGAACGAGGGTGCGGATTTCTACCTCCAGAAGGGAGGAGACCCGAGGTCGCAGTTCGTTGAGCTCGTCAACCTAATCAGACAGTCGGTAGAGAGAAAGCGGAGCATCCAGGCACTGCATGAGAGCGAGAGGAAGTATCGCCAGCTGATCGAGCTGGCCAACGAAGGAATATGGTCTATCGATGCCGATGGAGTGACGTCCTTCGTAAATCCGAGGATGGCTGACATGCTCGGATACACGGTCGAAGAGATGCTCGGGAAGCCATTCTTCTCGTTCATCGATGAAGCGGGCATCGCAATTGCCCGGCGCAATATCGAGCTGCGAAAGCAGGGCATTTCGGAAGAACATGGTTTTGACCTAATTCACAAGAACGGAAGTCGAATCCACGTCACCACGGGCACTTCCACAATCACTGACTCGACCGGCGTGTACAGGGGAGCGCTTGCGGTGGTCACAGATGTCACGAAACGCGTGAAGGCTGAGGAGGAGTTGCGGAGCGCCCTCGCGAAGCGAAAGGATCTCGAGGAGATAATCACCAGGAGCCCGGCGGTCGTGTTCTTGTGGCGGACAACCAACAAATGGAACGTAGACTTCGTTTCCGACAATATCCAGCAGTTCGGCTACACTCCCGAGGACTTCCTGAGCGGTCGCATCACCTACTCCGATGTTGTGTATCCTGGGGACATGGAACGCATCAAGACTGAGTTGGAAGAATTCGCTCAGAAAGGAGTCGTGGAGTTTGAGCAGGAGTATCGGATTGTCACCAAATCCGGGGATGTGCGTTGGGTATACGACAGGACCTTCAGGCGGGTCGAATCCGAAGGCGTGGCGACCCACCACGAAGGAATCATAGTCGACATCACGGACCGAAAACGAGCTGAGAAAGCTCTGGAGGAGAACGAGCGTTTCATGTCGCTGGTCTTTTCCAGCATCCAGGACGGGATTAGCATCCTGGACCGCGACATGAACATAGTTCGCGTGAACCCTGCGATGGAACGGTGGTATGCGCACGCCATGCCTCTTGTCGGGAAGAAGTGCTATGACGCATATCATAGTCGGACCAAGGTATGTGATGTGTGTCCGACCCGGCAGACTCTGCGTACGGGAAAGACCGCACGCGAGATTGTTCCACTGGCTGGTCCCAAGGGGAAGACGGTGGGATGGCTCGACCTGTACAGTTTCCCAATGCTAGACCCATCGAGTGGAGAACTCATTGGAGTCATCGAATATGTGCGTGATGACACTGAGCGAAAGCGTGCGGAAGAGGCCTTGCGAGAGAACCAAAGGCTACTGACGGAGGCCCAGCGGATCGGCAACCTCGCTTTTTGGCGCTGGGACATCTCCAAGAATACCTCGGAATGGTCAGACGAGCTCTATTCCCTCTATGGCGTGAAGCCCGAAGGATTCAGCGTATCTTCCGAGGGCTATCTCGACCTAGTGCATCCTGAAGATCGTGAGCGGGTCAAGGGAATGGTCGAGAAGGCATTGCATGACTGCAAATCAACGAGCTACGATTTCCGCATCGTCAGACCGGATGGCGAGGTTCGACACATGTCCTCGACAGTGGAGGTCAAGGTCGGCGAAACTGGCAAGCCGGTCGAGGTGATGGGAACCAATGTGGACATCACCGATCGAAAACACTACGAGGACGCGCTCAAGCAGGCCAACGAGAAGTTGCAGCTTCTGGGGAGTGTGACCAGGCACGATGGACTAAACCAGCTCGCCATCCTTGAAGGATGGATGGGCATTGCCAGGGGCGTCGTCGAGGACAAGGCTGTTCTGCAATATCTCGAGAAGATGAACGCGGCAGCCAAGGCGCTTCAGGGGCAACTCGAGTTCACAGCGGATTATCAGGAAATGGGCGTGAAGAATCCCGAGTGGATCCCGGTGGAGCCAGCCTTGCTTCGCGGCGTTGCAGGTCTGAACCTAGGCGACATCTCTATCGTGCACGAGCTGGGCGGACTTGAGATCTACGCCGATCCCATGCTCGACAAGGTCTTCCGCAATCTGGTGGAAAATGCCATAAGGCATGGCGAGAAGGTCTCCAAAATCACGCTGTCTTTCAAGAAGTCGAAGGATGCGGTGACGATCTCCCTTGAGGACGACGGCGTTGGCATTCCAGAATCGGAGAAGAAGCTGTCCTTCGAACCTCGTTACGGGAAGCACACGGGTTACGGTCTGTTCATGACGAGATCGATCTTGGGGATAACCGGGGTAGGCATCGAGGAAACGGGGACGCCCGGCAAGGGCGCGAAATTCGAGATCCGAGTTCCGGCGGGTAAGTTCCGCTTTGCCCCCGAGAAGAAGTCGTGACCCAGTTTTGTCGCTGAAGCAGCTACTTGAGCACCCCGGATGAACCATGCTGCCAACAATCGTTAATACCGACCGGTCCATAATTGGACAAGGTTCACGGCCATGGTCTCAGGTGTCGCCAAGGTGAAGGGACCTTTCGCGTCGAAGTCCCCCGAACAGATAGTCGAAGCCCAGCTCTCCTGGGTTGCCAGCCTGGTCCTTTTCCTCTCCACTGTGTACACGGTCCTGAAGTTCGATGTTCTGTGGGTCGCATTTGGGATTGCTGCAATCTCCCTGTACATCCTCCCGATCATATCGATGAAAGACCCCTTCAGGGCGCTTCCATGGGAGATGACCATCCTGTTGTCCGCGCCAATAATCATTCATATTTCCGAAGGTTCGCAGACACTCGTGGAGCACGTGGCTTGGTGGGGCCATTTCACTTCCCTCGCATTCGCCTTCTCCCTGACAACTATCGGCTTTCTCCTCACGGTGGAGCTTCACATGTACACAGACGTGAGAATGAACCGACCGTTCGCGGTGTTCTTCGTCGTCATGTT
>JBASRQ010000048.1:0-5619 GCA_049273895.1 Thermoplasmata archaeon
CCGATTGCCAATCCAACAGAAATCAACCCTGATATTACGACTCACTATCGAGCGCCCTCATGGCATAGTCTGTTCGGCACCGACGAGCAGGGCCGCGATGTCCTAAGCCGCGTGATTTGGGGCGCTAGGGTGTCGCTGTCAGTCGGCACGCTCGCGATCTTATTCTCCATGACAATCGGAGTCGTGTTGGGACTGACGGCCGGCTACTTTGGTGGCAAGGTGGACTACCTCATTGCCGGTACCATCGACCTCTTCTGGACATTTCCCGCATTCCTCCTGGCGCTGGCTTTTGCCGCGGCGCTTGGCGCGAGCTTGACGAACGTGATATTGGCAATCTCGATCTCCTATTGGGCCGGTTTTGCGAGGCTCATCCGTGGTCAGGCCCTCACGGTCAGGGAGAGACTGTATGTTGAGGCCAGCAGAGCCCTTGGTGCCAAGAATAGTAGGATCATGTTCACCCACATCCTCCCCAACTGCCTTGCACCACTGATTGTTTGGGCGTCGATAGGCGTTGCTGACGCGATCACCATCGAGAGCAGCCTGAGCTTCCTCGGTGTGGGCACGCAACCGCCAACTCCAAGCTGGGGGTACATGCTCCAGCGCGGGATAAACTCCCTTGAGGAGGCTCCTTGGATCGCGACATTCCCCGGAGTTGCGATGGTGTTCACGATTCTAGGATTCAACCTGCTCGGGGACGGGCTTCGGGACGTCCTTGACCCGCGCATGAAGGGGCTGAGAAGATGATCCCAGGGAAGAAGCCAGTCCTTGAAATCAAAGGCCTCAAGACGCAATTCATCCTGCGTGAAGGGACGGTCACCGCCCTCGACGGCATCGATCTCACGATATACGAGAATGAATCGCTCGGCATCGTCGGCGAGACGGGCTGCGGCAAGAGCATGACCGCGTTCTCCATTCTCAGGTTGGTCCCGCCCCCGGGAAAGATCACCGCTGGCTCAATCAAGTTCAAGGATGTCGAGCTCACGAAGCTTCCGGATGACGTGATGCGCGGAATCAGGGGGAGCAAGATCTCGATGATCTTCCAGGACCCGTCCACGTCTCTCGACCCCGTCTTCACTATCGGACATCAACTGGGGGAGGTCATCTCGCTGCACCAGAACATCTATGACGAGGCTGTCTTGCAGCAGAAGGAACTCCAGATACTGAGACTCGTGAGGATCGCTGCCCCTGAGAGCGTACTAAGGCAATATCCTCACGAGCTCAGCGGGGGCATGAAGCAGCGCGTTATGATTGCACTCGCCCTTTCGTGCTCCCCCTCGCTACTAATCGCAGACGAGCCCACGACTGCCCTCGATGTGACAATCCAGGCCCAGGTCCTGAACCTCCTCAAAGACGTGGTCAAGAAGACGGGAAGCTCAATGATGCTCATCACTCACAACCTAGGCGTTGTCGCGGAGACCTGCAACCGGGTGTGCATCATGTACGCTGGCAGGATCGTCGAAGAGGCAGAGACGTTCGCGCTGTTTGGGGAACCCTTGCACCCCTACACTCGTGGCCTTCTGACAGCATTCCCAAAGTTGGGCGAGCAGAAGGATGAGCTAGCTGTGATAAGGGGAACAGTACCGAACCTAATGAATCCCTTCCCGGGCTGCTCGTTCGTCGACAGATGCGACTTCGCTATGGAGCAATGCAGGAAGATCAGGCCGAGGAGACTTGAAGTGGCGCCTGGACACTTCGTGTCATGCCACCTCTATCCTGTCGGGGGTGAAAAGAGTGATGCCAGATAGTTCGTCGAAGGGCGAAGCGACACCTATAATTTACACGGAGAACTTGAAGAAGCTCTTCCCAGTCAAGAAGGGGGTCTTCGGCAAGACCGTAGCTCACGTCCACGCAGTCGACGGTCTGACTCTCTCCATCCAGAAGGGAGAGACCCTAGGGCTCGTAGGCGAATCCGGGTGCGGAAAAACGACTTTTGGACGAGCCGTACTGCGCCTCGTAGAACCGTCTGGCGGAAGGATAGTGTTCAACGGGATGGACGTCACGAAGATGCCCGCCGATCAACTCAGGAGCATCAGGAAGAAGATGCAGGTCGTGTTCCAGGACCCGTACTCAAGTCTGGATCCAAGGCTGACAGTCGAGAGGATAGTTGGTGAGGGGTTCGCGATTCATGGGCCCCCTGACTCGGTCTCAAAGAACGTGAAGTTCGCCCAGAGGGAACGAATTCACCAGTTGCTTGAACAGGTTGGGCTGTCAGACGACCACATGACCCGGCTCCCGCACGAGTTCAGCGGCGGGCAGAAGCAGAGAATCGCCCTTGCCAGGGCACTTGCGCTCGAGCCCGAATTCATGGTCCTCGACGAGCCCACTTCCGCGCTGGATGTCTCGGTCCAGGCACAAGCGCTCAACCTGCTCAGGCGCCTGCAGAGCAAGTACGGGCTTACATACCTGTTCATATCTCACGACCTGTCGGTCGTCGCCCACATGAGCGACCGGATCGCCGTCATGTACCTGGGCAAGATAATCGAGCTGGCTCCCGCGATGGAGTTCCTGAACAACGCCAAGCATCCTTACACCCAGGCGCTCATAGCTTCCATACCAATACCCGACCCGAAGCGGAGAAAGGAGAGGAAAGGCATAGAGGGAGAGGTCCCGAGCCCAATCAACCCCCCGAACGGCTGCAGGTTCCACCCGAGGTGCTCGGTCGCAGTGAAGAACTGCGGCTGGGAAGGAAGAGATCTCGTCTCCTTCCTTATGGAGCGGGAAAAGATCAAGGACGACAAGCATATCCTGTCGAAGCACATCGATACAGTGCGAGCAGATGGCTTCACCGCCTTCATCGAGATCCTGTCCAGAGGAAAGATGGACACTGCCAAGAACTGGCTGCAGTCCAGGATCACCGACCCTGCAGGAAGGCTTCCGATGTTCGATGCGGTCGCAAGAATAGGCGAGGTCGCTGCGAACCGGGAGATAGCTATCAAGCTAGGGGGCCCGAAGCAAGATAGGCTGAAAGCTGCCCTAGATGTGGCGTTGATGGTTGAGAAAGCATTCGATCGCGAGCCGAGCTCCAAGTTCCGCAACATGCTACTGACGGTCAAGCCCGGTAGAAAGGGCGTGACCCTAAGAGTCTTCGGGCCGGACGTGAACTGGAAGAATCTTGTGTCCGAGCTAAGGAAGTATTTCGAGGGGCTGAGAACGAAGAAAGACAAGTTGGCCGAGGCCGTTGGCGATGTGAGCATCAAAACGGTGAAAGGAGCAAGGACTGCCTTGGCCGTGAAGTTCGAGAGCGTCGAGGAACCTCCGTTGCTGGACATAGGAGGGGGACATCTGGTCGCCTGCGTGCTCTGCACCGGCAAGACCTGCGACATCAGAACGCAGTAGCTGCGACACGGCGGCGCCGCCAAAGGCTTCTACTTCTTCTTGAATTCTGTATAGCCGCACTTGCCGCACGAGACCCTGTTCGCGTGCTCGGCCATGAACACGCCAGGACCGCACTTCGGGCAATGCTTTCTCGTCCTCGTGAGCTTCCCACCATCGAGCTTGAAGTAGTCTTTCTTCGCGATCCTAAGTGTCTTCGCCTTCGGTTCCTTGTCAGCCATTGATAGTCACCGTCCTGATCTCAGCCTTTCTTGTCGGGATGTTTCTCCGGAGGCTTCTCCGCATGTTTCTCCGCGGGCTTTTCGGCATGCTTCTCCGCTGGCTTCTCAGGGGCCTTCTCAGCCGGCTTGGCAGGCGAAGCTGCAGCTGGCTTGCCTGGAGGAGGAGCTGCTGCCTTCTTCTCCTTCTTGACGGCCTCTTTCAGCTTGTTCCGCACGAGCACATGCTCCCGCTCGAACTTCATGGCGGCCTCCTTGGTCTTGTAGACCTTCGCGTAGCCGACCGTCTCCATCTTGCCGAACTCAGAATCCATCGCATCGACTATGACCCGGTCCTTGCTGGCCTTCAGCATCGAGGCCAGCTTCTCCCGAACGACCTCCCTCTGCGGCGTGCCCTCTTTGGGGTGCAAAGCCTTGAAAGTGACCTCAGTCCTGTCCAACAACTCGTTCTCCTTCTTCGAGACTATCTCGATCTCCATCGCTTCACCTTGCCATTCGCTTTATCGCAGCGGTCGCCAGTGCCCTCGAGTCCTTGTCCACGAGGACGACCATCAGGCCCCTCTTCGGCAGGCCGTATATGACGTGAGCTCCGTCCGGCGCGGTGGCGATCGCCACAAGCGCCGCGAGGTCCTCCTCTCCGACGACCTCGATTTTGACTCTCTCCTTCGCGTTCGCCGCGTCCCTGACCGCCTTCCAGAGCGCGCGCGTTATCTTGGCCGGCGGATTCTCGACCTTGACGAGCTTCCCGCCCATCTTCGAGATCCGCTCCTTCGCCTTGTAGTCCTCGGACCTCTGGGTCTTGTAGTCGAAGACCGCGACATCCGGCTCAAGCTTCATCTGAAGGAGAGTGATGGTGACGACATCCCCCACAGCTATCACGCGGGGGCTGCCTTCTATGTGTTTTCTGAGGGACCATGCGGACACGAGCTTTCCTATGGGCCTTCCGAGCTCCTCTCTCAGGTTTTCAGGGAGCTCCAGGTCCTTCTGAGGGAACGACTCATCGAACCCTGAGGGCGAACTTGCCGTTGACATGTACGCTCATTCTCCTCGCGATCTCGCTCTTCGTATGGTCGAGGATCACGACATATCCCTGCCATTCCTTCGAGGTCTCGCCGCCGCAGAGAGGGCACTTGTCCTCCTCCGTGATGAAGGAGCATTTCTTGCAGGCCTTCTCGATCTTCATCCCTTGCTCTTCTCCTCCCGCTTCTTGCGGTCCTCCTCGATCCACTCGAGCTTGCCGAGGCCTGGCTGGCGCATGGTGAGACCGATCTTGCTCTCCCTAGGGCTGCGCTCGTTGATGCTGAGCGAGACTATCCTCGCGCGCACACTGTCCCCGAGCCTCAGCTCGCGTTTCGTGTCCTTCCCCACCAGCCTGTGCCCGTCGACATCGATATCGATCCTGTCGTCCATTATCTGGCTGATATGCAGGAGCCCGTCGAGCGGCCCGAACCTGACGAACGCGCCGAACTTGAGCACCTCGCATATGCTGCCCTCAACGACCTCGTGCAGGACAGGCCTGAACATGAGCGTTTCGAACTTGACCTTCTGATAGACCGCGCCGTCCCCGTGAATTATCCTTCCGCCGCCTTGTGGATCAATATTGCGGACAAGCACAGTGTAGCTGCCGTCGCCCTCGACCCTGTTCTGGAAGGATTCCTGGGTCAGCCTGATGGCTAGCTTTCGGAAATCCTCGCCCAGAAGGTTGGGGGGTATCCTGACGACATCTTCTTTGGACGCTATCACGTACATCTAGACAGTCCTCTAATGAAATGGCTCGCGGGCTTCTCGATGCCCGTGGTCATATATATGGTTTGTCGATGAGTCAACTCCCTCAGAGCTAGATGAACAGACCGACAAACACGAGCGTCACAGTCGACAGCAGCTTCACGAGCACGTGTATCGAAGGCCCAGCGGTGTCCTTGAGCGGGTCACCGACTGTGTCACCCACAACCGCAGCCGCGTGCGCAGGCGAGCGCTTGCCGCCATAATTCCCCGCCTCAATGTACTTCTTGCCGTTGTCCCACGCGCCACCGCCGTTGTTGAACATGTTCGCGACCATGATGCCAGT
>JBASRQ010000076.1:0-1572 GCA_049273895.1 Thermoplasmata archaeon
AGATAATCCTTTGCCACATTGAAATTGTAGATAGATGGCATCTGAGAATCAGGGTTTAAGATTCTTTGCATTCTGTTGCAAGGTGCTTCGGATCTTGCTAGCTTGGAGAGCAAGATCGAGCTCGCCAATCTGGCCCTCCATGAACCGAGATATCAGGTCGATCATTGGCTTCGGAATATCTTTGACAAGCTCGATCTCTGGCTTTCTGAGCATCCCCAGGATGCCGTCCGGAATCTTTTGCTCCTGTTCGAGAATGGCATCGTCGACGGGAAGATTCGCATACCAGTTGTGGTAAGTCTCTCCTCTGGAGCTGTCGTGTCCAACATAGTACGCCGAGGCGGAATTGGTCAGTTTCGCATCGTCGCACTTCAAGCAGACGAAATGCCTGAAGTCCGAAGGCCAGATTTTGGGCTTTCGCTATCTGTTGAAGGCCGACGTTGACCTGCTCATGATTGATGCCAAATCACAACATACTAGCTTGTGAAGGGGACGATCTCTTCTCCCAACGAGATTGTTCTACCGGCCTCCTTGGAGCATGCGGTGGAGACGCCTCTCACTCATTGGAAATCAGTGAGACCGTACGGTAATCGTGAAGACCTGCGTCCCTCCATCCTTCGCCAACGGACGATGTCAGGAACATTCTCATGGAGGAATGGGCATCGGGGTATGATGGCAATGACAAGCAAGTTCAGGAGCGAGGTGAAGCAACTCGCAACGCAACTAGGAGCGGATCTCGTTGGAATAGCTCCAGAGAAGGCGTTCGCCAGTGCGCCTGCAGGACATCGCCCGCAGGACATCCTGAGGGGGGCGAGAAGCGTCATAGTAATCGCTGTCGCACTCCCACATGCGGCTCTCGAATCCGCTCCTAGCCGCGAGTATTCGGCAACTTACACGTCGGCCAACAATGAGCTCAACAGAATCGCGTTCAGGCTCGCGAAGTTTCTCCAGGAGAATGGGCATCGCGCGGTCCAGGTCCCTGCATCTTCGCCCTACGATCTCAAGCGCATGAGAGGCGATATTTCGCACAGGCATGCTGGCGAGCTGGCAGGGCTCGGGGTGTTCGGCAAGAACAGCCTCCTCCTCTCGCCGAAATACGGCGCTAGAATGCGCTTGGTCTCTGTCATCACAGACGCAAACCTCATACCTGACAAGAGGTTGGAGATTGATTTCTGCATGGATTGTGACAAATGCATCCGAGCATGTCCGGTGAAAGCCCTCAAAGGTGTTCGAACAGTTGACAAGAAAGCTTGTGACAATCAGCACATCAGAATAGGAAAGAAGCTCGATCTGTCAGGCTGGGAACAGGTCTGCGGTGTCTGCATACGCGTCTGCCCTGTTGGGATTGGTGCCAAGAAGAGAGGGCCTCACAAGACAAGTCGCTCGAGATCAAGGGACCAATGCGAATACTGATAAACCTTGTCTGCGTCAGCTCCTTGCCGGGACAAAGATAACTGCCGGCTCGTGCTAGATCCGAGGCAGATTGAGGAAGCGGTTCGTCCTGGAAAGGGGTCTAGGTCCGGCTTCAATCCCTGCTGATTGAATCCGAGTTGCCACCTACTGGCTCCTCAAGGG
>JBASRQ010000090.1:0-5766 GCA_049273895.1 Thermoplasmata archaeon
AGGATGCCCGTCCTTCCAGGCTCGCTCAGGACGAGCTAGACCAGGGTGATTCGTTGAACCCTCCTCTTCCTGACACGCTCACGGTCGTAAGTGTGACCATATTCTGCATTGCGATGGCCTGCGCATCGTACTACCGAAAGGTGTTCAACCTTTCGGGCTCCGTCTCGGCATTCGTCGTCGGGATGGTAATAGGCATTTGCGGGAACGTTCTATGGCTGCTTCTGCTGCTGGTGTTCCTCGTTTCGAGCTTCGGGGCGACGAAATACCGATTTGAGTGGAAGAAGTCCGAAGGTTTCCAGGAGGGCGCCAGGGGAGAGAGAACATGGAGGAACGTCGTGGCGAACGGTGCCGTCCCTGCGGTTATAGCCTTTGCCAGCTTCCTTTCGCAGTGGTCGAGCCCTTCTGACAATCCGTTCTCGAAGGATATCGCGAGCTATCTATTCGCATCCGCGATCGCTGTCGCCGCATCTGACACGGCGGCGAGCGAAATAGGAATCATCGATCCTCGGGTCTACCTGATAACCACCTTCGAGCGCACGAAGCGTGGTTCGGACGGTGGTGTGTCGCTCACGGGGCAGCTCGCGGCGTTCGTCGCTGCGGCGATCACGTCGACCGTCGCCTATGTCATGTTCGCATTCTTCGACAAGTCCCTCCTTTCCGGACCATCGACGCTATTCATCCCCATGCTTTGCGGGTTCCTCGGGTGCCAGATAGACAGCGTGATCGGGGCGACGCTGGAGCGGCGGGGGAAGATAGGGAAGCTTGGCAACAACCTCGCATCGATCGGGCTCGGCACCCTCATAGCGCTCGCGCTGGCGATACTCTAGACCTTTCTTAGGACATGGACGTCCATATCTCTGCGATAGGTCTTCTCGATCCTCCTGAAAAACGTTCCTAGAGTCGCTCGACGCTCTCAAGGACCTGACTAAGCGACCTGACATTGCCATCGGCGGAGTCGGATGCCAGTTGACCCGGAGCGACGACGTGGAGTGCGTGCATGCCAGCTTTCTTCGCTCCTATGATGTCGCTCTCGGCGTCATCTCCGACATGCACTGCTGCCTTCGGGATGACCTTTAGCCTGTCGAGTGTCGTTCTGAACGCACCCTCGGAAGGCTTCCTCACAAGCGTCTCATTGGAGAATGTCGTCGCGTCGAAGAACTCGAGGATGCCCATGTCCTCCATCACCGTTCTGAGGGCCGAGCCTGGAGTGCGGCCGGTGTTGGAAATCAGTCCTATCCTGTACGATTTGTCTTTCAGAGCTTCCAGAGCCTCTCTCGCACCCGGCAGGACCCTGGGCGGATTGTCGTAGATGCTCTCCGCATAGATCCTCTCAGCTTCGGCGAGATCCTGCTTGCTCAACTTGCTCGCGAGTTTGTCGTCGATGGCACTCAGCATGAAAAGAACCTGATCATGGACTGGAATGTCTCTCTTCTTGCTCCATGCGAGCTGGAGGAAATCGCCCGTATCCTCGTAGGCAAACTCGATTTCCTTCTGCGTGTGGACAACACCCCGGGATTCCAGAAGCGAGCCTATCCTGTGGATCCTGAGTCCGGCGACCTTGTCCGATCCTCCGGGGTACTCCTGGATTAGCGTGTCCCATAGGTCGAAAGTGACTGCTGCAATCCTGCGCATCTTATGCGGTCCGTGCTAGGCTCATATGACTATTGAAATAGCCTATTCTACAACCGTTTCTGTCCGCTCTGGGCAGACCGAAAAACCGCGCAGTCCTGAGCTCGGCAACGCTTAAATAGGACATCGATATTAGACGGACCGAAGAGCGGTTTGACGGCCATAGTGGCGGGGCCACACCTGGTCCCATTCCGAACCCAGAAGTTAAGCCCGCCTACGTTCTCCGTGGTACTGAGGTGCGCGAGCCCTCGGGAAGCCTAAGACTCTTCGGAGTCTCTTGGCCGTAGCGGCTAGATACGCTAGCCAGGTACCTTCGGGTACAGGGTGAACCGTATCGCTTGAAACCGTTACGGGCTTGGTAAGCTGTCAGCCACTCTTACTTCTGCCCTTCATTCTCCGCATGCGCACAGCTGGTACTCACCTCGAAGGGTTTATATTGCGACAGATAGCTTTTCGAGCAGGAGCTGGCAACATTGGCTCTCACCCCCGATGAGAAATACGTCCTTGTAGCGATACTCGCCGCGCTCATGCTCTTCGTCGTCTTCTTCGAGATGAGATTCATGCGCGGCAAGGCAAAAGTAGTCAGGCACGCGACGCAGAAGAAGGACGAGGCATACAATGCGATCCTCACTACGCGGTCCGTCATAAACGTCATGCAGCGCCAGGGAGTTGAGACGAGGCCGGCGCAGAACCTGGTCGGGGCGGCGAGGCAGGCAATGGATAGAGGGGATTATGATCGGTGCATGGACCTTTGCGTGGAGGCAAGGGACGAGCTGACGACGCCGACGAGGAAGACCGCTGAACCGGCGGAGGAATCTGAGGACGGAGAGGTCGCCAAAGAGCGGTTCGAGAAGGTGGCGGAAAGCATAGTCTCATCTGGGAACAAGCCCTCTCGAGCGGATTCCTACAAAGGCACGAAGCTGAACATCGAGGCTGACGGTGATTTCTTGAGCGCCAGGTTCGAGATGAACACGGCCAAGGCCGACATCAGAAAGGCCGTCGAACGAGGCCTGAACACATCCGAGGCAAAGAAACTCATGACCGAGTCGGAGGCCGCCTTCGTGGCCGAAAGCTACACGAAGGCTCTCTCGCTCGCGGTGAAGGCCAGGAAGGCTGTGAGCGCAGAAGCCGAGCAGGAGACCATACGCTTGAAGTCCGCCAAGGAGCCTGAGGAGCCAGAGGCCGAGCCGACTGCTGAGGAGTCGTCGATCAGGCCGACTCTGGAATGCCCTCAATGCGGCGCAGATCTGGAGGCCGATAACCTGTTCTGTCACAGGTGCGGGGCCAAGGTGCATCGTGAGAGGAAATGCAGCGAGTGCGGCACAAAGGCGCGGTCAGACGACCTGTTCTGCAGGAAGTGCGGCTCCAAGGTTGACTAGTGCTTCTCGAATTTGCTCTTGACGATCACAGCAGCTAGTGCGCCAGCTCCGAAGCCGTTGTCTATGTTCACGACTCCGATTCCGCTTGAGCAGCTGGAAAGCATCCCCAGAAGGGCTGCGATGCCCTGGAAGCTCGCGCCATAACCGACGCTCGTGGGGACCGCAATGACGGGCTTGCTGGTCAGGCCTGCCACGACGCTCGGGAGAGCTCCCTCCATGCCTGCCAAAACGATTATCACATCCGCAGAGTCGAACTGCCTCAAGTTCGAGGTCAGTCTGTGGATGCCTGCGACGCCGACGTCGTAGAGTCGTTCCACTTTGCATCCCAGCAGCATGCAGGTCACGGCTGCCTCCTCCGCTACTGGGATGTCAGATGTGCCAGCGGTGACGATCAGAACCTTGCCCTTGGAAGGCCGCTTGAACACCCCGACGGTTACGATTCGCGCCTCCGGGAACCATTTCACCTTTGACCCGAGTCTGTTCTTGAGCATCTCGTACAACTTCTCGTTCATCCTGGTGAACACGGCCTCGTCCTTTCGTGAGATGATCCTGGCTGCGATCTCGACTATCTGCTTCTCCGTTTTTCCGGGAGTGTAGATGGCCTCCGGAATCCCCTTTCTGAGTTCGCGGTGATGGTCGAGTTTCGCGAACTTGAGATCGTCATACGGTAGTGTTCGGAGCTCCTCCAATGCCCTTCCGACCGTGCACTCACCTTTGCTGAGTTTGGAGAGTATCCTCTCTATCTTCTTGGGATTCATCTCAGCAACACCTCGTTCAGGCTTCCCATCCTGTAGCCTTCCAGGTCGAGGGTCACGTATGTGAATCCGAGCGCCCTCAGTCTCTTTGCGACTGAGACCCTCGTTCCAGGAGAGATCAACCTACCTATGTCCCTCGGCGAGACTTCGATCCTTGCCATATCGCCGTGCATCCTGACCCTCACATCGTCGAACCCCTTGGCCTTTAGGAACTCCTCGGCCTCTTCGATCATCATCAACTTCTCCGCAGTGATCGTCTCGCCGTATGGTATCCTCGATGCCAGGCAGGGGCTTGAGCTCTTCTGTGCTGTTGGGAGTTTGAGAGCTCTCGATATCTCTCTGACCTCAGCCTTGGTCAGGCCGGTCGCTGCGAGAGGGCTTCGGGTATTCATCTCCTCCTTGGCCTTCATGCCTGGACGATAGTCCTTCTTGTCGTCCGCGTTCGAGCCGTCTAGGACCTCCTTCAGCCCTCGGTCATCCGCTATCCTCCTGATGTGTCTGAGATCGTTGAGCTTGCACAGGTAACACCGGTCGGTCGGATTTGCCACGAACGCCTTGTCGACGAGCGGATTCACATTGATGACTATATGCTCAATTCCAATCCTTCTTGCCATTTCCTTCGCGTTAGCCAGTTCCGATGCGGGGTACATCGGAGAGTTGATCGTGACCGCGACCGCATCGTTTCCCAGCTCATCCTTGGCGATTCGAGCGACGAGTGTCGAGTCTGTCCCACCGGAAAAGGCCACGGCCGCTGAGCCGTAGGTGCGCATGAGCTTCCTGAGTTGAGCGAGCTTGCGATCAGTGCCCTTCATGTCAGCTGGAGCAATGGCTGGGGCTTATTTCAACCTTAGTAGGTGAGGGTTGCGTCCGCTGAGGTGGTCTCCGCAACGACCGTCGCTGCTGCTATCAGCTTCGTCCCCTCGATCAGCTCGTCCTCTGTAATGCCTCTCGCTTTCAGACACGGGACGCACGCCATCAGCTTCCCGCCCATCTCGAAGAGAGTCTTGATCAGTTCTTGGAGAGGAGGGAACGCCTCTGCGCGTATGTGTTTCGCATGACCGTTGACTGCCAGCATCACGCCCGTCGACTGTAAGATCATTGTTGTGTCTGTCTCCGATGCGAGGGCCGCATTTGCCATCACAAATGCGATCGTCGCTTTTTCGGGATGCTCGCCCGCATGGGTCGCTATCACCACTAACCTCTTGTTCGCCATTTGCTAGACCTCGCCTTGTTGAGGGCCGTTCGGGTAAATACCCACTTCGCCGAACACTTCAGCATAACAAATATGGTTTCGTTCATTGACGAAGTTGTCTCTTCTCCAGAGATAGAAATATATAGCGACTAGACCGCTTAGAATAGCCCCGGCCGAGCTTCGGAGGAAACAATGGCTGAGGAGAGCACTGTATACATCGGCAAGAAGGCCACAATGAACTACGTCCTCGCCGTGGTGTCGCAGATCAACGCGGGCTGCGACAACGTATGCATCAAGGCGAGAGGACGCGCCATAAGCAGGGCTGTGGACGTTGCGGAGATCGTGCGGAACAGATTCGTCCGGGGACTGGCGTACAAGGAAGTCAAGATAGCCACAGAGGTCCTACCGGGTCAGGATGGCGGGAACGCAAACGTCTCCTCGATCGAGATCTACATGTCTAGGTAGACCTCATGGGAAAATCGCGGATCAGTCCGAGCTCAGGGAGACTCAGAGTCATCCTTATAGCCCCATTTCAGGTCGGTCTCGTGGCAGTTCTTCATCCAAGAGGTTTATGATGGGCTATTCCTATCGACCATGCACTCAAGATTGGTGACGTCATGATACTCGTTAAGCTAGGCGGGAGCGTCATCACCGACAAGTCGAGGCTCAAGGTCTTCAGGGGCTCCTCATGCGCTAGGCTGGCCAGGGAGCTGAATCCTGCGAAGAATGAGCTCGCACTTGTTCATGGAGCGGGCTCGTTCGGGCACATCGAGGCGAAGAGGCATAGTTTGCACAGAGGATTCAAGAAAGA
>JBASRQ010000094.1:0-2048 GCA_049273895.1 Thermoplasmata archaeon
GTCCGCCTTGTTCCCAACGCTTATTACCCTCGAGAGGCCGATATGCTCGCCGTTGGCATAGTAGATCATGCCTATGCAGAGCGCCCCGCTTTGGCTGATGAGCGCTATCTCGCCAGGCATGGGCATCCCAAAGACGAACGCGGCATCCAGGTTGTCGATCGGGTCCTTGTACCCGAGAGTGTTCGGGCCGATGAGCCTTATGCCTCCCTTTCGCGCAATCTGGAGGACCTCGTCCTCGAGCTGTTTCCCCTTGTCGCCCGTTTCTCCGAACCCGGAAGAGATCACGATGGCGCCTTTCACCTTCTTCTTCGCGCACTCTGTCATCACCTTCGGGACGAACTCCGCAGGCACCGCGATGATCGCGAGGTCGATATCGTCTTTCACCGCGAGCACGCTGGGCTGCGTCTTGAGGCCCATGATCAGTGGAGCCTCGGGGTTGATGGGGTAGACCTTTCCAGTATAGCCCTGAACGAGTATGTTCTGAAGAATCTCGTAACCTATCTTCATCGGGCTTCTGGAGGCACCGATGACGGCTATCGACTTGGGCGAGAATATGGGTCTTAGGTCTTCAACGGTTCCCATGAATCGTTCACTCGCGCTCGGAAAAGAGTTCTGTCCTCGCTTAATGCTTTCCACGGAACACGGTCTCATGTCGAGAACACTCACATGAAATCTTCCTTTCGCTCACGGTCCTACTGCTGCTGGCCGATGTGCCTGGCCATCGAGACCTCTTCAAGTTGTTCAGAAACGATTAATATAAGCCAAGAGTCTTATCGGCCGTACTCAGGCCCGTTTCGATTATACGCAAGCGGAGGAAACATAAATGCCAGAAAAGGTGACAGTGTCACTAATCAAGGCTGATGTTGGATCGATCGCGGGGCACTCAAGGCCTCATCCGAGGATGCTGGAGATCGCGTCCGATACGCTGGGGAAGGCCGTCAGAGCTGGCCTTCTGAACGATTACTACGTCACCAGATGCGGCGACGACATACAGCTTCTCATGACTCACAGGAAGGGTGAGAACAACCGTGAGATTCACGAACTCGCTTGGAACGCATTCATGGCCGCTGCGAACGAGGCAAAGAAGATGCACCTGTACGCCGCGGGGCAAGACCTTCTGTCGGATGCGTTCTCAGGGAACGTCAGGGGACAGGGCCCTGGCGCTGCAGAGATGGAGTTCGAGGAGAGGGCCACCGAGCCGATGCTGGTCTTCATGGCAGACAAGTGCGGTCCCGCCGCCTATTCGTTGCCAATATCGAAGATATTCATGGATCCGTTCACCACGACCGGGCTCGTGATCGATCCCAGGGCACACCTCGGATATGACATCGAAATCGTTGACGTCGTCGACCACAAAAAAGTGCTCATGAGTTCGCCAGCCGAACTGTACGACATCCTGGCCCTGCTCGGCGACACCACCAGATACGCCGTCAAAAGAGTGCTTCATCGCTCCATCGGCATTGCAGCGGTCGTCTCGACGGAGAAGCTGAACATGCTTGCTGGGAAGTATGTGGGCAAGGACGACCCCGTGATGCTCGTCAGGTGTCAGTCGGGCCTGCCGGCTGTGGGAGAAGTCCTGCAACCGTTCGCGTTCCCGCAACTGGTCGCTGGCTGGATGCGTGGTTCGCACTACGGTGCGTGGTATCCGTGTGCGGTGGACCAATCCGATCCGTCTTACTATGACGGCCCTCCAAGGGTGTGCTCGCTCGGAATCCAGATAACGAACGGCAAGATACAGGGCTCGGAGGCGCCTGGGTCGAAGCCCGGAGACCACAAGCCGATCGATTACTTCTCCGGCAGGGAGTGGGATTGCGTCCGGAACAAGGCCATGGAGATCTCTATTTATATGAGAGGTCACGGTCCGTTCATGCCTGGAATCGTCGCTCCTGAGGAGCTGGAATACACAACCCGTCCGGATATACTGAAGAAGCTGGAGCCGAGGATGCAGCCTCTGTGATGAGGTCGTGAATTTGCACATCCGGAAACCCGCGATCGTGGTCAACTTCAAGACATATCTGGAAGCGAGCGGCCCGAATGCGCTCGCGCAC
>JBASRQ010000099.1:0-12375 GCA_049273895.1 Thermoplasmata archaeon
TTGTGAGGTCCAAAGGGCTGAGTACAACCTCTTACAAGTTGGAAGCGTGGCCTGTCGAGGCAAGCACAGGGCCCAGCTATCTCAATCCTTCCCCCGGTCCTTGAAGATCAAAGACCACTCCAGATCCGCCGACCATCCTCGGTTTCTCTGAAAACGTCTTTATACGAACACCGAATAACGAAGAGGAATCGACGGTCAGGCAACATGATTACAAAGGTAATTGCGAAGAGGACGACAGAAGAGGTGCTCTCGGTCATGCATCCTGTCGTGTCAGAATGGTTCAAGAGCAAATTCGGAGACGTCACGGAGGCTCAAGCCATGGCTGTGCCGCTCATCCATGCGGGGAAGAGCGTCCTTGTATCCTCCCCTACCGGCTCGGGCAAGACTCTGACTGCGTTCCTGTCGATTCTGAACGAGCTCATCCTGCTGGCTGGCCAGGGAAGGCTTGAGGATAGGATCTACGCGGTCTACGTGTCCCCTCTGAAGGCACTCGCCAACGACATCAACGAGAACCTAATCAAACCCCTGGCGGAGATATCAGACCTGTTCAGAGCAAAGGGGTTGGAACCACCAGAGGTGAAGGTGTCCGTTCGTACTGGTGATACCCTCCCGAGCGAGAGACAGAAACAGGCTAGGTCCCCGCCGCACATCTTCATAACCACGCCAGAATCGCTCTCGCTCGTCATATCCACTCCCGTCTTCAGCACGAAGTTCGGAGAGGTCGACTACGTCATCATAGACGAGGTGCACGAAATCTGCGACTCCAAGCGGGGAGTTGCCCTTTCGGTCGCGGTCGAGAGGCTTCAGAACTTCTGCCAGAAGGAGTTCGTTCGGATTGGTCTGTCCGCCACCGTGGCGCCTTTGGAGCAGGTGGCCGAGTACTTAGTAGGCCTGAGGGACGGGAAGCCTAGGGATGTGAGCATCGTCGAGGTTTACGCTCAGCGCGCCCTCGACCTTCGGGTGCTCTGTCCTGCCAAGGACATGACCTCTCTTTCATTCGAAGTGGTCAACTCGAAGATGTACGACATGCTGAAGGAGATGATTGACGAGCACAAGACGACCTTGGTGTTCACGAACACCAGAAGCGGAGCAGAGAGCGTCGTCTACAAACTGAAGGAGCGCGGGCTCGAGAACATCGGGACTCATCACGGCAGTCTGAGCCGCGAGACCAGGATGGATGTCGAGGGCAGCCTTCGGAACGGGCTGATGAAGGCCGTCGTTTCGTCCACTTCTCTCGAGCTTGGAATCGATATCGGGTCCATCGACCTGGTGGTCCAGATCGGCTCTCCTAAGTCGGTCGCGAAAGGTCTGCAGCGGGTCGGAAGAGCTGGCCATCAGTACGGCGGGACGTCGAAGGGGAGGATCGTGGTCTTCGAGAGCGACGATCTCGTGGAGTGCGCGGTACTGTGTCGCGCCGCCCACAAGAAGATGATAGATCGCGTCACGATCCCTAAGAACTCTCTGGATGTCTTGTCGCAGCTGCTGGTCGGCATGTCCATAGAGCGCAAATGGTCCGTCGATGCTGCGTTCGCTCTGATCCGTCGTTCATACTGCTACAAGGACCTGACAATGGCAGGGATGGAGAGCGTTCTGAGATATCTCGGAGGAAAGAACGAGTTCGAAGGGATATATTCGAAGCTGTGGTACGACGAAAAGGAAAGGACCTTCGGCAGGAAGCGCGGCTCCCGGATGATATACTATCTCAACCAGGGAACGATTCCAGAAGAGGCCGATTACAAGGTCTATTCTGATCGTGGCTCCCCGATAGGTTCCCTCTCGGAGAAGTTCGTGGAGCGTCTTTCGCAGGGCGACATATTCGTCCTGGGCGGCCGCAGCTACGAATTCGTCAAGTCCAAGGGAACGAAGGTATTCGTCAGAAGTGCGAGTGGCAGAAAGCCGACGGTGCCCTCGTGGACCGGGGAGATGTTGCCCAGGAGCTTCGACCTCTCCGTCGCTGTCGGCCGTTTCAGGTCGGAGGTCGAAGACCGCCTCGACAATGCTGGCTCTCACGAGATGGAGTCCTGGCTGAGGGAGGAGTTCGATGTCGACGGTGGTTCCGCCACAACGATCGTGAACTACTTCAAAGAACAGAAGATGGTCGCGAAGATACCAACCGATTCGAGGCTCCTGATTGAGGGTTACGTCGACGCCTCTGGGAACAAGAGCGCCATATTCCATTTCCCGTTCGGCAGGCGTGTCAACGACGCTTTGAGCCGCGCCTATGCTCATGCGCTGTCTGGAAAGCTGAAATCCAATGTCACGGTCTCCGTGACCGATGACAGCTTCATGCTGACCGCTCCTCGCAGCTTCAGGCTCGAGGATCTCGGGACGATGCTCAAGGCCGAAGGTCTTGAGAGAGTCCTCAGGAGCGCTGTCAGAGACTCCGAGCTCTTCGCCCAGCGGTTCAGGCACACGGCAACCAGGAGCTTCATGGTCCTCAGGAACTACAAGGGAAGAGAGCTCTCAGTCGCCCGCCAGCAGCTTCGTTCCAGCAGGCTTCTCGACGCGCTTCATGAGCTGGAGGATTTCCCAGTCATGGCGGAGACGTACGAGGAAATCCTGACGGAAGTCATGGACTTGGAGCACGCGAAGGAGGTGCTGTCCAGCATCGAGAACGGCGAGCGAGTGCTGGACTACCTCCCGTTCTCGGGGGTCCCATCGCCGTTCGCACACAATGTGATCCTCGTCGGAGTCTCAGACATCGTGCTGATGGAGGACCGGAGCATGCTTTTGAGAGAGCTCCACAGAAAGGTACTTGCGCGCGCACTTGGCGAAGAGGCCGTCACAGAATACCAGTTCGAGCCAGAGAAGGTTGAGGAGTATTTCGACGCGAAGTTCCCGAGGATAGCCTCGAAGCAGGACATACTCGACGCGCTGAGAAAGATGGGACCGATGAACCTCTTCCGGGAGAAAAGCGAGAACATCTTCGTCCACTCCAAGGAGCCTTTTGACAGGCTCCGAACATGGGCCGCGGAACTCCTGCGCGAAGGAAAGGTCAAATCAGTCTGGGCAGGCGAGGATGTCTACGTTGCGGCTGAGGACTATGCTCTCTATGCCTCCCTGCATCAAAGGAAGACGCATTACAGTCCCGTCGAAGACGCGGTCATCCACTCCTTGTCCAAAGGTCAGAGGGGCCAACATGAACTGTCGGAGCATCTGAGGCTCCCCAAGGAGGAGGTCAGGGAGGCCGTGAGGCACCTCGAATCCTCCAACGAGATCTACCGCTCGGAGGTGAAAGGGGACACATACCTCTACTCCCGATCGATCCTCGACCCGAGGCCGCGAAGGGATTGTCTGCTGGGAGCTGTCGAGCGGCACATTGCATATCACGCACCGATCACGGTCGAAGACATGGCGTACGAAGTCGGAATATCCGAGCACGAAGCAGAGGAGGCGCTCCATGAGCTGGCCTCGACCGAAGAGGTGGTGGCAGGCAGGTTCGTCGTTGGCGAGCACCAGCAGTACATGCTGGCCAGGGACTACCTGCGTCTGAAGTCGGATGGCAAACCTGTGTTCGATAGGGAGACGATTCGGTCATACAGCGAGCGTAAGCAGTTCACGAAAGTGGACTCGACAAGAAAGTACTTCGAGAAGTTCGGGGAAGCTGGAATGATCTATGATGTCTTCCACCGGGTCGAGAATTTCGATAGAGAGGAGTTTGGAGAACTCAGGAAGAAGGGCGAGATACTACTCGGCAGGTTCGTCCGTGGGCGGTTGAGGTATGTTCTCTCGGAGGACGCCCCTCACTATCTGGGAGTCTATCGTCGCGAGCCTCCCAACAAGTACGAGGCCGAGCTGCTCAGAGTCATCAGGAAGATGGAATCCGGGACATTCCTCCAGATCGCGGAAGCATCTGGCTTTCCGCCGGATGCCATGAGGGAGCATTTCGATTCGCTGGACAGGAAAGGGTATCTGCTCAGGGAATACGACGAGGCCGAATCGTGGAGCACCAGGAATGTCTACACCGTCTGCGAGATCGAACCAGAGACAGAAGAGCCATTCGATCGCGTCCTGAAGCGCTACCTGAGAGGGTTCGGGCCGGTCACCGCGATGCAGGCGGCTAGCTATCTCGACATCGAGCCTGACGAGGCCTCAACACTTCTCGCAAAGGTGGGCGCGAAGAGCATCACTGTCGGCCTCGAGAGGACGGAGATGTTCGTTCTCCCCGACGAGGTAACGCTGCTGGACGAAGCGCATCCGCGAGATGACAAGTTGAGGATATTGTCCCTATACGACTCGTTCCTGAGCGACAAATGGACCGAGATATCGTCGCGATTCGGCGAGGCCTGGATATACCCGCTCGTCCGCAACGGCAGAATCGTGGGGATGATCGAAAAATGGCTATTGGCGGGTTCCGTTGAGGTAAGGGATATTCAGCTCGAAGAACCCAGATTGCTTGGCAATCTGATAGAGTCGATAGACGAGATGATGCCGTTCTACAACTCTCTGGGCGTTGAGATCGTCCGCGTCACCAGCGTGTTCGGCTCGGATGTGGAGCATCTTGACGCGAGCGTGAAGGAGGAGTTCCTCAGAAGGGGGTATGCGGAATCCAACGGCATGCTCGTTAAGGGCAACCTTGTAACCCAGTGCTTCGATAGGAAGGAGATTCTGGATGTCATCTTCTCCCTGCAGAACCTGGATGAAGATTCGCAGCTACGCGACATGGACGACGCCTTGGTGCAGTTTGGAGGCCTCAGGTCAAACGCGGAGGCCCTGCTGAGAGTGAGGAAATTCGAGTCGTTGCAGAGGCTGCATAAGCGCGGCGCAGTCGTCCGAGGGCACATCGTTCCCGACAGGGTCGGATACTGCAGGCTGGAGGAGGCCGGCCTCTACAGATCGGCCAGACAGACAGACCTCTCGGCCGATGAGAAGTTGGTGCTCAGGATAGTCAAGGATCAGCAGCCGGTCAAACGCGATCGTTTGCTTGACCTCTCCCCGCTGGGAAGGGAGGATACTGTGGAAGCCATGAAGTCGCTCTACACTTCCTCGAGGATATATCTCGATTCTGCGCTCGCCTATGTATCTACCAAGCGGCAGAGGGTGTCCAGGGAGGCCGCCTGGATCCAGATCATGCGGCGTCTGTTCGAGAACTATGGCATCATGACCGCCGAGTCTCTCGGTATGCTTTTGGGGCACGAGATACCCATGCGCGAGATCAGGCATGCCCTCAGGAGACTGGAGGAAGAGGATTTCCTCGTCAAGGGGTTCTTGCTTAGAGGTTCGGGCTCGTTGCAGTGGGCAAGCAAAGAAGCATTCTCTAGGCTTGCCGAGACCGCATTCTCCGAGAGGGTCGTCCTGTCGCCCGAGGACAACCTGACGCAGTTTCTGCGCGCGAGCTATCGCGACGTTCTTCCTGAGACGGGGCGCCATGCCATCTTCCAGGGCACGAAGTTGATCGGGTCCTTCGAAGGTAAGGTGAAAGCCGGCAGGTTCGAGGTCTCCGGCCTCCAAGGAGAGCCAGCATGCTCGGAGATAGTGTCGGCGTATGCTCGCTTCCTCGCCCTCGCTCTCAGGGACAGAGAGGAGGGCAGGATTTCGGATTGGGAGATCATGGACTTCTACCAGAGGTCGCATCCAGGACTGGGCGACGACTGACGCCCGAGGAATCATAAAGTACCACCGTTGACCATCCAGTGTCAATGGTGGACCTGTCGTTCCTCGCCAAGGAACCATTGCCTGCGGCTGCGTTGATAGTCGGGGGCCTGTTGTCGATAGCCGTCGCATTGTACGGCCATCGGGACGATTCTCATTGGGACGAGGTCGGGACGTTCTTCGCCTTCATCCTCGGCGCTGCTATGTTCGTGATGGCGTTCATCGTTGGGACTGAGGAGACAGTCAACTGGTTCACACTCGTCGTCATGGTTGTGCTCGCGCTGACCCTGTTCCTGAAGCCGATGAGAGAGATCCCATGGGCCGGTGTGCTGGGCGCGGCAATCGGCGCAGCTGCTGCGCTGGCCGCCTCTTTGTTCCTCCCGTCGAAGGTCTTCGGGATCGATGAATGGATCATCCTTGTGATCATCTTCTTCGTCGTCGGTGCCATCGTCCATGGGCTGCTGCACTTCCTCGAGGATGTGCTGACGATTGCCACGATGGTCCTCGACTGGAAGCCGACAATGATCATCGTGGGAGTCGTCGCAATAACCGAGGGTGCTCTCGTTCTCATGGACAAGTCGATAATCTCATTTATCTGAGAACAGGCACGCTCCTCCGGGCGCTCGAAGCCTCTCGTTGTAGTAAAGGTATTCTTGGGCGTAGCCAGCATACTCTCCGAAGCGTTCGGTGGCAAATGCCCTGAGCTTCACATAGCTCCCCTTCTTGTGATAGAGTCTGGCCAGCGCTCTCTCGATCCAGACATCAATCGGGAACGCCTCCAGCCTCCCGAACCCAAACAACGAGACACAGTCGGCGACCTTATCGCCGACGCCCGGCAGGTTCTTGAGCTCCTCCCTGAGCGAGTCGGAATCGAGCCTGGTCATGCGTGAGATGGTCTGGTCGTCGATCATCTCACAGAGCGAATGTATGTATTCGGCTCTGTAGCCGAGGCCCAACCTAGCCAGCTCGGGCTTGGAGACCTCACTTAGGCTTTTATGCGTGGGAAATGCTCTGACACCGTCAACGATCTCCTCCCCGTAACGCGACGACAATGTCTCAATCATCCTGGTTATTCGGGGGATGTTTGCGTATGTCGCGAGGACGAAGCTGACAAGGCATTCCCATTCGTCCATCTTCACTATTCGTAACCCTCTCACACGGGCGATTCCGGGGGACAGCACTTCGTCCTCGGATAGCTTCCTTTGGATGCTGGCAACGTTGTCAGATGCCCTCAGATGGTTCCACACAAGTCTCCTGGCAGACTTGCCGCCGGGCCGCACCTCTACTTTGAGCGTTGACTTCCTCCGGCTCATTCTCACGAACTGATCTCCAAGAGGACCTTCCCAGACACCGTTCGCGACCCGTTTCCAGCGGAATGTCTGACCGCAGCCCAGAGTCTGGTCGAGGCTCAAAGGTGCGACACGCATTTCAAACTTCATCAGGCCTTCATCCATTAGAACCGCTATCTCTTGTACCCGATCTTCCGCAAGAACGCCTTCCTGTCCTCAGCATCCTTCGCCGTCTCGACGCCCTTTGGCCTCTCGCCGTCTATCACGCCCACCACTCCTCTTCCGAGCTTGGTCTCCGCAACGATGACGTCCACTGGATTCGCCGTCGCGCAGAAGACCGTGCAGACTTCCTGGACGTCCTTGATCCTGTTCAACACATTGATCGGATAGGCGTTCTCCAGGATGACCACGAAGGTGTGCCCCGCGCCTATCTTCATGGCGTTCTCCGCTGCCAGATTCCTGAGCTTGTCGTCGTTGCCCTCAACCCTTACGAGGCACGGGCCTGACGCCTCGCAGAACGCGATCCCGAACTTCGCGCCGGGCACTGTTCCCACGATCGCCTCGTAGAGGTCCTCAGCGGTCTTGATGAAATGAGTCTGACCTATGATCACGTTCGCGCCCTCGGGAAAACTCACTTTGACGGACTTCAGTTCCATTCTAGCCCTCGGGATTGTCAACTACCAACAAATGGAAATAAGTTTCTCCTCCTCTCTGTCAGTCTGGCTTCTATGAGATTGAATTCATTATCAATCGCGGAAATCAAAACGATTAACTATTTATCCAGGCATATCGTAAAGTGGAGCTAGTATCCCAAGGAGGCCTTTCTGATTGCCAGTTTCTAGCGGAGACAAACTCTGTCCGATTTGCGATTCTCCGCTGCTACCAGGTTCGAAGAAGTGTGGATTCTGCGGGACAGATCTTTCAATCTTCGAGATAGACCTCGAGGTTCCCAAGAAAGCGCCAGAGCCCGTGAGCCCCCCGCCAAAGGTCTCTGTGGAATCAAGGGTCGAAGAGGTACTTTCGCGTCCTGCGGTTCTGGGGAGGCCCGTGATCAGGGAGGCTCCTCCCGTTGCCCCCAAGGAACCGCCGAAGATCGAACCGCCGAAACCTGCGCCAGTGGTCGAAGTGAAGAAGGCTCCGGCGCCCGTCCCTGAGCCTGAGGTGGAACCAGAACCTGAACCGGTTGAGACGATTGAGTACTTCGAGTGTCCTCAGTGCGGAACAAATGTGGAATCCACGGCGACCTCTTGCCCGAAGTGCGGGGTTCTTTTCGCCGAGGAAGGAACGGATATGTTCCAGTGTCCTGCCTGCAATACGCTCGTCAGCGTGGACGCGAAATCGTGTCCGGGCTGCGGAGCGGTCTTCATCGAGCCTGAGGAGGCGAAGCCAGTTGCGGAGCCGGCAGTTGGCAAGAAGGACCTCGAGCCGCCGCTTGCGGAGGTGAAGCCCCTTCCGAAGAAACCCGAAAAGGCCCCCGCTCCACCCGCAAAGGAGGAAGAAGAGAAGAAGGGCTTCAGGAGCCTCTTCAAGAGGAAGAAGGAGCCTGAGCCAACTCCGAAACCAGAGAAGCCAGAATTGAAGGAGCGTCAGGCGGCTGTGCCCGAAGCTCCTGCACCAGCTGCGCCGAAACCCACAGAGCCACAAGTCCGTGAGGTCAAAGTCGAAAGGGAAGCGCCCGTTGTCAGACCAGCTCAGGCACAGGTCGTGAAGGACAAAGGCAGGGACCTCGCACGAATGGTCGCCGAGATGAAGCCGCTCCTAGCTTTGGCAAGGGAGAAGGAAGTGGACATCGGCGAGAGTAAGCAGCTGATAGATGATGCCGCGATTGCGGGAAGGGAGAGGCAGATCGAGAAGGCGCTCGACCTGGTCCAGAAGTCTAAAGCAGTTCTGATGTCGAGGATTGATGCCCACCTGGGTCAGCTTGTCAACAGGCTCAACGACGAGATCAAGGTCGCAAGGGAGTTCGGCGGGGACATCTCCAGGCCGACGACTTACATTCAGGAAGTTGCGCGTGCCAGGGCGGGCGGGGACATAGAAGCAGCCTATGTATATGCGGACAAAGTTGCCAAGGAACTCCTGCCGATCACCGGGAGATACAACGAGTTCAAGAAGAAGCTCGCGGACCTGAAGGACATGATAGCAGATTGCGAGATCTTCATCGTGGACACCAAGGAGGCCCGGAGGTTACTCGTGGATGCCACTCGCTCATTCGACCAGAAGGATTTCGACAAGGTCGACTCGCTCATCAGGGGAGCCAACGAGAGCCTTCACAAGGCCATCCCCCCGCGGATGAGCGAGGAGATGAACAAGGCGAAGGAAGCGTTGCGCGACGCGAAGGTCAGGAACGTCAACATCACGCCGATGCTCACAACACTGAAGTCCGCGGTGAACCTGCTGAAATCCGGTGATTATGCGCAGGCGATCAAGGAGATGCGCGAGTTCCGAGATATGATGAAGAAGGCGGCCTGAGGGAGTTTTTTCTCAGAAGCGTTTCACTGACGGGCATTATCAGGTCAGGTTGAGGACTTCCATCTCCCTTTCCAGGATGGAGATCTCCTGAGGTTTCATCGTCTCTGGGCTGATGGATACGGCCAGGATCGCGTTCGACTCCGATACCTCATCGATCAGGCTTCTGACGAACCTCAGGACTGCTTCGAAGTCAGTGCTGCTGACCAGGTATTGAATCCCGTCCAATACAATCATGCCTTTCTCCTCAACGCTTATGAACTCTTCTATTGTGTGGATCAGCATCTCGAGCGATGGCGGGACGGTCTTCTCCTGAATGCTCTCCTTATCAGTCAGCCAAAGTATCTCAGGCGGGACTTTGAACTCGTCCCGTATCCTGCGCGGGTTCATCCTTGTGATGACTAGACCAGCATAGCCTTCGTCCATCTTCCTGCTCAGGAGGACGTTGCTGTACATGGGCCGTTCCTCTTCGACAAGATAGCAGTGGCCTGGAATCGCCTTCACCTCTTTCATGATCTCCTTTCTAGTCTCCTGCACAGGGGCCATCGGCTTGAGAATATCCGACACGAGACTTAGGTCGATGTCGAGCTTCATGATGGACGAGAACGCGACGATTTTGGTGAGTGTGCTCTCGAGCTCCCTGACGTTCGATGTCACCCTCTCAGCGATGTAAGCCACTATCTCATCGCTCAGTTTCAGGTTCTTCTCACGCGCCTTCAGCTTCAGGATCTTGACCCGCGTTCCGATGTCCGGCGGCTGCAAGTCCGTGGTGAGCCCCATCATAATCCGCGAATTGAGCCTGCCGCTGAACCCCGGGATCTGTGCCGGGAGTCTGTCGCTGGCGAACACAACCTGTTTCCTGGAGTCGATCAGGTGCTCGATGACCTGCGCCATCTCCATCTGTGCGGTTTCGCTTGCGGCGAGGAACTGCATGTCATCGATGAGCAGCAGATCGACATGCTTGAGGTCCTCCCTGATCTTCTGCTTGAGCTGGTCATCCTGTGCCTGATTCATGGCCTCGACGAACCTATCAGCGGGGACATAGGCGATCTTGAAGTTTCTCGTCTTTTCCTTCACGTGACTCCCTATGGCTGAGAGGAGGTGCGTCTTTCCCAGGCCAGACCCGCCGAATATCAGAAGAGGGTTGTATGCTTTGCTCGGAGCGTCGGCGACAGCTACTGCAGCCGCGACGGGGAACTTCGAACCCGGTCCGACGACGAAGTTGTCGAAGCTCATCGCCTCGGGCAACGATTTCGTGTACGCAGGTGCAGGCGCCTGCTCCGCGCTGCACTTCGGGCATCGTCCGCTCTCGTCAATCGGACCGCCGCACCGGGGACACTTCCTTTCCGTCGTCTCCTCGGGAGCAGTCTGGTATCTCAGAATCAGGTCGTAGACGTCGGCGGTCTTTTCCTCCTGCTTCTTCTTCTCCATCTCCCTCTTGATGGACTCCTCGTCTTCCTTCCGCTTCAGGATCTTGCGCCTGATCTTCTCCTGAAGGAACTCGATGTCCGATTCGATCTCCGCTATTCTCGTCCTGTCATCGAGCTTGGCTCTTATCTCCTCGATTTCCTGATCGTGCCCCATCACTGGGAAGTTGTTGATTATGACCTCGAACTGCTTGAGCTTCTGAGCGTCCTGTTCGAATGACGACAGCTCTCTGGCAAGGGATTGCGGTCTCTTCTTGAGTGTCTCTTCCAGCGTCTCGACCTTGAACCCTTTCCTGCGCCAGAGCTCGATTATCTCCCTCTGCGAGTCGACGGTCTCCTCTTCCTCCTCGACCTCTTCGACAACCTCTTCCCTCGGAACCTTTGTCGTTGCGGGGGCCTCGGCCAAACGCGCGTCTGGGAATCTTCGTTCGAACTCCTCGATCGGCACTCTGCTGTGCAGCTCGATGTTCGAGACCTTGTCTTGGGAGTCCTCCAGTATGAATCTGAGCGACTTCTCCCCGGTGTATATTCTTCGGAGCTCTCTGGGTTTCGATTTCTCGAACTCATAGACCGCCATGACCGGCGTTCCCTGCTCGACAGCGAGGTAGCCGATGGAGCTCATGATCTCCTTTTCTAGAGTCACTCGAATGTAGCCTGTGAAACTGTATTGCTTGAGATCTGCAAGGATTCCCTTCAAGGACTCGGGACCGCCCTTGGCGGTCCGGACGACGATTCCCTCGGGGATGCGTAGGTCTGTAACCATCTCGGGCGACCCGTGGATAAATACTGTCGGACCCTTATTAGACTCTCGGCCGCCCTCACCGACTGGATTGTGACGACACATGTTCCGCGATGTCAAAAGCCTTAACTAGGAAAACCCACTTCACAACAACCTGCTTGCCACTGTAGCTCAGCGGTTGCGTCTTCAGTGTCGGAGACGCCGCTAAAGAGCGGCGGTTTCGTAAACCGCAGGCCGGGGGTTCAATACCCTCCAGTGGCTCCACTCTTCTCTGGAAGTTGATCTAGCCGGGCAATTCTAATAAGTCACAGAAGCTATGGGCCTGACAATGACGGATGAGTCGGTCGTCTATGCCCACACGATTCTCTGTCCTTCGTGCGGGCTTCAGTTTTCCGGGTACTTGCAGGCCATCGGTGACGGCAATGGCATGACGAACTGTCCGCGTTGCGGTGCGGTGGCAACTCAGGCCTTGCCCGCACATTACGTGGTCCAGATCCCACCGGCGGACTTCCACTCTCCCGTCCATCCTCATGTCCATGTCAGTCATTACCCTGGCCTGTACAACCAGCCGAAGCACGCCCCTCGGCTGGATTTCAAGGACCTTGCACGACTGTCCTACGCTCCCACCAAAGCCTTCGCCAATCTCTATCTGTCAACGAACCTGCAAAGGGCGATGGCCTTGGTGGTCACCTTCTCCATTGTGTCAGTCGTGGCGAGCGTGCTGGTGACTGCGGTCATGGGTGACATGCTAGGGTACACCACGGGCGACGCCATTCAGATGGTGCTCCAGGCGGTGGTCAATCTGGCCGTCTCCCTACTGACATTTCTGATATTCGGGCTGACAGCCTCGTTCATCGCAAAG
>JBASRQ010000101.1:0-4079 GCA_049273895.1 Thermoplasmata archaeon
GCCACCGGTCAAAAGAGTAAAGTCGCCCGAGGACATGGGGTAGACGAGGTGATCACTTGAGAGAAATCGATGTCGCGACACTGTTCTCAGCGACGGACCTTCAGGACCTCGACATACATCCAGATGGACGCAAGGCTATCTGCTCCATCAACAACGGAGCCAACTGGGAGCTAGCAATTCTCAACCTGACAAGCGGGGCTGTGAAAAAGCTCTTGGCAGGCCCTCAGTCGCTGATGAGCCCGAGATTCTCCCCAGATGGCAGACGGATTGCATACCATGTGGATTTCGAGGGGAACGAGAACCACGACGTGGTCGTGGTACGTGCTGACGGCAGGGGGGCGAAGAATATCACCGACAGCGTCGAAGACAACTACAGCCCACAATTCTCCCCGGACGGAAAGTCAGTGGCATTCATCTCGAACCGGGTGAGAGACCTGGACAACCTCTACACTGTCGGTTCGAAAGGAGGCAGGATCAAGAGGCTCACCAACGAGCCGCTGCCAGTAAGGCAATTCGCTTGGTCCCCTGACGGCATGCGGATTGCGTATGTGACAGGAGTGGGAGACGAGGACCATGTGTCCGTCGCTGACACGACAAGGCTGAAGACAAAAAGGTTGCTGCGCAAGCGAGGCGTCGAGTACAGTCTCTCGGGCGAATGGGGGGACTCCTCACCCTGGTCGCCGGACGGCAAGAGCATCTTGTTCCTCTCCAACGAACACGATTGGTCAGACATCGGACAGCTTGATCTGGCGAGCTCGAAGGCCCATTGGGTCGTGAAGTCGAAAAACGACAAACACCAGCCTCAGTGGTCGCCAGACGGTTCGCAGCTCGCGTACCTTGAGGTAAGCGATCCCGATGTTGTTGTGAAGGTCAGGTCGGATGGGAAAACCAGAATCGTGTCGCCTGTGATAGGCACATCAAGAGCGCTCCATTGGCTGCCGGACGGAAGCGGCGTGCTGTTCGTGAACGGGTCAGCCATTCGACCGGAGGAGGTGTTCGTAGCAGGAGCCCGCAAACCGAGAAGGATCACGAAGTTCATCAAGAAACCCTTGAGGATGAGGGCTCTTGTAACCCCGAATCTCATCAACTACAAGTCGTTCGACGGGCTGACCATCACCGCGCAGCTCTACGTGCCAAAGGACAGGTCTCGGAAGGCCGCGATAGTGCTCCCGCACGGCGGTCCCGAGATGATGGACACGAACATCTGGGACCAGCTCACGACCATGCTGGTCGACAAGGGGTTCACCGTAATGAAACCGAATTACAGAGGGTCCACTGGATACGGTCGGAAGTTTCTGCACCTGCACGACGGGGACCTCGGAGGGGGAGACTACAAGGACACCGTATGGGCAGGGAAGTTCCTCCTGGCTGCGGGATATGCAGAAAAGGACCGGCTCGGGTATTGGGGCGCGAGCTACAGCGGATTCACCTGCATGCTCGCGCTCACGAAGTATCCGGAAATGTGGGCGGCAGGGGTCTCTATAGTTGGCTTCTTCGACTGGGCGACTGAGCACGAGACAGAACGAGGCTATCTCAAGAAATACGACGAGAGCAAGATGGGAGATCCCAAGAAGAATCCGGAGCTCTTTCGCGATCGCTCGCCGATTAACTTTCTCCAGAACCTCAGAGCGCCGCTGCTGATGACCGCGTCGGCGAAGGACGTTCGTTGCCCGCCTACAGAGTCGAGAGCAGTGGTCGCGAAGCTGAGGGCGATAGGAAAGGAAGTACAATACCACGAATATCCGGACGAGGGTCACTGGCCAAGGAAGAGAAAGAACCTGATGGACCTATATGGCCGGTCGGCAAGGTTCCTGGATGAGCGCATGCCGAGATGACGAATCCCTCTATCTGCGGTAGTATGGATTCATAAGATCCTCAAAACAGGAGAGTGCCGCGGCTGCTCCGCCATGGACTGCAGCCACGATCTGACGAATCCCGCCGGCAACGTCCCCAGCCGCATAGACGAACGGTATGTTTGTTCTGAAGGATCTGTCAACCGTGATGAACCCGCCCGGGTCCATGTCGAGACCGAGCTCCGCTGCGAGTTGGCTGCTGGGGACCTCGCCCACGGCAACGAACACACCATCGGCAGGCTTTGTGATCACTTTGCCTGTTCTGAGATCCCTTAGCTTCACCGCAGTGACTTCCTGTCCCTCGATAATCTCCTCGACGACCGTGTCCCAAAACACGGGGATCTTGTGCTGCGCGACGCTGTCCTGGAGGTGCTTGTCCGCCCTGAGCTGGTTCCGGCGGTGCACTATCGAGACTTTGCATCCGACCGCCATCAGGTACAGGGCGTCAGTGAGTGCCGTGTTTCCGCCGCCGACGACGATTACCTCCTTGCCCTTGAAGAAAAAACCGTCACACGTGGCGCAATAGCTCACTCCCTTCCCTGTCATTCCCTCCTCACCAGGCACATCGAGCTTTCGATGAGATGACCCCGTTGCGAGGATTAGTGCTCTTGCGGTGTACCTGCCAGAGGCCGTGAAGAGCTCGAACTTGTCTCCACCTCTGACCCTCAGAACCTCCTCCCCCTCGCGGATCTCGACGTATCTCTTCGCATGCTCGGCCATGGCATCCATCAGCTTCATGCCAGGGATCTCAGGAAATCCTGGATAGTTCTCGATGTTAGGACTCGTCAGCACTTGTCCCCCGGGCACGCCCTTCTCGAGAACGACGCAGTCGAGCCCCGATCTCACGGCGTAGATGCCCGCGGACAAGCCTGCCGGTCCTGCTCCGATTATGATGACATCATAATCGCCCAGCAGTGTCTCCGCCGAATCCGTGGCAATTCCCTCTATCGTCATCCAACCACTGAATCCTCGGAGACCATATTAAATCCGCTCATCGAAGAACCGATGCTGATTCGTGACTAAGAGCCATGATATCTGGCCCAATATCATAAAATAAGGTGCTCGGCCCTTCACAGAGGGAGACCGATGGACCCTGGAACCATCAAAGCCTTTCTTGCAATTGGTGCGATCATTTTCATCGGGTTCTTCGGAAACCTGATTTTTGCAAGATACCGCATCCCAGATGTGCTCCTGCTGATAGTCCTTGGCATGGTGCTCGGTCCCTACGCGCTGGGCGGCATGCTCCATTTCCTCACTCACAAGACGCTCGACAGTATTCTCCAGTTCAGGGATTTCCTGCTGTCAGCCGCCCTCGTGTTGATCCTGTTCGACGGAGGCCTCTGCCTTGACGTCCGATCGGTCATACAATCGATGAGGCTGTCCACCTTCATCACGATCCTCACTCTGATCTCTGAGATCTTCCTGGTGGCAATCCTCCTGAACATTCTGCTCGATATGAATTTCCTGCTGGCACTTGTGGTCGGCTCGATCGTTGGAGGCACGAGTGAAGCCGTAGTGATACCGATTGCGAACAGGATGAGGATAAACCAGAAGACGAAGGCGATGCTAATCATGGAGAGCGTGGTGACGGACGTTCTCGTTATCGTCATTGCGATCACGCTAATGTCCGTGATAGTTGCCGGAGATTTCAGCATCCTCGCGATCCTGAGGCAATTGGCAGCCAAGTTCGTCATTGGAGGGGTTGTCGGGTTCGTGGCGGGGATTGCATGGCTGTTCGTTCTCCAGAGATTGCAGAATCAGCCATTGTCCTACATGATCACAGTCGGAGCACTCTTCCTCGTTGCTGGCGCCGTGGAGCAGTCCCCGATAAGCAGCTCCTCAGCAGTAGCCGCGCTGATGTTCGGCCTCGCCATAGGGAACAGGCGGTTCGTGAAGAAGTGGCTCACATCCGTGACGCTGAGACTCTCCTCCGATGAACACATCCAGGAATTCCATTCAGAGATCTCGTTTTTCGTGAGGACCTTCTTCTACGTGTACCTCGGCCTGATCTTCGAGTTTGACACGTTCCAGCCGATTCACCTCGCCATTGGGCTATTGATAATAGTCGCAATCGTAGTCGTGAGACGGATCACATCCCTCATAGCATGGAAGATTGGGGACCTCGACAGGGGGGATGCCGACGCGTTATTCGCTATGATGCCTCGCGGGCTCGCCGCTGCGGTGCTGGCCACCATGCCAGCCACGCTCCTAGCGGGAACAAGCATC
>JBASRQ010000102.1:0-1517 GCA_049273895.1 Thermoplasmata archaeon
GACATAAGTCTTCTTCGGTTGTTCGTTCGGCAAAAGACCGCAGAGTGACAAGCGGACGGCCGTCAGTCCTCGACCAAGAGGAATGAGTCCACCAGGGCGCCAGCGGACTGGAGGGCCTGCGTCCAGAACAACTTGTTCTCCAGATCCCCAGGGTGAAAGAGGCTATCGTACTTGAGCCGATCATCGCCAGGAAGCACTCTCTCCGCACAACGAACGGCAAACTCACGAAGCTGACGGGCGTTGGACAGTCGGGGATTGAGGGCGACATAGTAAAGGCCGAGCTTCTCCACTTCCCGGACATCATGCCCCATCTGTTTCCCGGCCTGTCGGAACTGGCTCAGCACGACCAACAACCGGTCGCCGACACCCATCGGCGGAATCGAGTACTCGTTGTCGGTTGGAACTCGGCTGAGGATGTCGGAACCCTTCGGTCGGGAGGCGATCGCCTTCTTCATTTCCTCCACGCTGGAGCCCGAGCTCCCCGCCAACACAAAGACGAGTCGCGCTCCTTCGGTGGCCGAGGCGTCCAGGAACGGCATGAGTGCCTCGTACGGCCATTGTTCGTTTGGTTTGGCATCCACCTCGTCCACGAGGCAGAGGCATGGTCCATGAATATCGCGAAGCTCCGCAAGCCCCGACCGGAATCCAGACTCATCGAGTTTGGCCAGATTGAGTTCGCGGTAGTGGACGGAGTCTCCGAGCAAGGCCGCGACCTCCTGCACGAAGTAGGTCTTACCACTTCCCGGAGGCGCCCAGATGATGTAGTTCTCCCTCTTCTGGGACGAGCTCTGACATGCGGCCACTATCTTCTGCCTGGCGTCCTTAAGTGCATTGCACACGACCTTGCCGTAGCGCACATAGTTGCCCACGATGCGATAGTGAGATAGGGTCACAACGTTCAAGCCAGCAAGCAATGAACGCGCTTCCGCCGCCTCCCGTGTATCCATGTTGACAGCTTGGTCTGCAGGGGCAATCGCTTCGGCCCCAACCGTTACTTTCATCGGCTCAGGTTCATGGGACTTGTACTTGCCACTCTCGTCCAGGTAAAGGATTCGTGGTTTCAAGATGAATTGGCCTCGATGGACAGGCTTGAGGACTAGCTTGATCTCCTCCGTCTTCAGCGGATCGAGGCGCTTTCCCCTCAGATTCAGGTAGCTGTCCTCCATCCGATAGCCTTCCGGCTCCTCCCGCAACGTGAAGCCTTTCGGGACCGGGTCCTGAAGCTTGATGAGCTGAGCGGGACCTCTCCCGGCATTAACCAGCTCGATTCCCAGAATCAGATCCTCGTCCATCTTCAGCTCCTTCTTGGGAGCGATCAGGCTGGCTTGAATGTCCGCGTGCTCGAATCTCTCCAAGCCAACGGGCTGCTCGTAGGTAGGCGTAGGGCTCGTAAAGGAAGCGGTTGATGAAGCGACGAGGGGCGCATGTAAAAGCTCGGTGAGGGACACGGCGAGCTCCCGCTCGCGCTTCACGCTCTCAAGCAGTCGGAGCACCTGGTCCTTCTTTCCGGGCTGCTC
>JBASRQ010000107.1:0-4797 GCA_049273895.1 Thermoplasmata archaeon
ACATACCACTCCGGCGATGTCTGAGGATCTCCAATTCCCACGATCACTACGGGCGATTCCTTCAGGAACTTAGCATACGGACCCGCAGTGAGCGTCTTTCGCTTCTCAGCATCTGTGACAGCCAGGAAGAACCACGGCTGACGGTTTGAAGCTGAGGGAGCCAGTCTCCCTGCTTCGAGCACTTTCTTCAGGACTTCTGCTGGCACGGGTCTCGAATCGTAAGCGCGCACTGACTTCCTTGCCATTACCGCGTCAAATACGTCCATTCATTCGCCTCCTCTAGTCCGCAATAAAACACACCCTCTATGTATTTTTGCCCTTTCGGATTCCGAGTCGTTGAGAGTCTCACGGGATTTCGGATTGTTTCCGGCTTTTCGATCGAGTCCAAACCAAGTTGTTTCTATGATTTGTGCATCGTGATCGCTGCACTCAGAATCGAGGCGATCAACTCGATCCATTTTATCGTCGTGACATCCGGTATTCTTCCGGTTCTCGTACCAGAAATTTCTATCCAACCAAGCAATTCCCCGTCAGGGCTCAGGATATGCGTGTCGATGTAGTCTCCTTCTAGACTCTGGGTGATGGACCTGCGAGTTGATTCGAGGAGTATTGGCCTGTTGAAGGAATCCTTCTCATTCCTTAGGCTGTTCGGGTTCTCTTCGGTCAGGTATATCCTGGATTGCTTGCTGATTTCGTTTCCCTTGTACCCGCTGCCGAAGAATTGCTCCCTTTTGTAGACGATACGCCGCTCGCTCGCTATCGCATCTTCCCTCAGCCCTGCGAACGTTTCGTACCTGTACAAGCCATCGGAAGGGCTCCTAAGTCCGATGCTCACGCCGTCTATGCCGAAATTCTTGCAGATCAGATTTGCGGCCTCTTGAAGGAGAGCATGCATCTCGATCGGGGTCTTTGCGCAATTGGACAGGAGGCTCTGGACCGCATCGAGGCTCTTGCTCGTCTGGTCCCTTGTTCCAAGCGAATACTCGAGTTTCAGCTTCCTCGGGATCTCCCTGTAATCAACAGGTCCTTCCATTTCCCTGTCTAGCACAGCAGACGGTTTTCCTTTTTCAGGCGAGGCCGTCCTCAGCGATGTCTTCTGACTCGCAGCAGAATCAAGGGAGCCTGTAAGCAGTTTTCCACATTTCTGGCACGCCCCTCTCGAGTAGGGATTCTCTGACCCACAGTTGGGGCATTTCATCCTTTTCCTCTGACTGGGTATCAGCATTCCGGAGAGATGATGCTTTCTGATGATCAGTCTGGCTGCGAGAGCCTACCATGAATTGCTTCTTATACACCGAAGGGAATCGGGAGCGCGCTGCTTCGAAGGACTAAGATTGGGAGAGGCCATCCCAGGGGAGATGTTGTGAATGGTCCAGATACTAGATGTCATGCAGAAGGCGCTCGAGGGCTTGCCAATAAGTGAGAACGACTACCAGCTCAGGCGGTTCGCCCCGAAGGTGCAGGAGAAAGTCAAGGAGTACGGGCTCAAGTTCGACCCTGCGAACCCGATACCTTCCGACAATTCGCTCGCCGATGATCTGTTCGATGCGGGGGTTGAGTTGCTGGCGGATGTCGGTGCATACTGCATTTCCTCAGGCAGGGTCATCTCATACACGGAGTCAGAGATCAAGGAGGGCCTGCGCAACGCGCCCTCGAAACTCTATTTCGGAGAGGGGAGGGATCGGAAGGCCTTCGTGTCCAGGAAGGTAGAGGACAAGACTCCCCCGTGGTGTCTGCTCGGTGCAGGTGGAGGAGCCATTTCAACTGATTCGGTGTTTTCCTCTCTTATGGAGGGGTACGCCGAGATCCCGGAGACGAACGCGATCACAACACCTGCGATCACTCGCGTGAGCGGAATCAGGGTCAGACCCGCCTCCCCTCTGGAGATCATGGCCGCGACGAGGAACGCGATCCTGGCTCGTGAAGCGTGCAACAGAGTCGGGAGGCAGGGAATACCCTTCATGAACACGCTCGCAACCGCCGAGTCTGCAATCGCTCTCGCCTCCGCCACTCACCCGAGGTTCGGGCTGAGGCCGTCAGACGGGTTCATGATCGCAAGCATGGATCCGATGAAAGTCGACTTCGATAGGCTGAACAAGGTGGCTGTGGCGCTCTCGCTTGGCGCGCCGATCGGCATGGACTTTGCCCCTCTGCTGGGAGGATATCCAGGAGGTCCTGAGGGGACGGCAATCACTACTGTCGCGAGCCACATCATGGGCGTGCTGACCCTGCAGTCGAGCTACCTGATACCATTCCCGCTTCACCTGAGATATGTTTCGAACAGCAGCAGGGACCTTCTCTGGGTCATAAGCACGATGGGCCAGGCGATAAGCAGGAATACTCATCTGCTCAGTCTGAGCCTCAACTACACTGCCGCAGGCCCGTGCACGCCTATGATCCTGCGGGAGACGTCGGCTTCTGTCATAGCAGCAGTGGCTTCCGGACTCTCGATCGAGTCGCTGGGGTCCGCCTCGAACAAGTATGAGGACCGGATGTCGCCGGTCGAGCCTCGGATCTCCGCTGAGGTCGCGCATGCGGTTGCTGGCAAGAAGAGAGCCGAAGCGAACGATATCGTGAAGGACCTTCTGAACAAGTACGAGTCGAAGCTGGCCAGCCCTCCGCTCGGCAAGCTGATGCATGAATGCTGGGACGCTGAGAAGAGGAGGCCGAGCAAGGAGTACTCTGAGGTCGTGAAGCGTTTCAAAAAGGAAATGCTCGACTTGGGCGTTGAGCTTAGGCCCGAACTATGAAGATTCTCAGTTCTCTACCTCGATGCCTATCTCGTTCCTTCGCATGAACCCAGGAGTGAAGGGAGGGTTGTACCTCATCAGAAAATGGTCGCCCTTGGGCTTTATGCTCTCGGCTTTTAGAACGGCCAGAAGCTCGTCCGTTCTTCTTTGGACAGTCCTTGGTGCGGTTCTCCCTCTGAAAACAATCGTCGCGACATGTCTCTCGGGAACTTCCTCGATGCTCATCCGCGAATCCAGGGGTTCGGGTATGGTGTAGACAGTGTAACTCGATGGCATCACGAACGAGAACGAGTTCCGTCCAGACACGACAGGCACCGTCATGGGTATCTTCTCCGAGCCGTACTCGCCTGAAATGACGGGTGCGGTCATCGGGATTCTCCTGCTGGATCTGTTCTTTCCAGAGATGTAGTCGAACAAGATGCCGAACGCTTGGTTGTCTGGCATCCCCGTGACTGTGGCAAGCAGTAGCTTCGGATACATCCGGATCTCGACTTTTCCCATGCTCTTCAGCACGGAGTACTCAATACTCTCGGGCATTGTCTCCCCTTGCAGCCGACCAGTACTGCCAGACGCTCATGCGCCTCTCAGCGTTCCGGCGAACACCTGCCATGCGAGGGCCGACTTCGCCACGAGGCTGAGGATGACGTACACCCTCTCTCCGAAGAGATAGTCCTTCCACCTGCCCTTCGCCCTGTACTGGAGTATCATGTTCACGGCGAATATATTGAAGAATATCGCCAAGGACACGAAGATGAAGTACACGAAGGTCGGGACCGATGATGTGGACCCCAGGAGCGCTCCGAAGAAGTAGATGCCCAACACTATCCAGCAGATCAAACCTGCGAATGACCCGAAGATGAATGCCGTCCAGTTGGTTTTCTTCGTTGTCTGGTTGTGAAGCTCCATCATGAGTCCGAACAGATTCATGGTCGCGTTGAGCGCGAAGATGAGTATGAGGCTCGAGAGCTCGTAGATGCCGCAGAGCATCGCGATCACGACGATCATGATCGAAGAGCTGAATGCGTATTCGTACCAGCGCGCGTAGTTGATGCCCCTCTTGAGGTTCCTGACGTACCACGGGTATCCGAAGGTCGACACCGAGAAATGGGCTGTCATCGAGATGAAGAGGAACAACGCAATCATTGGCCCAAGTGGAAGATTGCCGAGCGTGTCAGTCACTGAGCCGATAGTCTGGCTCGCGGCGTTGTAGTGCAGAAGCGTGTTGTTCACTGGCAAGGAGAAGCCGTTGCTCAGCCAGAGAATGAGGCCTCCCTGGATCATGTGCAGGAACCCCATTGCAATGTTGAAGTTTTTCAGTTTCTTGAACTTGACTTCCTCTGGTGTTTCGGTCAAGATCTCTCTCCGCGGTCCCTGACACTCTGCGTGAATATTACACTTGCCCCAAACTTTAGAATTCCAGGTCTCAGCAGTCCCCGGTGATGGCGGGCCTTCTAGACGGAAGAACCTTGGTCTCAGCCTGCATGGCAGCTGTTGATGAAGTGGCTTAATCGCTTCTTCTTTCGTATCTCTTTACAGGTCTCTCCACGCCGGCACATTCTTCAGATGTTCGGTCGCGACCTTCTCCGCCTCCGGCCTGGACATCTTCTCCTGCTTCATGAAGTGTTGAGTGACGAGCCGCTCGAAGACCTCGTTGTAGGACTTCGGGGGTCCTCCACTATCTATGCGGTGGGGACAGACCTTTCCGATCTCAGCGATTTCCTTTCTGGACGCCGAGTCAACTGGGAGCCCACAGCTCATGCAGCCCACTACTTCCTTCCACTCGTCCCTGGCCTGCGTTCTCGTTTCCTTTCGCTTTGTCATTCTCGCCGTAATGATACCTCATAGCGGAATCTGCCAGGATTTTCTTCAGTTTCGCGACGTCGTGGGACGCGGGTACCTCTTCTACATCATGCACAAGTGTCAACCGACCCCCAAACACTTCTTAAAAGGCGTGTTCCCCTATTCGCGGTCGAGAGAGGACGGAAGCCGATGGAGGACCAGCATGCGCCGAAGCGGAGCTGGCGGACGATGTACCAGGCCGTGCCTT
>JBASRQ010000115.1:0-4899 GCA_049273895.1 Thermoplasmata archaeon
CACAGTACCGCTCCTGCCTTGGTCTGGGCCTCTGCCCAAGGTACTGGTCAAAGGTCGGCTACGATCAGGATGCTTTGACTCCTTTCGGCGAAGTGGCCCTCGGGATGTTGCCTCCTCGAACGTAACAGCTCGAATTCTCTGGCTCCAAAGGTTTTTTGTAAGACCAAACGTGTAAGCGTGAGCGGCTGCATCATGAAGATTCTCGTGACGACCGGCATGCCCGGCTCCGGCAAGGAGGAGTTCCTCAGGTGCTGTGAGTCCCGGGGAGCAAAGATCATCCGAATGGGCGATATCGTCCGCGCCAAGGCTAGGGAGTTCGGGCTCGACCCCTCTGATTCCAGTGTCGGCACCCTGGCTAACGAGGAGCGGAAGAGATACGGAATGGACATCTGGGCGAAGCGGACAATCCCTTTCGTCGGAGGAGATCTGGTCATAATTGATGGCACACGCGGGCCTGACGAGATCCGCGCCTTCAGGCACGCCTTCGGTGACGACCTGAGGGTCATCGCCATTCATGCCTGTGCGAAGACGAGGTTCGAGCGACAACTGGCCAGAGGACGAAGTGACTTGCCGATGACCCGCGCCGGGTTTGATCTGAGGGACAGGAGGGAGCTCGACTGGGGCCTCGGAGAGGCGATCGCATTGGCCGACTACATGATTGTGAACGAGTCCTCGCTGAAAGACCTCAAGAAGAGCGTCGACTCGTTGCTCGACAGCATCCTCGGGAAGAAGTGAGCATCTTGGAGTTCCTCGCGGTGAAGCCGTGTAAGTACGATGCTTATGAGGCCATCCCAAAGAGGAAGGTCTCTCTCGACCTGGATGAGTGTGAGCGCGTGCTCGAGCAGAATGGGTACGAGATCCTGTCGAACCCGAAGGTCATGTTGGTTGTCAGGAAAGGGTCCGAGATCACCATATATCCTCGCGGACGGCTACTGATGCACCCTGTCAAAGAGAGGGATGAGGCGGAGAAGCTCGCGAGGGAGCTCTACAAGGCCTTGGGCAAGTAGATTTCGGCGCTCTTTTCTTACGGCGTTCCATAGTCCCACTTAAATATACCTCTACAGTTCGCTCCGGACGACGAGGAAACAGAGAGAGTGAGAACATGATTGAGATTCAGAATCTCACGAAGAACTTCGGGCCAATAAGGGCCGTGGACGATCTGACCCTGAAAGTGCCCGAGGCTGAGACTGTTGGCTTCCTTGGGCCCAACGGCGCGGGAAAGACCACCACGATAAAGATACTCACAAATCTGATATCCGCCACCAGTGGCCGCGCATACCTTCATGGCGTGGACGTTCTGACGGACCCAAAGCAGGCCCTCAGCAATGTTGGGGCGGTTGTCGAGACTCCCGAATTCTACCCGTATCTGACTCCGCTCGAGACGCTCTCGTATCTGGGAAACGTCAGGGGCATGCATTCGACTGAGATCAAGGCCCGAAGCGCGGAAGTGCTTCACGAGGTCAAGCTGGACGAGTGGAAGACCACGCGCATCGGCAAGTTCTCCAAGGGCATGAAGCAGAGGCTGGCGATTGCCCAGGCATTGCTCCATGAGCCCGAGATTCTCATACTGGACGAGCCGACAAGCGGACTCGACCCGAGAGGGATGGTCGAAGTTCGAGAGATAATCAGGGGCCTGAAGAGGAAGCACTACACTATTTTCATGAGTTCTCATCTCCTGCTCGAAGTCCAGGAGACCTGTGATCGCGCGGCGCTAATAGACAAAGGGAAACTGCTGGTATACGACACGATGGACAAGCTCAAGAATCTCACGAAGGTCGTCAAGATCGAGGTCACAACGGCTCGCTCGGAGGACGACGCCCTTCTGAACAAGATCAGAGCGCTCAGGAACATCAGAGCGGTCGAGCGGGTCAACGGCAGCACGTTCGTTGTCACCTTCGAGGGCGCGGTCGAAGACAGGGCGGACCTGCTCCGATCAATCCAAGCCACGGGAGCATCCGTCACCGGGTTCAGCCCGGTAGGATTGCCCCTGGAGATGATGTACATGGATCTCATAAAGGAGTCGAGGTGATCCCAATGACGGAACAACCGCATCAGCTCAGGCGGATCCCGGGGGATATCCCGCAACTGCAGGTGGTCTGGAGGTACGAGCTACTCCGGTACCTGCGCTCGAAAAGGCTCCTTGCGTCAATCGCTATAGTCATCGCGATCCTCGCCCTGATATACGTTTTGCCTCCGGTGGCAGGTTCACCTTATCGCGGAACCGAGACCACTTCAGCCGTCACGGTGATTCACATCCCGCCTCTTCATGTCGATTCCATGGGCATTACCATCTATGGTTACGGCTCGCTGAACAGCAACACCATCGACACGAAGACCCTCGAACTGTTCGTGAACGGCACTGCATATCCGTCGAACAACGGCGCCAACTGGGTCTATTCGCATTCATCGTCTATCATGGGCATCCCCTTGTCGGCGAACACGATTCTCTTCACCCAGAACGTCACCGGCGCAGTCGTAACCGCCAGCTACAAGTGGCATACGCCCGTGCAGGATTTCGACACGCGGTTCATCAGCTTCGTGAGCATCCTGGTGGTCATCTGCGCGACGTTCTTCGCGGCCGACTCCATTGTGGGCGAGTACCAGAACAGGACCGGCTACCTCATGTTCCCGAACCCGTTGAAGAGGTCCACATTGTGGTTCGGCAAATACGCTGCCAGTATGACCGCGGGTATCGTTGTGGTAGGTCTGTTCTATCTTGGAGTCGCTGTGCTCTCGATTCTCACTCTCGGAGGTGCGGATGACGACTTTGGCCTATCCTTCGGGTTCGCGCTGGAGTACCTGGTCGCCGTCACTGCGATAGCCTACCTGATAAGCTCGATAATGAAGGGGTCCACCGGCGCGCTGGTCCTCACGTTCTTCTTGTTCGTGATGATCCTGCCGATAGTCGACAGTGTCTCGATGTTCTCGGCCGTGAAGCTTTCAGCTTCGCTGACGTTCTCTGCGGGCGTCATGTCTTACTCAATGTACGACCCCTTCCCGAAGGATTCGGTGAACTCCGATTTCGGAATAACGATTCACCAATACTATCCTGACGAGTTGACCTCTTTCGTCGTGATCATGATCTATGCTGTCGTGGCGATAGCCATTAGCATCATTCTGTTCAAGAGGAAGGAGCTTCTGGGCTAGCCAGTCACACCGGAGGGGGTGGAGGAGTCTGTGGCGGGAACTGCTCTCCCCATCTCGTCGCGCGGCTACGGGCCGAAATCACGTCGACCGCCCTCAAGAAGTCCTTCTTGGTCACGATGCCAACTATGTTGGCGCCTTCCGTCACCACGAGTCGACCTATCCTCCGCTGGGACAAAACAGCCAGAGCCTTTGCGGCCTCCATATCTGGCGGAACGGTCACAACTTCTTTCGTCATTATGTCCCTGACCCTGGCAAAGGGCACTCTGTCTCGCGGCACCTTATGTGTGTCGGACAGAGTGACGATTCCGACTAGGGTTCCATCCACGACTGGGAAGCCCATGTACCTCGTCGTCAACATGAGCTCGTGGAGCTGCTGGACGGACATGTCAGGATGGACCACCTGCACCGCAGTCGACATGAGCTGTCTCACTTGAATACCCTGCAGGCTCTCGGAGATCGCCGTCGCCTGCTCTTCCTCGGTCGCGCCGATGTAGACGAAGAGTGCGATGAGAATCAGGAGGAAGTTGTAGAAGATGCCGAAGACGGCTAGGCCGATGGCGAAGTACCGACCTATCTTGGCGGCCTTCCTCGTCGCCTCCACGTACGGCATTCTCGCGGCGTAGAACGCTCTGAGCAGCCGTCCGCCGTCCATGGGGAATGCGGGCAACAGATTGAATCCTGCCAGAAGGACATTGTAGAAGGCCATCAGCCCCAGAAGGGTTATTGTACCGTCGAGCAGAACTGAACCCGGTCTGAGGGATTTCAGGAGAAGCATGGCGCCCAGAGTTCCGATCCCAATCAAGAGGCTCGCAAGCGGTCCTGCGAATGCCATCCGCCATTCCTGGCGGGGTTGCCTCGGAATCTCCTCCATCTGAGAGACGCCGCCGAAGATCATCAAGGTGATGCCCTTGATTCTGACGCCGTACATCTGCGCAAGATACGAATGTGCGAGCTCGTGGATGAGGATCGTGATGAAGAAGATGACGGTCGCGGCGGTCCCGAACGCGTACTTGACCCAAAGCGGAGCATCGAGACCCTTGAAATTCATATCCATGCCGAAGAGTCTCCCTTGATCCGATGAACCTCCAGGGGCGGAGAAGAGGTAGACGAAAAGCGGCAGTATCACGAGGAAAGTCAGGTGAAGATAGATGGGTATCCCGAGCACCCTGCCGATTCTCAGCGCAGCTGCCATCGAGGTTGGTTAGACCTCTTTCAATATTTAACTGTTGGACAGAACCAGGAGGAAACTGGTGAACGGTTTGTTCCCGAAAGCATCTTATAAAAGCAAGACTACTGTCAGTCCACTGGATGGGACCAGTTTGCGTCGTTTGAAAACTGCTGCCATATCCTTTGTGATTGTCGTCTTTCTTGCGATCCCCCTTGTGCCTCTGGGGGCTCATTCCACTGGTTCTGCTCCACAGAACCTTAGGGCTGAAGCGGCTCCTCCCGCGATCGAATCTCTTGTATTTCCCGGACCGTTGAACACCTCCGGATCCGTTCCCGAATACACGATGGTATCGCGGGCGCTGATGCTCCCTGGAGGTTCAGCCGACGCGAAACTGATTGACCTGAACGGAGATGGGCTGACCGACCTGATGGTTGCGGTCTATGAGGCGAAGAAGATATCGCTATTCTATAGGCGGTCAGACGGGACCTTCTCAACTTATCCTTCATTCAACTTGACGACAGTGAACAACCCCTTCGCCATAGCACCAATCGATGTCTTCGCATCCGGCGGGCGTCAAATCGTCT
>JBASRQ010000120.1:0-2709 GCA_049273895.1 Thermoplasmata archaeon
GCGCTCAGGGCGCTTATCAAGAAATGACGAGGCCGGCTTGCTCGACGACTTCCACATCGCCTGGTGGGAGGATGCTCTGGATCTCCTCGATGGGGACCTCTAGGGCGTCCGCGAGCTGCTTCGCGAACGAGTTCTTGTCCCTTTGCCCGGGCCTGATGATCACGAACTTCTTAGAGTGAGCTTTGATCGCACCTTCGGGAGAGCACATGATCTTCTTTCTTCCTTCGAACTCGATCTCGCCTATTCCCAGTTTGATCTCCAGCTTGCTCGAGTAGTTGCGCTTTCCTCGGACGACGAAGGCTCCTTTTGACAAGTGCTCTCCGCTTTGCGGGGTCTTGCTCACTTGTTCCGGCAGAACCCAGTATCCTGCTGCAGAGCCGATCTTAGCGTTCCATGCCTTCGATGTGGCAACTGCGAACTCGCACGCCTCGTGGAGCGTCTTCTCAGTCGCGCTCTTGTTCATCTTCACCACCACGCTCGGTGCACCGTGGACGTCGGCGTGAGCGTATCGGTCTCCTGCCTCGAGATGCTTCTTCACGAGCATGTCGTTGCTCTTCGCGTCCTTTCCGCTGAGGACGAGGGCGCCCTCGCTGGAGATGAACCATCTGAAACGTTCGAACCAGAATCTCTTGGTGGGCTCGTACCTCTTCTTCCCCGCTTTTACATCTCGGGTCTCGTCTCTGGATTGCTCGTCGATCTCCTTCTTCGCCTTCTCAAGGGCGGTGATGACGCCTTCCAGCTTCCTCCTTGCCTTCTTGGCGTCCTCGTAATATCTCCTCGCGTTCGATTCGACGCTCCCCTTGGCGTCGAGAACGATCTCGGCCGTCTTCAGCCTCACCTTAAGCAAGGAGTCTTTCTGGTCGAACGAGACGAAGCCAGGGATCTCCTTCCAGCCCTCGGAGTAAATCAGACAGACCTTCACGTCAGAGAGGATTCTAGATACTTCACTGTAATTGGCGAACACGAAGTCTCCCATTATCTGAGCCTCTCGAGCATCGTCCTGGAGCTTCATCACCGCAGCTTCCTGCTGCGCGAGCTTGCGCTTGAGCCGCTCCAGTTCGAGGAAGGCTTCCTTCGGCTTCTCCTTATGAGGCTTGCGGATCCGAGGTATGTAGCTTTCGACTGCCGATGAGAACGAGTCGAACTCCTCGCTCGCCATCCCCTCGTAGATGCGCATCTTGACAGGCACAACGTCCTCGACGGCGGAATCCTTCAGGATCACGTAAGCCTTCTCGGACGAAGCGATCTCCTCCCTGAACTCACTGATGGCCCTGAGGATGAGTCCGACCTCTTGAAGTCCGAGTTCCTGGGCCTTCTTCCGCTTGTCGATGCCGGTCCTTGCGCAGATCTCTTCGCTGTATCTCCCCCCAGTGTTGAGCTTCGTCGCGAGTGTCCTCACAAGGTCCGTGTCGGAAGATTGGAGTATCCTCAGCATATCCTCATCCGACAACTGAGCAGGGTCGGGCACTGGCGGAGGGAACTCAAAATCCCGCTTCGCCCTTACATCCCTGTGCTTCCAAGTGTGGCTGGTGAGAGGCTGGACGATCACGCTGTCCTTCACCAGAATCACGTTTCCGTCACCGAACATCTCGAGGATGAGATCGAATTCCTCCTCCTTCTTCAAGGACATCACGGCTATCCTGTCGAATCCCTGCTGCCTGACTCCCGTTATCCTGGCGTTCGTGATCCTCTTCCTCAACATCATGGCGAAGTCTGACGGCTGCTGGGGCATCTCATGGCTCCTTTCCGAACGGTAAAGCCATCGGCCCACATGGAAATTAACGAAGGATTTTCCCTCCCCGGGCAGCCTCACGGCTAGCAGGAGATGGTCCAGCCTCGGATGGTAGATCTTGTCAATGTGGCCTCCGACCAAGGCTTGAAGCTCCCTCACTGAAGCCGTCACGTCGAAGCTGCTCTGGGACTCCTTCATCGGACGAACTAATCCTCTGTGCCCATAATAAATGATGCGCACGACGAGCCGAGGCCTAGCCAGCGTCTGGACGCCAACAACCTTTTAATATGCAGGGCAAGATGCCTTGCGACCGCATTCGAAAACGCCACTGTGGCTTAGAGGTATAGCGACGCCTTGGTAAGGCGTAGGTCGAGGGTTCGATTCCCTCCAGTGGCTCTTCTCCATAGTACGGTCGTCAGCTCTCGCTGCTGAAAAAGGAATGAAAAAAGAGTTTGTGGAAAAGGTTTGGGCTCGCTCTCACAGCTCGTCCTTCTTGATCTCCCTCTCGAGGGCCTCGAACTCCTTCTCTACCTCGGACGGGTGTCCGGTGTCGACCTCCTCCATCGCAGGTGCCGACCCGCCTGAGCGGCCACTGATCCTTCCGTTCATCACGTACCAAACGATGCCGACAAGTATCACCGCGATCGCGAACAGGATCAGGGTTAGGTACATCAGCATGCTAGCGAAGGCGTCCGTGTCGGAAGCCTTCTCGTCTATCGTGCTGATGTCGTCCTGCGTCGTCTGGTTCAGCCTGTTGAGCTGGTCCTGCAGGTCGCTCAGGTCGTTCTGCAGCGTGATGCTCAAGGCGTCGAGCGCAGACCTGTTCTCTGCTAGCGCGTCTTCGAGGGCATCTATCAGAGCCTGCAGCTGCGCGACGTCCGACCCCAAAGAATCCGTTAGCGCGTCTATCTGTCCCTGGAGTTGCGTCACGTTCTCCGCGAGGGCCGCAGCCTGCTCGTCTATCTGTCCCTGCAGAG
>JBASRQ010000123.1:0-4448 GCA_049273895.1 Thermoplasmata archaeon
GAGTATCGCAGGAGATCCTCCCCAGTCATCTTCACGAGGCACGCACTGCTCCCGGATGAGAACCCGGGGGCAATGGGCAGATGGTGGGCGGACAACATCCGAGAAGGCGATCCGCTGTCGCAGATTGCCCCCGCACTGAAGCCGTTGCACGGCGAGACAGTGTTGCGCAAGTCGAAATACAGCGCTTTCGCAGGGACCGACCTCGAGGAAAAGCTGTTGGAGCAAGGCGTGAGCCAGATTCTGATCACCGGCGTGATGACTCATCTCTGCTGCGAGACAACAGCCCGAGACGCGTTCATGCGCGACTTCGATGTCTTCATCGTCATCGATGGAACTGCATCGAATACGGAGGATCTTCACGTCGCCGCGCTGATGACCCTCGCCGATGGCTTCGCGATTCCTGTGACGACAGAGGAGGTGCTCCGATGGATGAGATGAGGAATGCGGCAATCATCGGTGCAGGCCCTGCGGGGATAGCGGCCGCGATATACCTTCAGCGCGCTGGCCTGGCTCCTTTGGTCCTTGAGAAGGAGACACTGGGAGGTCTGCTCAGGAACGCAAACCTTGTGGAGAACTATCCTGGGTTCGCGGGCGGCATACGGGGCGAAGAGCTTGTTGCGCGGTTCGCGGAACAGGTGGGGAGTCTCAGCATCGAAGTGAGGAAGGAAGCAGTAAAGACTGTGAAGTTGGTAGGCGGCGCCTTCCGGATCGAGACCGATGCACGTGCGGATTCGTCTCGAGCGGTGATTGTCGCCTCAGGAACCCGACCGAGGATTCCGGAGATCCCAGGGATCAGACATCTTAGCGGAAAAAAGGTGTTTTTCGAATTGGCTCCAATGCATTTTGATGAAAATGAATACCATCATACAATCGTCCTCGGAGGCGGCGATGCCGCGTTCGACTACGCCCTCAATCTCACCGGGCGCGGACACAGGGTCACTATCCTTTCGCGTTCCAAACCGCGATGTCTGCCCCTGCTTCGTGAGAGGGCGGCCGAGAAGGGCATAGTCGTCAAAGAGGGCGTCATGGTCGAGCAATTGGAGGAGACCGAGAAGGGGGTCACGGCTAGGTGTCGCACGGGGGCAAGGCGTGAGAGAATCTATGGAGATGCGGTCATTGTCGCGCACGGACGAACGCCTGAGCTAGGGATGCTGGACCGCTCGTTGCTCCGACGCGTCAGGAATCCGGAGAACCCTCCTGAGACGAGCGTACCAGGACTCTACCTGGTCGGAGACGTCGTTCGCGGCGAGCATCGCCAGACGGGCATCGCTGTGGGCGACGGAATCATGGCAGCAATGCTCCTGGAGCGATACGTCGCGGGCACGAGGCGAAGGATATGAAAGTCGTCGCGGAATACGGCAACGAGGACATCGCAAAGGTCTACGTGGCGCGCATGCGCGACGAAGAGGCGGGCTCCTCGAACGACCTCCTTGTTGAATTCGTCGAGTCCATCCAGCCGCCGCTTCCGCGTGATATGAAGTGGGTCCTGATCGTGTCGTCGATGTTCGGCTGCCCGATCAAGTGCAAGATGTGCGACGCCGGAGGAGGCTTTCTCGGGAGGCTCACATCGGATGAGATCCTGGCTCAGATCGACTACATGGTCCGCAGAAGGTTCCCTGACGGCAAGATCCCGATCCCGAAGTTCAAGATCCAGTTCGCGAGGATGGGGGAACCCACCCTCAACCACGCGGTCCTGGATGCGATGAAACGACTTCCAGAGATGTACGATGCTCCCGGACTTCATGTCTCAGTCTCCACCGTCGCCCCGAGCACACCGGTGGCCCAAGCATTTCTCGAGAAGCTGGTCGCAGTCAAGGATCGATACTACTCTGGCGGAAGGTTCCAGCTGCAGTTTTCCATTCACACAACAGACCCAGCGAAGCGCGACGAGCTGATTCCAGTTAAGAAGTGGTCGATGCAGCAGATCGCGGAATACGGCAGAGCCTTTGCCAGACTGGATGACGGAGACAAGAAGATCACTCTGAACTTCGCCCCAGCAGTGGGTTACCCCATCGACCCAGCAGTCGTACGGGAGCATTTCGAGCCATCAAGATTCCTCATAAAGCTCACGCCTTTGAACCCAACTGTCAGTTCGGTCGAGGAGTCTCTCGCTTCCGCCATCAATCCGCACGATGCGAACTCTTCTGGAGAACTTGTCGAAGGATTCAGGCGTGAGGGCTTCGAAGTGATACTCAGCATTGGGGAGCTAGAGGAGAACAGGATCGGCAGCAACTGCGGGCAGTATATCCAACGCGCGCTGCGGTCGGATAACAAACCCAGGAGTAGCTACGCACTAGAACAGTACAGCCTGAACTCGGGCTCCGCGTAGGTGTAGTGCCCGGTTCTGCGCCACCTTGATCCCTCAACTTCTAAGAAGCACAAATCCGCGGTAATCCATGTTATGCTCGAGGAATTCTGGCCAGTCCCATTTCTTGGATGACACGAGCATCTTCACTTGCTGAGTGAGGTCTATCTGGCCAGTAATGATCAGGCCGGCGCTCGATGCAAGTGCTGAGAACTCGCCCACGGTCACAGTGCCCCCGATGCACTGTTCCCACGATTCGTCGCCAGAAGCTTTGGTCGTCCTAAAGGCGTCCGAGATAGCTATCCTTGCACCCGGCTTACAGATGCGGGCGATCTCGCGAAGTGCTGTGACCTTGTCCGGCAACAGGTTGATCGTCGCTTGGCTCAGGACGACATCCACCGACCTGTTTGATATCGGAATGCGCTCAAGATCCGCTCTCACCAGCTCGACATCCATGCCCTTGAACCTCGAATGCTTCGATATGTTTCGCGCAACGCAGAGGCCGGGCGAGGAAAAGTCAACGCCAATCATCGTCTTTGGCGGGCAGAGCTCCAGCGCTCTGAACGCCAGGCTGCCGGTGCCTATCCCGAGATCCACAACGACCTTATCGGTCAGGGGGTGGACCATGCAGAGCAAGGGATCGGCAACCATGGAGAGCGACTTCCTTCTGTCCGAGGCTACCTTCTCGTCCTGGTCCTTCCACTGGTCGTCGTACTTCGCCCTGGTCTTCTCCTTGAGAGACGTTCGGCTTGAGCACGAGGATGCGGGTTTCTTCTCCAATCCGATTCCCTCTGATCCGGATATGACAACGCGAACAACGGATTTGTAGTTACTTTAAACTACCCCTCAACGGTTCCACTACTGCAGTATTCTAGAAGTGAAAAGGGGACAGGGCTTTTCATGGACAAGCTTGATAGAATCACGGTGCGCAGGATGGTCACTCCGTCGCTCTACTTGCAAGGTAAAGGTGCCATCTACTACCTCGGCCAGAAGGCCTTCACTTTCGGGGACAAGGCGTACGTTGTCGGCGGGTCGACTGCGCTTGCTGTTGCGGGCGACAGAATCAAGAAATCCCTCGCATCAAGCGGCATCGAGGTCGTTGGCTGGACGGACTCGGTCAAGGACTGCACTCATGCAACGATCAACAGATTGGCGGATGCGGGCAAACACAGCAAGGCGCACTTCGTCATAGGCGTCGGAGGAGGAAGGGCGATCGACACCGCGAAGGCCGTCGCGTGGAAGATGAAGGTTCCCGCGATATCCGTGGGGACGCAGTGCGCGACCAACGCGGACGCGAGTGCTGAGTCTGTCGTCTACACGGAAGACCGCAAGTTCCTCGAAGTGCTAGAACTCCCGAGAAACCCGGTCCTAGTAATTGAGGATACTGAGATAATCACGAAAGCTCCTGTCAAGCTGATTGTCTGGGGCATGGGCGATGCCCTGTCGACGAAGTTCGAGGCCGAGGCCTATGCGAAGGCGAGGGAGAGAAAGAGAGACGGAGAGATCCCCACGACCGCTGCGCTGGCTCTCGCCGATGCATGCTACCGCAGCTTGATGGAGCACGGCTTGAAGGCAGTGACCGACCTCAAGAACGGCATACACTCGCACGAGGTGGACGAGGTGATCGAAGCCGTGAAGCTGTCGTCGGCGATGGCCTTCGAGAACACTGGGTGTGCCCTCGCACATGCGCTCCACAACGGCCTCACAAGGACCGGGCAGATCAAGGGAGAGCACGGAGAGATCGTTGCTTATGCTACGATTGTCCAGGCCGTCTTTGAGAACAGGCCGAAAGACGAGGTGAGACAGCTTGTCTTATGGTGCGAAAAGGTCGGACTTCCGACGAAGCTGAGATACTTCGGAGAATTGTCGAGATCAGCTCTGAAGATGGCCGTGGAGTACGCCGCCGAGAAGGACCCGAACAGCAAGAACATGCCAGAGAAGATGAAGCCTGCTAATGTTCTTGAGGCCATCGAGAAGGTAGAACGAGGGACCTTCTGAACAAGATCAGACGGCAGAAGACTCTGCCTGCCAGAAAGGTCTCTTCAGCGCGCTCACCCTGTGCCTGGCGATAACCATGGCTGCGGTGAGGATTCCGGCGATATCGAATATGAGATCGCCGGCCGTGTCAATGCCCGGGTGGAAG
>JBASRQ010000128.1:0-3789 GCA_049273895.1 Thermoplasmata archaeon
CCGTCTTGCCCTTCTTGACTCTATATAATGGGGGCTGAGCGATGTAGATGTACCCGCGGTCGATCATCGGGCGCATGTACCGGAAGAAGAAAGTCAACAGCAGAGTGCGTATGTGCGCGCCATCGACGTCGCCATCGGTCATGATGCAGACCCTATGATACCTGGCCTTCTCGATATCGAGCTCCTGTTCAATCCCGGTCCCGAGGGCCGTGATTATGGTCCTTATCTCGGCGTTCTTGAGCATCTTGTCGAGCCTCGCCTTCTCGACGTTGAGGATCTTCCCTCTCAGCGGCAAGATGGCCTGGAACGACCTATCCCTGGCCTGCTTCGCGCTTCCGCCAGCGGAATCGCCCTCTACTAGGAAAAGCTCGCACTTGGTCGGGTCCTTTTCAGTGCAGTCCGCGAGCTTGCCCGGAAGGTTCCCCACATCCAGCAGACCCTTCCTGCGGGTGAGCTCCCTTGCCTTGCGCGCGGCCTCTCTGGCCTGGGCCGCCAGTATGGCCTTGCTTATGCACGCTTGAGCCACCTTCGGATTCTCATCGAGGTATTCGAAAAGCTTCTCGCTGACCGCTGACTCCACTATCCCTCTGACGTCGCTGTTGCCCAGCTTCGTCTTCGTCTGGCCTTCGAACTGCGGCTCTGGCAGCTTCACGCTCAGGATCGCCGTGAGGCCCTCCCTCACATCCTCCCCGCTGAGGCCCTCCCCATTGCCCTTCAGGAAGCTGTACTTCTTGGCATAATCGTTGATGGTCCTCGTTAGAGCGGCCCTGAAGCCGACCAGGTGCGTGCCGCCCTCGACGGTATTGATGTTGTTTGCGAAGGAGTGGATGTTCTCCGCGTAGCTGTCAGTGTACTGCATGCCAATCTCGACCGAGAGCCCGTCCCTCTCGACATAGATGTAGATCGGCTTCTCGTGCAGGCAGGCCTTGCTCCTGTTGATGAACTGAACATATTCGACGATTCCGCCATCGAACCTGTAACTGTTCGACTGGTTCGTCTTCTGCTCAGAGATCGACACTTTCAGACCCTTGTTCAGGAAGGCGAATTCTCGCATCCTCCCCGAGAGGGTCTCATAGTTGAACTCGGTGCTCTCGAAGATCTGGGAGTCCGGCTTGAAGCGAATGATGGTGCCTGTGCCCTGCGCGTCGCCGTCGACCTTGATCGGGCTGGCGGGCACTCCTCTCTCGTATCTCTGAAAGTGCATCTTGCCCTGCCTCTTCACCCGGACCTCGAGCCACTCGGAAAGGGCGTTGACCACGCTCAGGCCGACCCCGTGCAGGCCGCCTGAAACCTTGTAGGCCTTCCTATCGAACTTGCCGCCTGAGTGTAGCTTCGTGAGCACAAGCTCGAGCACGTCCTGCTTGTATTTTTTGTGGATGCCGATGGGGATGCCTCTCCCATCGTCTTCGACCGTGACGCTGCCATCATCGTTGAGGGCGACCGTGATCGTCGTGCAGTAGCCGGCCATCGCCTCGTCGATGCTGTTGTCAACTACCTCGTACACAAGATGATGAAGTCCGTGGAAGTCCGTGCTGCCGATATACATGCTCGGCCGCTTGCGCACAGCCTCCAAACCCTCGAGAACTTGAATTTTCTCTGCGTCATACGCAGTATCTTCCATGAGATTACAGCCCCTATCACGCAGGCTCAAACACCAGTTTTTCTAGCGCGCATCCCATCCAATTTTCGGCGCTTTATTTGACCTTCAATTTCATTAATGGACTGCGCGTATATAAATGCTTTTGGAATACCATCTGGCTACATGCAAAATCCATGCGCGATTTCCTCTCCAGAATAATGTCGACATGATGGCTCGATTTCCATAGGAAATATCGGCATCTGCCGAGGTGCTCTCTTTTGGTCGTTTTGGGCTCCTGCACGGCACGCTTATTGTCCTCAAAACGGGGAGGAAACAGGCATCCGGAAGAATCCAAGATGAAGAGTCTGGATTAGCAGACTTCCATCGCAGTAAATGAAAGGCTTTATACCGAAGGGGTCATCTGTGGACCAGAGTCAGATGAGGAGCCAGAAAAAGAGCCCTTTTCCACAGGAAATGAAGGGGATTTCGAAGATTGAGGGAATAGAGCCAGACAAGTTGGTCAAACTCCTCAAAGCCGGAAGAGTCGCAATTCCTTCGAACCCGCGGCACAAACACCTCAGGCCGTGCGCCATCGGAGAAGGCCTCAGGGTGAAGATAAACGCGAACATCGGCACTTCGCCGGACTACATCGATTTAGACGAGGAGCTTCAGAAGGCAAGGGTTGCTATCGAGTACGGTGCGGACACGATAATGGACCTGAGCACGGGAGGAGACATTCGCGACATCAGGCAGAGGATCGTCAAATCCAGCTCAGTACCGGTTGGGACCGTACCCATCTACGAGGCCGTGTGCAAGACCACGCGCAAGGGCGGGCCTGTGAGCATGTCTGGTGACGACATTTTCAAGACCATCGAGGAGCACGCCCGTGATGGCGTGGATTTCATGACAGTCCATTGCGGAGTCACGAGGCAGACCTCAGCATCGCTGCTGAAGCACAAGCGGGTCACGGGAGTCGTCTCGAGAGGGGGTGCGCTCCTGGTCGCCTGGATGCATCAGAACGAGCGGGAGAACCCGCTCTACGAGGAATACGACTATCTTCTTGAGATGGCAAAGGAGCACGAATTCGCACTCAGTCTCGGCGACGGCCTGAGACCAGGCAGCATCCTGGATGCGAGCGATGTGCCACAGATTCACGAGCTGATAGTCCTCGGAAAGCTCGTTGACAGAGCTCGCGAAGCTGGTGTCCAGGCCATCGTAGAAGGTCCTGGACATGTCCCACTCAATCAGATTGAGGCCAATGTGAGGATCGAGAAGGCCGTCTGCAAGGGCGCGCCATTCTACGTCCTGGGCCCGCTCGTGTGCGATGTCGGCGCAGGGTACGACCACATCACGGGCGCGATCGGCGGAGCACTGGCCGCATACTTCGGAGCCGATTTCCTCTGCTACGTCACTCCGTCAGAACATCTGTCGCTCCCGACGGTCGAGGACGTCAGAGAGGGAGTCATCGCAAGCAGGATTGCTGCGCACGCCGCTGACGTGGCACGCGGGCGCGGGAGCGCATGGGATAGAGAGATGTCCGAGGCGAGGAAAGCGTTCGATTGGGACAAGATGTTCTCGCTATCGGTCAATCCCGAAAGGGCGCGAGAGTACCGTAAAAAAAGAAGATCCCGCACCCCTAATGTCTGCTCGATGTGCGGCGACCTCTGTGCGATGAAGATGGTGGATGAGCTGCTGAAGTGACGGCCTGTCAGAGGAATAGGCCCATAGGGAGCTGCATCACCATCCCAACGATGATGTAGACCACGCCAGCTGCTATCGCTGCGAGAATCACGGAGAGGGCTGCTTCGCCCGTCGCGATGTCGTTTGCCACACTCGTCGCCTTGCTCGAGACCCACAGCAACCATGACAGGCCCGCGATGGCAATCACAAGGAGGACCATGCCAGCCACGAGGGCCTGGTCCGTCTGCGCATTCGTCCAGTCATGTGCTTTGCTGAAATCGAGACCCTCGAACCCCACATGGAACGCGACCAGCAGGACGATGCTGAGGAACACGTAGGCGGGGTAACAGTATCCGAGCAGAGTTATCGTAGTGCTGCGCTCCCCCCTGCCCTCGAATGTGCTCTTTGCGATGAACGAGGCTGTCAGCCCGAATATCAGAAATGTCAGTAGGGAGACGGCCAGATTGACCACCGCCTGGAGCACCATCTGAATGGCGTCGCCCGTGGTGTACCCTAGCATGTCACCCATG
>JBASRQ010000132.1:0-5648 GCA_049273895.1 Thermoplasmata archaeon
CATAATGTCCGTCCTCATTTTTGCGGTCTTGGGCATTGTCGGTTTCGTCATTCCCTTCGAGGACACGAACACGAAGCTTTTCTTCGTCGGCGTCGTCGCAGCCCTGACCTCTATCAACGTCGTTGGCTTGTTCATGGTCTGGAAGTCGTCTCCTACGATCGTGGACGAGGTCTTCTTGATGACTCCCACTGGGATGCTCCTGAAGCACTACACGAGGCGTCTCAGGCCAGACCAGGACGAGGACATCTTGGCGGGCATGCTCACCGCTGTCCAGAACTTCATCCGGGAGAGCTTCGACGAGGCTGGTGGGAAGCTCAACGAGATCAGGTTCGAGAACTACGACATCCTGATCTCGCACTCGAAGAACGTCGTCATCGCGGCCATCATCTCCACGAAGAAGCCGGAGAGATTGAGGGACCAGCTCAAGACCGCCACCGACGACCTCGAGAGAGAATTCGGGGAAAGGCTGAGCCATTGGAGCGGGGACAAGAAGGACCTCGGGGACGTGGACACCATCATGAAGAAGTTCCTTTCTGGCAAGTACCGGCGCTAGCCACCGCCAGCCTCGAAGAGCCATGGTGAAAGGTTTAATGCCCTTTCCACACATTGCACTTCTGGATGGAGCTAAGGGACATACTCAAGAAGGTCGTACTCCTTGGCGATGGAGGCGTCGGCAAGACCTCTCTGATCGCTAGATATGTAGTCGACAAGTTCGATGACAAGTACATCGCAACCATCGGGACGAAGGTCTCCAGAAAGGACATCCAGTTTGTGAAGCCCGATCTTATCATAAACCTCAGGATGATGATCTGGGACATCCTTGGCCAGAAGGAGTACTCGAAGATACGCTCCGCGAGCTTGAGCGGGGCTCAGGGGCTGATTCTCGTAGGAGACCTGTCACGCGCAGAAACCATCGGCAGTCTGAAGGATTTTTGGCTGAAAGAGGTCGGTCTGATCGTCGGCGAGATACCCACCGTCATTGTTGGCAACAAGACCGATCTTGCCGAGAGGGGCTCGATGTCCGAGATGCTGCTGGAGTCGATGGGCCAGAAGCTGGGCTGTCCGACAGCGCTCTGCAGCGCGAAGACGGGCGAGAACGTCGAGAACCTGTTCAACATCTTGGGGGAGTTGCTCGTGGCCGAGGTCGCCGCGACGCGGGTCAAGACCAAGGAGAAACCACCTCAGACTCTCGCCCAAGTAGTCGACTTCATCGTGCAGGACTTCTGCGCGCAGTACGGGGATCTCGAGAAGGCCATGCTCATTGTGCAGCACCAGTTCGAGGACGCAGGTGTCGATATCCGGAAGCCTCAGAAGGAGGCGGTTCTGCACGCGCTCGATGGCCTCGCCAAGGCTGAGGAACTCTCGCTCACCAAGAGCGTCGCGAGGGTCAACCTCGAGGAGAGGCAGCGGATGGTTATCCTCGCCAAGGGGTGAGTTCCGGCAATCCTGGCATATATAATGGATAATACCGTTTGAAGACCAAAGTTTTATAAGACGGGTGCTATCCCCCTTTTGAGATGAAGGTCCACTACCTTGCTGGGGTGGGATATGACAGTAACGTGTATCTCCTGGAAGATGAGGACCCGATAGTGGTGGACACAGGCACTGGGATGTACGCCGAGACGATCCTGGAGGAGCTGTCGAGGATCGTACCCCTGAAGAAGGTTGGCAGGATAATCCTGACACACTGTCACTACGACCATCTGGGGGGCGCGGCCGATTTCCAGAAGGCCACGGGAGCGAGGATCTATTTGCACGAGGCCGAGGCGATGCCGATAATGGCGGGCGATATGTCGCTCGCTATCTCGGAGATGTTCGGGCAGAGGCTGAGAGAGCTCGACCTCGAGCCACTAAGGACAGGGCAGAAGTTGAAGTGCGGCTCGTCGCAGCTGGAAGTGCTTCACTCCCCAGGCCATTCGCCTGGTAGCATAGTCCTCCACGAGGAGGAATCCCGGTCGGCGGTCGTCGGCGACACGGTCTTCTGCGATGGAGGAGTGGGCAGATGGGACCTGCCGGGAGGCGACCTGGGCCAGCTGATCTCATCTCTGAAGCGCTTAGGTGAGCTGGGACTGAAGAACATGTACCCTGGTCACGGACCGTATGCGGAAGGCGATGCCCCGACGCACCTGCGGCTCGCTGCAAAGTACATAGAAGAGGGCTACTGATGAGAATGATCAAGTGCGCAGACAAGAAGAACTGCAAGAAGTGCGACATCAAGGAGAAGGAGCTGGAAGAGGTTGTGGCAGCTCTCAGATCCGGGGAGCTGGTGGTCTTCCCGACGGACACTCTCTATGGCATCGGAGCCGACCCGTTCAACGAGAACTCGGTCAAGAAGGTCTTCGTCGCGAAGAACCGGCCTTTCGACATGCCGTTGTCCATTGCTGTCAGCAACGAGAAGATGATGGAGAGCGTGGCGGTCCTCAACGATAACGCGAGGAAGCTCATACGCAGGTTCCTCCCTGGCCCGTTGACGATCATGTTGACGAAGAAGCCGAGCCTCCCTGACATTCTCACATCCGGGTCGAACCAAGTGGGCATAAGGATCCCTGATCACCCGTTCGCCATCCGGCTCATCGACAAGTTCGGACCGATCATTGCGACCAGCGCCAACCTACACTCTCACCCTGACCCGTTCGATGCGACGATGGCCCAGAAAGACCTCAAGGGTCACATCCATTCGTGCGTGGACTGTGGAAAGACAAAATACGCTGAGCCATCGACCATCGTTGATGTCTCCGATGGAGCGGTCGAGGTCATCAGAAAGGGCGTCATTTCTCAGGAGCAGATTGAGGATGCCCTCCGTTAGCCCGGATGTTATCGAGAAGTACGTCAAGGCCGGGAGGATCGCGGGGGAGGCGCGTGATTTCGGCATCGCTCATGTGAGATCTGGCGGCAGTGCGCTCGAGCTCGCGGACGCCATCGAGGCCCTGATCCGTCAGAGGGGCGCCGAGTGCGCATTCCCAGTCAACATTGGAGTAAACGAGGTCGCGGCGCATTACACTCCCTCGCGCGAGACCGATATCCGGTTCCGGGACGGCAATGTCGTCAAGATCGATGTTGGGGCTCACGTGGATGGCTATCCTGGAGACACAGCTGCGACAGTCGAGGTCGGGACAAGGAACCATATCGCTCTGATAAGCAGCGCCAAGGAAGCTCTCGCAGTTTGTGTCGAGATGGTCGCTCCAGGCACTTCCCTGAATTCCATGGGCGAAGCTGTCTCGAGGACCATAAGGTCCGCCGGATTCAAACCTGTCTCCAATCTGACTGGCCACAGCATGGAGAGATACAATCTTCACGCTGGCCTGAGCATCCCGAACGTGGGAACTAGAGACAAGGCAGTACTGGAGGAAGGAATGATTCTGGCCATCGAGCCCTTCTCGACTGTTGGTGCTGGCAAGGTCGCCGGGAAGGGCCGCGGAAGCATCTTCAGGATCGTCAGGGACAGACGCGCTCCTCCAGACGTGCTGGAGATGTTCCACAAGATACAGTCCAAGTTCGGTCCTTTCCCATTCGCAGGGCGCTGGTGTGATCAACTCTCGCCGAACTCGAGCGCTCTCGTGCACAAGCTGTTCAGGCTTGGCATGATCATGAGCTACCCCATCCTCACTGAGGTTGCAGCTGGTGTGGTGGCACAGGCGGAACACTCAGTCATTGTCACATCAAGCGGCTGCAGGGTTCTGACCTAGCCTCGAACCGCTCCGCAAGTTGAGCTCAGAATCGACTGAAGGGCATCTCAAGCTTTCTTGACCCCCTCCAGAACCTCGTGCCCTCCACCCTGTCACAATAGAAAAAGGCAGGGTGGAGAGGCATGACGAACACCTCTTTTGTGTAAAAGTTGTGGGTGGTTCGAAATTCTGGAGGAAATGGCGAGGTGTGTTGGTAATGCCTCTCCATGTTGGAGATAGCAGAGCGTCCTCACGCACTGCTTGTATCACTGAACCACATACGGTCTTTAATTCCTTTCGGTTTCACCATTTCCCGCGGATAACGGGTCTTGGAATGGCTCATATAGCGTTTGAAATCGCAGCACGGTGACGATGCTGGCAGAACCGCATCGAAGTTTCCAAGAACCTGCCTTTCCGATGCATAGGTCAGGGTTCAAGAATGGCATTTGCATATGTTTATTATCCCACCAAACCTACCAAACGGTCGCGCGAGGGTAGCCAAGCTCGGTCAAAGGCGACAGACTCAAGATCTGTTCTCGCAGGAGTCCCCCGGTTCAAATCCGGGCCCTCGCACAATATGTGTCGGTAACTTATATATAGGCCAGATTAATATCTAGGTCTGATGAAAAAAGGCCCCGGAAGGCCCAATTTGGGGCGCACAAAGACCCTCAAAGACCGCGAGGTCAACCTCTATCTGCCGACCGTTGAGATGGTAAATCAGTGGAAGACCGAGGCGGAGAAACACGGGCTCTCGCTCTCCAAATTCGTCGTGGAAGTGGTCGACGATGCCCTCAGAAAGAACCCGAAGGGCGTGACCCCGAGGGAGCAGCTCGAAGCTGAATTGAAACGGGCCTATGCCGAACTCGAGCTTTCTATTGGAAAGTGGGAGGACCTCAGGGAAGTTCAGAAGAGGAACGAAGAGACCATAGCGGAGTATCGAGAGAGGCTCTTCAAGCCCGGCAAGATCTCTGAGAAGGCCGCAGAGTATGTGCCTCGCCTCGCCGAGTTGATCCAAGATGAGAGGGTCCTTCCCTTTGTGGTCGCTGGGAAGAAGTTCGGAATCAAAGACACAGATGTCAATGGGTTTCGCGCGCTGGGGTCTGCCGCAGATGCCCTGGCAAGGATCGGGATCATCGAGAAGGGCATCCTGGATTGGAGGTGGGTAGGTGGAGCTCGCAGAAAGAAGCAAGCCTCTCCGCGCACACGAGAGCCTTGATGACCACTCTGCTTCCTTCATCGAGGACTGCCGCCTGCGAGGGATGACCCATTATTCTATTCACTCGTACGCTTCCGCGCTCCGGAGCTTCTATAGACATCTGGGCGGCCTCGGCATTCAAGATGTCACCAGCATCGACAAGGACGCTGTCAGAGACTACGTCCGCGTGCTTCGCGAGGAGCGAAAGCTGAGCATCTCGACTATCGAGAACCATCTGTCGTGCATCTCTGCGTTCTTCGACTATCTGATCTATGAGGACGTGATCGATACCAACATCGCGCTGTCTGTGCGCAAGCGGTATGTGAGGAGATACAAGGCTGAGACGCCTGACGAGGGTCACACAAGAAAGCTGATCACTGTGGAACAGTTGAGGGCGCTGGTCGAATCCATTCTCGCGGTGACTTACGTTCTGCTGACGATTGCATACCTCGACGCCTACCATAGGTCGCATGCAAGAGCCCCAAAGTCGCCCTCGACTCCCTTAGCTCCCTCCGCACTCAAGTTTCTGCAGGAGGTGTGACGCATTTCTAGAATTGTATCCCATTTGACAGCATAAGAAAGATTAGAACAGCCACCGTGAATGGGGAATGCGCCCATCGGAAAAGCCCATAGGGGAGGAATGGCGATCGAGGAGCGGGGTAAGGATTGGCTGAGACGTACACCTTTCAGCTACATGGCGACCCTGAGGAGAAGTTTAGACGGGTACAGCAGCTAGCCAGAGCAAAAGGCGTGACACTAGCGGGTGATTCGACAAAGGCTAGGTTCTC
>JBASRQ010000134.1:0-1857 GCA_049273895.1 Thermoplasmata archaeon
GCAACCACTCGATGCCGCTCAAACAAGACTCGCACCGCCGAGGCGACTTCCTTCAAGCTAACGACGAGCGAGCCTGCTGCGAGCGGCTGGACGAGGTCCCATATCTCAGGGAGCACATCGCTCTCGCCGGTGCCCTCGAGGAAGCTCGGAGTTCGCCTCACATGTCTCGGAGATCCCGCGGCCAGGGAAGCAGCGAAAGCGCATCCCGTGTCCGGCTCACACCCGTACATATTGACCTGAGGCTTGCGAGACTTCATCGCGATAGCGATGCCTGCGAACAGACCGCCGCCGCCAAACGGTACTATGACAGAGTCCACGTCCGAGAGGTCCTCTAGAATCTCCAGGCCGATCGTGCCATTGCCCGCAATCATGTGCGCGTTGCTGAATGGGTGGATGAAGATGCGATCCTTGAGCGGAGGATAGACATGGTCCGTGGCGACCTTCCACACTTCTTCGAACGGCACTTGGATGATATCCGCACCGCACCTCCTGATGCCTGCGAGCTTCGTCTCAGCGGCCGTGTCTGGCACGATCGCGGTGCAGGGTATGCGGTGTCGGTGAGCGTGCCATGCCAGGGCTTGGGCCATATTCCCGCCGCTGCAGGTGTACACGCCTTTCGCCAGCTGCTCGGGCGAAAGATGCTCGATTGCGTTGCCCGCTCCCCTGACCTTGAACGAACCTGTCGGCTGCAGGTTCTCGAGCTTGAGATATATCTCCGCCGGGCTGTCCTCGAGATTGAGTGGGACGAGAGGTGTCCGAACAACCAGACCTTTCAATCTCTTCCGTGCTTCATCGACGTCCTGCGGAGATATTCTCAGCACGCGGCGCTGCGGGATCGTCATCTTGATGGCAATGGCAATCCCTTGCTAAGGTCTTTTCTTCGGGAAAGAGTTTGAACATCCGCCGCCTTTCCTCCCCTATGGGCTTTTCCGAGGCTCGAAGTCCTCAAGGCCTTCGCGAGATTGGAGACCGCTCCGAGTGCAAAAAACCCGAAATTGACAACCCGAACCGACTTTACTGGCTATGCATAAATCGGTATTGAAAGTGATACTGCCCCTTGACACGACCCCGGCCAGTATCAGCGTCCGAGGGCCTTCTCCTTCGCTGCGACTATGAGCCTGGTCTTGATGACGCTGTCAGAGTTGAGGGAGATGCTGTCAATCCCGCATTCGACCAGGAACTCGGCGAAGTCAGGGAAGTCAGAGGGCGCCTGACCGCAGATACCTATCTTCCTGCCTTTCTTCTTCACCCGCTTTATGACAGAGGCGATCATCTGCTTCACCGCAGGGTTGCGCTCGTTGTAGAGATGAGACACGAGCTCTGAATCTCTATCGAGCCCGAGCATCAGCTGGGTGAGATCATTGGATCCGATCGAGAAGCCGTCGAAGACATCGGCGAACTCCTCCGCGAGCACGACGTTGCTCGGTATCTCCGCCATCATGTACACCTCGAGCCCGCCCTCTCCTTGCTTCAGACCGAACTCGGCCATCGTGTGTATGACCTTCTCGCCCTCTTCAGGCGTTCTGCAGAACGGCACCATGACCTTCACGTTGGTGAGACCCTTCTTATCTCTCACGCGCCTGAGCGCCAGGCATTCGAGCTTGAACGCCTCCCTGAAATGTCCCGCATAGTACCGTGACGCGCCCCTCCACCCGAGCATCGGATTCGCCTCAGTGGGCTCGTAGAGTGATCCGCCCAGCAGGCTCGCGTATTCATTGGTCTTGAAATCGGACAGTCTGACTATGACATCTCGTGGGAAGAATGTCGCCGCGATCTTGCCCACGCCCCAAGCAAGCTTGTCGACGAAGAAGGCCTCCTTGTTCTCGTAGCCGTAAGTCCTCTCCTCAATCCGATCCA
>JBASRQ010000140.1:0-3625 GCA_049273895.1 Thermoplasmata archaeon
ACCCCCGATAGTCGTCATATTCCTTGTCTACAACCACCTTGAAGACAACACCCCCATCCGCTCCGCCCGGCAGGATGTCGCCGTGCGCCAGCGCAATCATATGAAACTTCATGAATCCTGGCTTGTCAAACGGATGCGGAATCGCAAGACCGCCGTCCAGGTTGTGGCGCTTCGCAAGATCATACGCCTCCCGTCGAGCTTGCTCGATACCCTCGCCTCTGTCCGGGAACGACACAACCACATGAACAACACGACATCTTCGCCACGGCCACATCCGATCATAGCAACGACGTCTCGACGCCGTCCACATACGAACAGACGCCTTTCTGGCTTCACGGAAAGCCCATTTCTCATAACACCGTGGACACTCACGCATCATACACGAACGCTCCACCCACCATTGAAAGCCACAAGACGAACAACGACGATACTGAATGCGCTCCCCGCACCCGGGCCCGGGTAAACCGTGCCCGGGGTACGCGGGGGCCCCGACTGTATCATCGACAACGCAACGACCCTCAGCACACTCAAGCGACCAAGCATCTAAGGTATGCCCAGCGGTACTTTTCGCAGAGGCAGGATACAACGGGGCGATCGGGGCTTCCCCGAGATCAGAAAAAGTTGCGGAAGGGGTTTCAAAGCTCGTTTCTCATCGCTCTCCCCGGCGAGAGTGCCGGGAAGCTGAAACTTGAGCGGTCAGCCAGTCATCTTGGTGGACACAAATCCCACAGGGTCCACCTTGATTCCCGAGGAAAGACCGTGAGAAGGATTGTACTAAGAAAACGAATGATACTGGAAGAGTTGAAATAGGAGTCGGTCAATCGCAATCGGGATAATGCATGACGAATAGCAGCTTGCTGTACTTTGGCATCTCGGTAATCGTTCTCGGGCTGCTCGGCATCGCGGGGATTATTGCCACTTTGGGTAACGCTGCATACAACGCGACCGTCACGGGATTCCCATTCGTCATGGTTTTGATACTGCTTTCTTTCATGTTCGTCTTTGGATACATCCCTATCTCCATCTATCTCGACGATCGAAAGAGCACGCAGAACAAAGAGGCTTGAGCCCGACCTCGGAGAAGACAACGAGAATAGTGGGGCGACAGTGGAGCGAGGAGAATGGTTGTGCCTCAAACGGCGAATGGTCCATTCGATGGCAAGATCAGGAGGTGTTTCACGAGTTTGGTACTCCCAGTGGACAAGAGAAGAGATGGAGAGTGCAACCGATGCGGCGCCTGCTGCAAGTTTCTGTTCGAATGCCCTTTTCTCAAGGTCGTCGAGAGCAACACGAACTCCTTCGAATGTAGAATCTACCCAATCAGACCTCCGCAGTGCAGGAAGTATCCAAGAACAAAAGCGGAGCAAATACACGAACCATGCGGATACTACTTCAAGGATTCGCCAGGTTGATTCCCGGTCCATGCAGACGCATGGTCCAAGACATGTCACTCGAGAGTCCATCCAGAGTAAGTCCCTAGGACCATCATGCCGATGCCCACTAGGCCCAGCACCACGTGCCACCATCTGATCGTAGTCCTTCCCCTTTTCATTACCCTCGACACGAAGCCCGTGATTAGAGGGATGGAGATGATCGCTCCTGTGGCAATCCCGATGTACGAGTGAACGATTCTGAGATGCGGCCCGCCGTAGGCCCATTGGACCATCAAGTAGCCGAAGACGACTCCTGCGATGGACAGACCGACGCCGAGGACCCCCAGATAGATGTGAAATCTGTACCAGAGCCTCGAAATGCGTGTGGCGATCGCCGGAAGCCCCAGCCCCTCAAGCTTTCCGAGTATCTTGAGCCAAAGGGCGACATACGATGCGACGATGCATGCGATGCCCGTGGTCAGCAACGCTGCGTGAATCTGCCAGTATCGAGGAAGATTGTCCTCGCCACCCGTCTCGCCTTGTGCCGCAGCGAGTCCAATGGTGAGACTCATCGACACGGTCATGACCAGAGAAAAAGCAACAGTGGCGACGGTCCACGATGGACGCCTCTGACCCTTCTGTACCATCTGCGGCAAAGGTCCTCCTCTACGCTGCATATACTTGGATCCGCCTGTCCAACATCGTATGCGACGGGTGTATAAAATGCTCGCGGCACCTTTCAAAACGAAATGAGGACAAAATAACGTGAAGGTTTACGGGCATTGCCAACAGACATCCCGCCATGCCTAGGTAGTTCCCAAGCCTTCCCCCAACAGAGTATAATGACGCGCTCAATGACAAATTGTCGCACGCCGGATATAATGGTTACATAGACAAGCAGAGACCGAAATGGCAATCTGCCTCATTCGCGGCCTCCGAGGATCGCATAAAACCGTTCAGAATATTCCCAAATGGAATTAGGCAAGAGCGCGCTGCGCCGACGCGCACCCGGATCTGCGGATCCTGGCGAACGCGACTTCGATTGCAGAGATCGTCCTCAAGCGGTATCGAGAGTAGAGTCCTGGCGCTTTGCCGATCATGATGACGGTGAGGGCGGCCGCTGCTCCAACCAATGCTCCCGCCAAGACATCGGACGGCCAATGAACTCCAATATAGACCCTGCTTATCGCTATCATGGCTGCGGTTCCTGTCAAAGCAAGAGCGCGCAGTCGGGGCACACCGTATGATAGGATCACCGCCATAGCGAACGCTCTCGCAGCATGCGCACTGGGGAATGACGAATCAGACTCTCTGGAGAAGCCCCCGAAGGAAACAACGTTCACGCCAGACATGACTTCATACGGCCGCTCACGTCCGACAGCGAGCTTGATCAATCCAGCTAGGAGGGAGACGACAACAATAAGAACGATCAGGTCGAACGCCCGATCCTTCTTTCCGCAGACCCAAAGAGGGACGGATAACAGCGCAATAACGTAGATGGCACCCAGGACCGTGAAGAGCACCATGACGACATCAAGTGCCGTGTTCGTGCCAGCAAGATTGAGTGCCTTGAACACAGCTCTGTCCAGTCCCCAGAGTGACGACCATACGTCCATGATGCTGTAAGGTCGGATCTCGATATTCAATCTGCTGCAACTCAGTATACGAGCTCTCCTCTTACGAAGGCGGCCGTTCGAGCATCGTCCGGGTTCTCGAAGAACTTCCTCTTGTCAGCGACCTCGACCACCTCTCCTTCCCACATCAGGGCGATCCTGTCGCACATCCTCTTCGCCTGGAAGAGGTTGTGCGTCACCATGATGACCGTCCTCTCTTGATCCTTCGATGCGTATTGCCTGATCATGTCTTCAAGCAAAGCCACATTAGCAGGGTCCAGGTTTGCGGCGAATTCGTCCAGCAACAGGATTTCGGGGTCATGAATCGTCGACCTGGCAAAGCAGAGCCGCTGCGTCTCCCCGCCCGAAAGAGTCCTGGCGTTCTTGTGCCTTCTCTCCTCGAGACCGAGTCGCTTCAGCTCAAGACTCACCTTTTTTCGAACTTCCTTTTCGTCCCAGCCTCTAATCCTGAGCGCGTATGCCAGGTTGTTCTCGACACTGCGATTGAACACCGTCGGTTTCTGAAGAATCATGCCGATGCGACGCCTTGTCTGAAACGCCTCCTTCGAGTCGGCGTGGGCAGGTTCGCCGTTGATCTCCACCTCGCCTGAATCAGGCGCCTCGAGGAGGTCGATTATC
>JBASRQ010000162.1:0-1821 GCA_049273895.1 Thermoplasmata archaeon
GAGCACCTTCCCACGTAGAGCAGCAATGATGACAATGACACCAATGTATGCGGGCACAAGGGCAATCAGAACAGAATCGTCTTCGGACGTGGCGACATAGACCGCCAGTGCGATACCAATGATTATCAGGACGACTCCAAGTCCGATGATCGTGGTCTTGAGCTGGCCCTTTGACTTTGTCCGTTGTTCTGGAGTTGTCCCAAGAGAAACTTTCTCGGCCACCTTCTCCCTCTCCTCCGTCCGCATCACCTTCGATGCCTTAAGGATTTCTTTCCTCCCCTATTGGCCTTTCCGAGGCGGGGCTCAGACCCCTTCATTCTTATGAGCTCGCAATACGTCAGGGGTAGCGGAGGAAATGTATGTTTGTTCTCCAGATAGCGAAACACAGCCCTGAAACATGCCCAGCGTCCGACCCAAAGTACAGAGCCATGACCTTGAAGTGGTATGAGAAGATCGAAGGGCTAGCCGCAAAGCACAAAGTGAAGGTAGTTGGCGCCTGGAACGACCATTCAGGCCACGCGGTGTACGCTGTATATGAGACACCGAGCTTGGATGCCTACATGCAATTTCAGATGGAGCCTGAATGCATGGCACCCTTGGCCTTCAACACATGCGAGAACATACCCGTGCTCTCAGCTGCTGAGACAGTGGCTCTACTCAAGCGATAGACTCCGCAGGACTAGACCAAGTTCTGCAGATGGTTCGGCTCAAACCCCTTTCCGTTTTCCATTCCTCCCCTATGGGCTTTTCCGAGGCGGTAGTCAGACTCCTCCTTCTTTCTCCTTGGCTTCGTATTGCCTTTGGAGCTGAGCCATGTATTCAATGTTGTGAAAGAGATGTGTAAGGCCGCGCTTCTCCCTCTCTCTCAGTATCCATGGTTTCATCTTGTCCCAAGCGTCTGCAAATGCAATTGTCTCAAAGGCACACTCGCGATCGACCATCCTGCGTCTGACAAGGTAGCCAACATCGTCAATGAAACTACCGACTGAATACAAGGCCGTCCTGCCGCAAGCCTCTTCGATTCCATTTGCATCCGTTTTTTCGGTGTCAAACACCTTCCTCCCCAGTTCCTGAGTGTCTCGGGAGGATGTCGTGCTCATTATGCTGAGCACCAGATGGGTTCCTCTGTCTCGTCGCATTTCGTAGAGTTGCCATATTGTGAAGGCCGTCCCTACGATCAATCCCACATATGCGAGCCCTTGTAGCACTTGCATCAAGTCTGCCATGTCAATTCCCCGGGCAGGAATCGCCTTTCCTCCCCTATGGGCTTTCCCCACTCTACGTTCGGGAACAGTCAGTTACGAGCCAGCGGAATAGACGAAAGAGTCAATCAGCAGGAATTGACGGTTCGGCTCAAACCCCTTTCACTTTTCTTGACACCACAATCGAGACAAGCCCGACGACAAGCAGAATCGCGCCCAGCATTGTGAGAAGGATTCCCCACTCCAGCTTGGCCTCGGCCCAATGAGTCCACCATCCATAATACGTTATTTCGGTAATCTGCGATGTCCCGACCAGCAGTATTCCAATAACCATCACTACAAAGCTGGCAATCAATCCGATTGCTTTGAGTATTGCTCGTTCCCCCGCGGTCAAAATCGGTTCTGGTCGGGGTCCGGGCGGTCGGGGTCCGGGCACAGTCGGTAATGCAATACCACAATTCCGACACGACACAGCGCCATCCGGGTTCTCAGACCCACATCTGAAACACTTCACAACCACAACCCCAAGGATGCATCGTCTTTCCTCCCCTATGGGCTTTTCCGACAGACCGATGGATGGTGCCAGGAGAAGGGGATAAGCCTCTTGGAAGCCCTCATG
>JBASRQ010000149.1:0-2737 GCA_049273895.1 Thermoplasmata archaeon
GACAGACACATAGCGCCCCTGTGGTGCATTCTGTCCCTCTTGATAGTCGTCCCGACCGCGGGCTTGTACGCAATCTCACTTCTTGCTGTTTTCCTCCACTTCAACTATGGCGGGGGAGACCTCTGGAACCTATTCTACGGAGTTGGCGAGAACTTCTTCAGCGCGTTGTTCGGAGTTCTGCTGGGCGTCCTTGTATACAAGCTTCTCAGCAGGCTGAACGCGCACACCGATAGAGAGGAAGGGCTGCGGTCTGCCGTGATGAGCTACCTGATGTCGTCATCTAGAGCGGCGAGCGCAGACCCTGAGATGATGAAGAACCTCATGTCCGCGAGCGCCTTCGACGGGCAGGCTCTCACATACGAGAAAAAGCTGTCCCCAAGGAAATGGGCCTGGGGAATCGCCGCGGTGTTCGTCCTGGGGTCGATGTTGAGCGCAGCTGAATGGGCGATCATGTACTACCGAAACGATGCCTTCGAATCGTTCGGGCTGTTAGTGGTCTTCGGGTTAGTGATCTTCGTTGTCCTCATCATCGGACTCATCATGCTGCTGTCTCTTGCGAGCACGCTCATGAAGACGATGTACACTCACGAGGAGCGATGGATCGGGTTCGTGCGCTCTTCTGGAGTTGCGCTCAGGAAGCTCGGGAAGAAGTTCGAACCATCCGTCGATGCCAGGTCCAACAAGGAACGGTCCTTCTTACTGTACGCAGTGCTCACTGTCATCACGTTCGGAGTGTTCGGCATCTACTGGCTCTACACATTGATAGATGATCCGAACAAGCACTTCGAGCGACAGCATATAGTCGAAGATGCACTTGCCAATGCGGTCGGGTGAGCAGAACTGCCCATCAATCGGTACCCCAGGCACTCCAATCACAATTCGTGACCGCATTAAGTCTCTTGACAGGACTCCGCTCAAGATGCTCTTCGTTTGCATTCGTCACAATGCGCAAGGTCGTCTCCGTACGGATGCCGATCCGATGCAACCGACATTGGACAATCGCTGGTGGTATTAACTAGAAAGTCGATTCAGGAGTGACCTGATGTTTCGGAAAGAGACATCGGACAGTTGAGGGGGGAAGTAGAGAGATGAGATTGAGGTATCTTCAAGCGGGAGCGGCCATGGCGATCGTCGTCTTCATGGTCGTCGCTTGCCTTCCGTTGGCAAGCAGTTGCCCGAGAAGCTCGTACACACGGCTCACGCCGGAGGAACTCGCCTTCGCGAGATCAGTGGGCGTGGGCGAATACGCCTACGGCATTGATGCGACCTATGCGTACGATTATGGGGAGTTTGAGTTCCCCGCGGGCAGCGGCATGATGGCATGGAGAGGTGCCGGAAGCGAGCCGGCGCACGAGTACGCGGATTACCTGGTTAATGAGATGAGCAACATCGGCCTGAAGGATGTCACGAAGGATGAGTTCCCAGTTCACGCGTACACCTTCGGCGGCGCGACCGTCCAGATTACATCGCCGGTTGAAGGCGACGTCTGGACTGCCGCCGGTCACGGCGGCCTGCCTGGCACGCCAGCCAGTGGGATCACGGCCGACATCGTCTATGTTGGGCTCGGAACCAAGTACGATTACGAAGGCCAGGACGTCCAGGGCAAGCTCGTGCTTGTGGATGTGAGCGAGGCAGAGATGTTCTGGTTGCAGTATCCTCACATGGAGGCTGAGGTTCACGGGGCGGTGGGCATGGTCGTCACGTGGGACGAATACCAGCAGCTTCCGGGCGCGATAGTCACGCATGACTCCGAGTGCAGTCCAACGATACCGGCAGTCTGCATAAGCAAGGAGAACGCCGCGGTCCTGAAGGACATGATCGCCAACGGCGAGACGCCGACGGTCAAGATCTGGTGCGATGCCACCATCGACTACGAAGGCGTGGGCAACAACGTCGTCGGCTACCTGCCCAGCAAGAACTACGGCACGCCTGCCGATAGATTCGTGATCGCCGCAGACCACTACGACAAGTGGTGGTACGGCGCCTCGGACAACGGAGCGGGTGTTGCCAGACTCCTCGGAATGGCCAAAGCTCTTGCGGACTCCCATTACAGACCGGCGAGGACAATCATCTTCCTGGCCACGGACGCCGAAGAATTCGGATGGACGGACACAGAGTTCGACTGGGGTCTCGGAGCATGGTGGGAGATCTTCACCATACATCCCGAATGGGCAGGGAAGGCGCTCGGATCCTTCGCCTTGGAGGGCGGGGGCACGATAGGCGCAACGAGCGTATCGGCCTACGGTACCCCGGAGACACTGGAATGGCGCACGTCGCTCTTGCCGAAGTTCGACCGGTTCTTCTCAAAGACAGCGCCATGGTCGGAATACTACTATCCGTCGTCAGTGGACACGGTGAGCTTCGCGAACACATGGGCAGACGAGTTCAGCTTCTGCGCAGCGGGCGTGCCAATAATGAGCATAGACAGCACGAGGACGGACTACGCGGGATACGACTACCACACGCAGAAGGACACGATGGACGGGATCTCCGCCGAGAGCCTCGCGATGAGCATAATATCGAACGGCATAGCCATAATCGAGCTGGACAGGTCGAAGATCGTGCCCTACAGCTTCCAGGACAGGGCCAAGGATCTGAAGAGCGTCTTGGACACGGATCTGATCACAGCGGCAGGGGTCGACGTCAAGCCGATCCTCAAGGCGCTCAAGAAGTTCAACAAGGCGGGTAACGATGTCTGGTCGCTGATAGTCAAATCCAAAGACACGAGGAAGGCGAC
>JBASRQ010000150.1:0-14185 GCA_049273895.1 Thermoplasmata archaeon
GCGTGCGCATGCGCTTGCGCCTGCGCTGGAGGGGGAAGATGAGGCCCTTCGGAAAGATATTCCAGGACCCGCGCGAGCTGGGGCTCAAGCCCGGCACGTACAAGTACGACGGCAAGGGCGATCTCAAAGGTCACAGGTTCCACCTCAGGGTCGACAGCGAGAGCAAGGGGGTTCTGCTCATCGACGCCTCCCGACTGGTCTTCCTCAACGGTACCGCTTTGGACTATTTCCGGCTCTATCTGGAAGGCCGTTCCGACAGGGATGTGGCCAGATACATGCGGACAAGGTACAGGAATCTCAAGAAGGCCACTGTCGAGGAACACTATGAGAGGGTGAAGTCGCAACTCAGGGACTATCTGAAAGGCGATGTCAATGTCATCAGGACCGTGGGCACGGAGACCCCGACGATCGGATTCGACAAACTACCCGCGCCATACAGGATGGACCTCGCGCTGACCTATAGATGTCAGAACGATTGCGGCCATTGCTACAACGAGACCAAGGATAAGAAGGAGCTGACGCCGGAGCAGTGGATGGCTGTCATCGACAAGCTGTGGGAGGTCGGCGTGCCACACATCGTCTTCACGGGGGGCGAGCCGACACTGTACGACGGTCTTGAGAGGTTGGTCGCGCAAACCGAGGAGCACGGGCAGGTCACGGGCCTCATAACGAACGGCAGGGCCCTCAGGACTCCTGGCTATCTGAAAGAGCTCGTGAGACTGGGCCTCGACCACGTGCAGATCACGGTCCTCTCTCACAGAGAGGAAGTTCACGACAGGCTCGCGAGATCGAAAGGTGCTTGGAAAGAGACGATAGAGGGCCTGAAGGTCGCTCTGTCCGAAGACCTCTATGTCAGCTCGAACACCACCATCATGAGGTCGAATGCTGCGGACATCGAGGAGACGATGCGGTTCCTCGTCCGCCTTGGCGTCAAGAACATCGCGTTCAACAGCATCATAAGGGCTGGCAAGGGCGAGGAAGTCGAGGGAATCACCTACGACGAGCTGACGGACCTTCTCGTGAAGCTGCGCGAGATCGCCAAGGAGAACGGCACGAATCTCATCTGGTACACGCCCACGCCGTACCACGAGTTCAACCCCGTCAACTACGGCTTCGGGATCAAGCAGTGCACAGCGTGCGCGATGAACATGGCGATCGAGCCGGACGGGACCGTCCTGCCATGCCAGAGCTACTACAAGTCGCTGGGGAACATCCTGACCGATCCATGGCCGAGCATCTGGAACCACGAGCTGTGCAAGAAGATCCGGGAGAGGGGATATCTGGACGGCGACTGCCTCGAATGCAACCTCAAGCAGGCCTGCGGAGGCGGCTGCCCCCTGTCACGGGAGCATGGAGACTATGTCTGCCTCGACAGGCACTCTTCGATGTGAGCGAATCATTTCTTTGCAAGCGCGTAGAAGTAGGGATTGAACTGGAACAGTGATCCTTTCCTCAGGGCGTCGTTCCACGCGATCCTCAGCCCCGAGAGGTCACCTTTCTTCCCACTCGCGCTGACCGTCATGTCGATCCATCGCCATTCATCAGCGGTCTCCGCGTACAACCTGTCCAGGTCCCAAACGCCTGGATGCACGCCAATCTCCGCCTTCAGCCCGCACTTGCTGAATATGGTCCTGAGCTTTCTGCCGATGAAAGGGTCTCCTCCGTCGTCCTTCATGCCCTGGATTATCAATTGCGTGAGGCTTGCCAAGTCCTCAGGATAGTCGATCCTCGCGCCGAAGTCCGGCTCCGCGAGGCACAGCACCCATCTCCGCGAGACCCTTTTCATCTCCGAGACCGCCTTCACGGGGTCCTTCACCCAGAGGAGGAGGAAGGAGCAGTAGACGATGTCGAACGACGAGTCTTCGAAGGGCAGGCTCAGCGCGTCTGCGGTGGATGCCTTCAGTCCGGTGCTCTTGCACTCCTCGACCATTGCAGGATCGATGTCGATGCCTTCCACATCGAACAGCTCGCCGAGGACCTCCATGACCAAGCCAGTGCCGCACCCGACATCAAGTGCCTTGAGCTTGCCGGCCTTTCCGCGTTCACTGGCGAGCACCTTGTTCTCGAGGAGCCACATCCAGGATTCCTTGAGCCACATCGATTGCCGTTTGAGCTGCTTATCGAGTCCCAGCTTGATCGAGGCCATATGGAAGCTGCAGACTCCTCTGGAATGATAGAGTTTTGGTCCATCGTAGCCGGCCGGTCTGGGGACAAATTCTTGTATTCGGAATGCGACTATCATGTGCGGTTCGAAGCCCAGTGGTGATGTCATGATGAACGATGAGGAGCCTTCCGAAGATCAGGAGGACATGAAGAACGACCAGTGGCTCAAGGAGAACTACCTCGATCTCATCCAGGACTATCCGAACAGGTGGATCGCGGTTCTCAACCAGAAAATAATCAGCACGGGCAACTCCAAACGCCAGGTGGAGTCCGCGGCGAGGGAGATCGCTGGCGAAAGAGAGTTCTCAGTCTACTTCATCGAGCCTTCCAACATCATGCCTTGATATCTGTCATCATCCATGGAAGGTCCACTTCGTCCGTTCTGAATCGCTGCTGGACCGCGCTGTCCTCCAGTCTCGTTCTGACGCCCGCATTGTGCATGACCAGGCCGGTCCACGCGATCATCGCGCCGTTGTCGACACAAAGAGCGCCTGGAGGGACGAACATCCTGGCCCCTCTCTCCTCTGCCATGATCCTGACCATCTCCTGAAGCCGCTTGTTCTGCACAACGCCCCCTCCGAGCAGGACCTCGTCCTTCTCGACATGGGCCATGGCCCTCTCGGTGACCTCGACGAGCATCGCGAAGCAAGTCTCCTGCAGCGAGAAGCAGAGATCCTCTAGCCTCTTCCCTCGGTTGCGCAGCTGGATGGCAGCGGTCAGAATGCCCGAGAACGCGACATCCATGCCTTTGACGCTGTATGGCAGGTCGATCAGCTCCGTGCCATCTCGTGCGAGCTTCTCGAGCTGTGGCCCTGACGGGAATGGCAGGCCGACCTCGCGCCCGAACTTGTCGATCATGTTGCCGATCCCGACGTCCAAGGTCTCGCCGAACACGCGGTATCTTCCCCCGGAGAATGCGATGACCTGGGTATTTCCTCCAGAAGCATACAGGAGGGTGGGATCCTTGCAGGCAGTCACTTTCCTGCCAATCTCCAGATGCGCGACGCAGTGATTGACCCCTATGAGATCGACGCCCAGGCTAAGGGACAAGGATCTCGCAGCGGTCGCCGCTGTTCGCAGACACGGTCCGAGACCTGGGCCTTGGGAGAAAGCGACCAGGTCGATCTCCTCGTACTTGATGCCGGCCTTGGCGACCGCTTCGTGCATCAGCGGCACGATGTTCTCAGCGTGATGATTTGCGGCCTCTCTCGGGTGGATGCCGCCCTTCGATCCGTCGATCATCTTGGTCAGGTTGGCCAGTATCTTGCAGTCCTGGTCCACGATCCCGACTCCGATCGTATGCGCGGTCCCTTCGATGCCGAGGCAGATCATCGTTTGGACATCACGAATCGGATAAAAAGACTATGCCGAGGACAGGCATGAAAAGAAAGATGTGAAGGAAGTGGTTTTCTCACAGGACTATCTGCATCGACCTGCCGATCTTCCGCGCCACTGCTGCATCGTATGCGATCTTCGCAGTGAGGCAGTCCTGGATCGCGAGTCCTGTCGAGCAGAACACAGTTATCTGCTGGTCGCTCTCTCTGCCGGGCTTCAGGCCGGCGACGATCTGGCCGATCTCAGCATCGACATCGTCCTTGGTCAGCTCGCCCTTCGAGAGCGGGACATTGATCTCCCCCGAGTGGCTCGCCTGCTCCCAGTCGTCTATCACCAGGCGCGCGCGCTTGAGCACCTTTGGGTCCATCTCCTGCTTGCCAGGCGCATCGGCTCCGATGCAGTTGATGTGCGTGCCCTCCTTCACCCACTCGTCGTGGACTATCGGCGCGCGTGACGATGTGGCCGTCACGACGATGTCCGAATCGACAACGCAGTCCTTGGCATCCTTCACTGCCTTGATCTTGCCGACCTGCTCCTTGTAGTGTCGCCTGAACTCCCTGGCGAGGGCCTTTGATTTCTCGGGGTAAAGGTCGTACAGCCTGACGTCGTCGAAGTGCCCGTACTGGGTGATGAGCGCGAGCATCTGCGTCCTCGCCTGGTTGCCGCAGCCGATTATTCCAAGTATCTTCGGGTTCGGCCTGGCGAGGTACTTCGAAGCTATCGCGCTCGCGCCGCCCGTCCTCATGTCGGTTATGTGCGTGGCGTCCATGAAAGCCAGCGGGGCGCCCGTGTGCGGGTTGATGAGCACGAGCACGGCCATGACAGTCCTCATCCCGTAGTTCTTCGCGTTGTCCGGGTGCACGTTGACTATCTTCACTGCGGATACGTCCATGTCCTCGACATACGAGGGCATAGTTCTCAGATCGCCGTTGTACTTCTCGTAGAAAAGGTACAACTTCGGCGGCATCTGGACCTTTCCGAGCCCCTTGTGCCTGAAGGCGTTCTCGACCGCGCCGAGCACGTCCTTCATCTCCAGGAGCTTCTTGACCTGCTTCCCAGTCAGTAGCAAGGTCCTGACAGAAGCGTGTTGTGTAGACATCCCAATACACTACTCCTGCAGGTTGCATCTGATAGCACGATTTAAGCATATTCCAGCTAAAGCGTAAGTTGCCACATGAAAGCTGGCAGGCCAGTCGGATAACGATGTTCACCTCCCCTAGGCGAAAACCGCATGATAGGCATTGGAAAAGCGTTTTATTCTGGTGACTCCATAGGATTATGGAATCCCCCATCAGAGCTGGAGGAGTAACCATCCCCACGGAACGCAAGCTATCGACCAGCTCATCAAACGACTACCAGGCCATCCTAGAAGTGCTCAAGGCGAACTCTGGCAGGATCGTCGAAAACTGGTTCGCATCATTCTCAAGGTCGTCCTACCTCAAGGGCAGGGAGTTCGGTGAGCCCGATGACACGAGGCTGGACAGGATGAAGGCGTTCGTTCAGGCCGTCATCGAGAGGGGTGAGAACCCCGACTCGAAGAAGGCTCACGAGGTCCTCAAGAGCGCAATAAGGGCAGATACGGCGAAGGTCTATGGCTTCACGGCGATGGTGAAGAAGCAGAACCTTCTCAGAGACGTCATGCTCTATGTTATCGAGCACGACCTTCCAGACATCCCGCGCGCGACCGCAAAGCTCGCGGTGGACGCGATGATCGACAAGAGCATCGAGGGGACGGTGATGATGCTCGAGGAGTTCGGTGAGATGCGTGGGTCTCTCGCCCAGTGCATGCCCGGTTCCCCTGACGCGCGGTTCACGGCGGATCAGGGGTTCGCGAGGTTCTGCCGCAACGTCATGGATTACTTCGAGGTCGATTTCGTCGCCCTGTTCACATATCAGAGTCGGTCGAACGAGTTCGTATGCCAGGCGTGCTCCGCGAAAGGAGTCACGCTCACAAAGGGCGCCACGGTACTCCTGTCCTCCTTCCCCATGGGGGCAGAGGCCGTCAGAGACAAGAAGACGAAGGTGGCAGGGGACGGAAACGAGGAGGCGACCAAGAAACAGAAGGTCCTCGGCCGACTGTTCTTCAACCACACGATGGCGGTTCCCCTCGTCCGCGGCGAGGAGGTCATAGGGCTGATGCTCCTGGGCGACAGCACCAAGGTCACGATGTTCACGTCCGAGGAGGTTGGCCTCATGGAGGACCTCGCCCTCCAGATGGTTTGGGTCATGAGCAGCATCGAGATGTTCAACAAGATGGCAGTCAAGTCGAAGGCCCAGAAAGCGCTGATCGACACCGCTGCGGCGCTTCAGCAGGAGATCAGCTCCGAGGAGATATTCAGGATCGTCGGGACCAAGCTTTCCGAGATCGTCCCGTGCAACGAGCTGACATTCTACATATACGACTGGGAGAGAAGGATCGGAAACCCGGTCTTTGCCACCGGCCCGTACGTCGCCGAGATCATGGCCGACAGGGAGTTCCCGGCGGATGTCGGATTCGCAGGATATGTCGCGCGCTCGAAGAAGGCCGAAATCATAAATGATACGTCGGCCGACCCGAGGGGCTCTTACATACCTGGGACGCCAGACGTGCGCACGGCGATGCTGGTCATTCCGGTCATCGGCCAGAAGGAGGTCATAGGGGTGCTGGAGCTGCAGAAGTACCCGCCCGAGACCTTCAACCAGGACGACCTCGAGACCTCCATCATGTTCGCGAACCATGCGTCCGTCGCGCTCGAGAACGCGAAGCTCCTGAACGAGCTGAGGCGCGCGAGGGATCAGATTGAGGTCCACATGGATCTCCTGACGCACGACATAGCGAACTACACCACCCCCATCATGGCATACTTCGAGTCGCTTCGGACGAGAGAGGACCTGGATTCACAGATCTCGCAGGTGGTGGACCGCACGTCGCGCCAGGTCGAGAGCATGATGAGGCTGGTCGAGATGGTCCGCACGATGGCGAAGCTGAGGGAGGAGGCCCCCAGGAACCTTCGGGCCATGGACGTCAAGAAGGCCCTCGAGTCCTCGATCAAGGAGATAAGGGACAGGTCCAAGAGGGAAGACATCGAGTTCGAGCTTGACCTTCCGAAGGAGGCCGTGATGGTCCGCGGGGACGACATGCTCAAAGACATCTTCATGAACCTGTTCAACAGCGTCGCCATGCCGGACAAGGAGACGAAGACTCATCTCGCTGTCTCGATCGAATCAAGGAAGGACAGGAAGCTGGAGTTCTGGTGGATCAAGGTGGCCCAGCCCAGCAGGGCGATCCCGAACAACCTCAAGGGAGAGGTGCTGAGATTGGCGAAGACCTCGAAGTCCGAGCTCACGAGCGGGTTCGGCATAGGCCTCGCGGCAGTCAAGGGCGTCGTTGAAAGGTACTCTGGCAACATGTGGGTCTCGGACATCGTGACGGGAGACTACACCAAGGGCTGCGTGTTCAACATAATGCTGCCTAGAGTGAAGTGAGGCTCGAACAAGTTCTTGTAATTCCTCGGCATTCACATGGATGGGGGAGCATTCTGCCGAGGCGCAAGTACGGGCACATGGTCAAGGCCATCCCGCCTGTTCCAGAGGACAAGTGCAGGTATTGCAGGCTCGGCATGGCGTGCCCCATACACAAGAAGAAGTGACTAAGGCATTTCGGAGCCATGAGAGGAACGCCTGAGACAGGGATTTGCCGCCGCGGCTAGGGACTGGCTGATTCTCCCCTGCCGCCTCCTTTCGGGTACTCCATTGCTGTGTACACGAAGTTCTCCGCACGGTCGTCGTACTCGATGGCGATGCCTGTCCTGTCTCCTTTCTTGAAGGCCGTGACTACGATCGACTTCCGTAGCTCGGGAGGCGCGTGAGCCCTGATCTTGGCCTGCAAGTCCTTCGCGCGTTCCTTCAGTGGTCTTCCCATTTCAGGCAGAGGCAGTTCTAGTCTACCCACACTTTCACCGCACCTTCAACGCGCTGGGGGTTATTCAAAAGTGCGACGAACAACCCGGAAGTCCACGCGTGGTTCATGGGACATGGCGCGATTTCACAAACCCCGATGTGACCGCCCTGACCGAGCTCAGGAACGGATGCTTTGGAGGATTGGCCAGGTCCAACGCCTCCAGCCTCTGGATTCTGAAGTACAGTGGCGGGTGCGGGTCCATCCTCAGCCACTCACCGAGCCTGCTTCCGCCAGGCTCAAGGAACCGCTCCTCGAGCACGAGCCTCCTGAAGCCTATCTTCTTCAGGGATTCCGACATCACCTTCGGCTTCCCCGATATCAGCGCCGCTTCCAGGTCCGCCCTGCTTTCGAGGAACTTGCCGAAGAAGAATATGGCCCAGAACACGAACACAAGATAGGGCAGCCAGAAAGCCGCTATGTACTTCCACCACAGGTAGACCCGCCCCAGGTACTCTGCGGCTACGAGCGAGAACAAGACGATCGGGTCCCCCGACCTGAGATGGCTGAGCTCGTGCCCCACGACGAGCTCCACCTCGTCCTCATCGAGCTGCACGAGAAGCCCCATGGTGATTAGCATCGTCGCGAGTTTCTTGGTGAATCCAGTCGCGGCGGCATTCGGCATCGCGTTCTGCGAGATCACGATGGAAGGCACGGAGAGCCCGAATTTGGCGGACACCCTCTCAACTATCCCATATACGTCGATTCTTCTCACGAGGAAATCGTTCTTGTCCGCGGGCAGGCCGGCCTCTGCGAAGATCTCGGAGATCTTGTCAGCTGAGACCAGACTCGGGCTGGCGCCGAATGTGTCGTAGGCCTTCTTCTTGGCCGCCCTGATCCTGTCAGCGTACCCTGTCCGGTACTCCTCCAGCTGGCCCTCGGGGACCATGTGCTGCACTATGACCACTTCTCTCGCATCCTTGGTGACTCGCCAAGGACTGCGACTGGAGGCCAGTTTCCCGGCTGATAAGACCAGAACTAGCATCAGCGACAGGAAGAAGAAGGGGGCATATAGGCCGAGGCCGACAGCCTGAAATGCCAGCAGAATAGGAAGCCCGATGAGTATCGACAGCAGGAACAACATGATCATGTTGCCTCCGAAGATGACCCTGGACACAGACCTTCTGAACCTGACCTCCGCAGTCTTCGGCCTGCCAGGCATGAAGGCCATGTAGAGGGTCGATTTTCGAGCCTCCTCCTCGAAGAACTGGATGACCATCAGCAAGACGTTTTGGAGCTGCTTCTCGAACTGCTCGTCTCTCCCCATGGAGGACAAGATCTCGACCTTCATGGGCCGTTCGAGGAGCATCTTGACGACGCACTGGTACATCCCCCTGTCGGGACCTGACGTGAACTCGACGTAGTGGCCTTCGGGTCCCACGAGGTACTCCATCTCGCCCATCCTCACGCCCGGGATGGCCCCAAAGGTCATGTGCTCCCGGACGAACTTGGGGAAGGTCAGGAGCTGGGAATGCGAAAGCTCCGTGTCGACCACGAAGCTGTGGACCACTGGAAGGTTGGGATCGACCATCGATGACAGCTCTCCGCCTCGAGTGATTGCCTCCACCCTCTAAAGCCTTTTCACGGACAGGCTGATGTTCGCCTCAACCATTTTCTTTAGGAAGGCGCATGCTCGTTCGGGATCCGAGATGAAGCAGTACGGGCTGATCGTCGTCGGCACGGGCGCCGGCATGAACGTAGTCGACTCAGCACTGGAACGCGGTCTCAATGTGGCCATCGTGGAGGAAGGACCCATGGGTGGCACCTGCCTCAACAGGGGCTGCATTCCGTCCAAGGTGCTTGTCCATGCCGCCGATGTGATCCGCGAGGCCGAGGAGGCCGAGAAGATAGGCGTCTCCCTGAAGATCGACAAGGTAGACTATGGGAGGCTCAAGCAGCGGATGTGGGACATCGTCCTCACCGGAAGGCACGAGATGGAGGCCGGCGTGAGACAGACCAAGGGCATCGACCTTTACAACACGATCGGCAGCTTCGTCTCTGAATACACCATGCAGGTCGGCAGCGAGACCATCAGCGCGCCTAGAATAGTGCTCGCGACCGGGGCAAGGGCCCAAATCCCTCCCGTCCAGGGTCTGGACAGGGCCAAGTATCACACGTACAGGACCGTCTTCGACATCGAGGAGCAGCCGGAAAGCATCATCATACTCGGCGGAGGCTACATCGGTTGCGAGTTCGCGCACTTCTTCTCGGCCATAGGGACGCGCGTCGTCCTCATCGGCAGGAACCCCGTCCTTCTGCCGCACGAGGAACCAGAGACGAGCTTCCTCGTCAAGAAGCGTTTGTCCCGGCACGTGGATGTCCACACCGGCACCGACACTCTCTGGGTCGAGGGAAAGGATGACAGGGTCGCTGTCACGATCAAAGACCCCTTCGAAAAGGCTGAGAGTACGATCGATGGGCAGCATCTCCTGGTCGCAACGGGGGTGAGGTCCAACTCCGACTGGCTGAAGCCAGAGAACACCGGCGTCAAGACCGACGGCAAGGGCTGGATCATGACCGATCAGTTTCTCGAGACCTCCAAGCCGAACATCTACGCCCTGGGAGACGCGCTCGGAAGGAACATGTACCGGCACACAGCGAACTATGAGGCCTCGGTCGTCCGGAACAACCTCCTCGGCGATCACAAGGTCATGCTCGATCTCCACGCCGTCCCTCACGCGGTCTTCACGGACCCGCAGGTCGGACAAGTTGGAATGACAGAGGAGGAGGCCAAGGCGGGGAGGAAGGTCATGGTCGGCGTTAGCCGATACTTCGACACCGCCATGGGCTATGCCTTCGGGGACGAGGAGACTTTCGCGAAGGTCATCGTGGAGTATCCGACTAGGAGGATCCTGGGCGCGACAGTTGTGGGTCCTCAGGCCTCGACCCTGGTACAACAGGTTGTGAACCTGATGAACTCCGAGAACCAGACCTACGCCCCGCTCGCCCGCGCGCAGGTGATTCATCCAGCGCTGTCCGAGGTTCTGTCCTCAGCATTCGGCAGGCTTCGGCCCGCGAACTTCGAGCCCGAGCGCCATCATCACGAGCACGCGCATTGACCCTGCGGGCTAGTATGAACTGGACGAGCTAGTCCGCAAACTAGCTGTGAAAAGTATAACTAGCAAGACGCTGCTCGATTTCGCACTGGTACCCTCTCGCAAGGTGTTCATGATGAACAAGTATCACATGCGCAGGAAGGAGTTGGCAATGAAGAGCCGCAAGTCGATGATCGGCCTGATCATGAGACAATCATGGATGGCCGTAGCGATGTGCAGGAAGGGCGAGCCGTATCTCGTCACGGTCGATTACGCCTTCGACAAGAAGAACGGATCGTTCTACTTCCACTGTTCCCCTGCTGGAAAGAAGAACGATTACATCGTTGCCAACCCGAGTGTCTGGGGCGAGGTCGTTGAGGATTTGGGCTACATCAAAGGCGAATGCGAGCACGCCTACAGGTCGGTCATGTTCAGAGGGCGCGCTGAGTTCGTTACGGACACGAGCGAGAAGAAGAGAGCCCTCGGACTCATGGTTGACAAGGTCGAGGAGAACCCGCGGAAGGAGAAGAAGAGGCTGATAAACCAGGGTTCCATGGAGAAGGTATCCGTCGTCAGGATCAAGGTCTTGGAGCTCTCTGGCAAGGAGAGCTTGCCCAAGAAGGCCTAGCCCCCGGTCACCTCTTCCAGAAGAACCTAGTTCCCCAGGATGCCCAAGCAGCCGTCGATATTCCCGCAAGCACCATGATTGAGACGATGACTATCGCGAGGTTCTGATATCCACTGAAATCGTCGGCATAGAAGAACAGCCATATCACGATGAATATCAGCCATCCCACGCCCGTGATAGCTGAGAGCACGGTGGGCCACTTCGGTTTGTGGACCTCGTGAACTTCATGCTCGAAGTGCTTTGCGAATCTCAGGCCCCAGGAAGCCCACGTGGCCGCGAGGATTCCTATCCCTGCGAGAATCGATACCAGGACGACGGCCAGATTCTGAAAGACGCTGTAGTCGGATGCGTAGAAGAACAGCCATAAGATGAGGAAGATGAGCCATCCGAAAAACACCCCTATCGATGCGCTGACCCTCCATCCGAAGCCCCTGGACCTGATTACATCAAGCCCTTCCGTTGGTATGCTCCCCTCTGTCATATCTTTCCCCGGGCAATCGATGCAATTTCAAGTAATAAACTCTGTGGTGAAAACCGAGCGTTCGCCAATTGACGATTCAGCTTTTTCATATCTTCTCGGCCATCGTGCCATCGAGTTGTTATCCTAGCACGACCATTACGTGATGAAGATTTCAGGAGAGGAAATGAACATGGCGTTTGAAATCGCACCAACAAAGCCGACCGTCCCGTTCGATGTGTTCGACAAGATCGACATCCGCGTCGGCACAATCGAGCTTGTCGAAGACGTCAAAGAATCGGACAAGCTCGTGAAGTTGACCGTGGATTTCGGCGACAGGAAGAGGACAGCGCTGGTGGGGATGAAGAAGGAGCGTGGCAATCCGAAAGAGGTCGAGGGGAAGCAGGCGCTATTCGTTGTGAACTTCAAGCCCCGCAAGATGGTCGGCCAGATATCTGAGGCGATGCTGTTCGACATCGGATATCCCGACAAGATAACCCCAGTGCTCGCGATTCCCGAGAAGCCTGTGCCTAATGGTGCGAGAACAGGATAGTCCGAGGGAACGAAAGCTTCCGCAGTAGTTCCGTGGCTAGTGGTTTTATAGGTCTGAGCCGATTTCCCCGCGGACCTGAGAAAGCTCAGGCATGGGGGGAGCATTCGTGTTGAAGAGAACAGCTACATTTGCTTTGTGCGTGACTGCGGCGTTCTTGATGATAGTTCCTTCCGTAGTCATTGCCGGTGGAAATGCGAAGGTCGGCGCCGCCAAGGGGCTGACTGCGGAAGAGAAGAGCATCCTGAGCCGATTGGACTACAACTATGCTTGGAACGAGCTCGAATACCTGACGGGACAGCAGAGGGTCGTTGGTTCAGCTCAGGTGTTGAATGCCCAGAAGTACATCTATGACCAGTTCGAGGACATGGGCATGGATGTTGTGACCAAGGAGCACTTCAAGACCCAGAGTTGGGTTGACTACGGGACGACCGTCAAAATCGTCTCGCCAGTCGTGGAAATCCTGCCTGCTGCAACCTACGCAGACAGCCATTCAATCTGGGGCGTTGCGTTCGGCAAGCCATACCGCTTCGGGAATGCGAACGGCGGCAAGACGCTCATCGCTTCGGTTGTTGATGCGGGAATGGGTTCTAACGACGAATTTAACGCTCTTGGCGATCTTACTGGCAAGATTGTGCTAGTCCAGCGCGACGATGATCAGCAGGGTTGGCCGAATGTTCCTCTTAGGGATGCTGAGGTGTACGGCGCAGCAGGGGTCGTCTTCTACGGCTACTATGACGGCTTCCCGCTGCCAGACGGCATCAAGCAGGACGTCGTTGGTGGGCAGATACCTGCAATATCGATCTCCCCCAACTCTGCCAGCGAGATCAAGGAGCTGCTGACAACAGGTGAAGTCCAGCTGAGCATCAAAGGTCGCGCCGATCTGATGGATGAGAGCCACGCTCAGGGAACGAATGTCGTAGCCTACATGATCGGATCGAAGTACCCGGACCAATACGTCGTATTCTCAGCCCACATCGACAACTGGTGGGGAGTTGCGAGTGACGATACTTCCGGGATCGCTTGCGTGCTCGCATATGCTCGTCTGTTCTCAGAGGCAAGGGCCTCGGGGCTGTACACGAACGAGAGGACTCTGGTATTCTGCTCGTTTGATGGCGAAGAATACGGCGGCCCCGATGCCACATGGTACAACTGGCTCATAGGATCCTATGAGTGGGTGAAGGCGCACAGGGACATTGTGGACAGAACCGTGATCGACCTGAACCTGGACATGGTCTGCATCAAGAAGGACTCCGACAAATACTGGCTGGAGCAGAGCGCTGACGTTAACGATTTCGTTGCGAAGGCCATCAAAGATCTCAAGATGGCGCGTCAAGTGTCATACTACAATCCGGCATACTCTTGGGTGGATGCGTGGTCGTTCCACGCCAAAGGTGGAACGAGCAGTGTCAACGCCTGGACGGTGGAGAATCAAGATGAGGTGTATCACACGCAACTTGACGACCTGAGCTACGCCTCGCTGGAGCCAATGAAGATCGTGCTCAGACTCTACACCCTGCTAGCAATGAGGGCGAGTCACGCATTGGTACTGCCCATCAACATACTGAACATGACGGACTACGCTCAAGGTTACCTGACATGGGACGAAGAGCTGGCTTCGAGCGACTGTGGATACTTTGCTCGGGCGCAGGCGGCGCTGGACAAGCTGACGGCTGAGGTGACCTCCGTCAACAGCTATGCTGCGTCACTGGTGAGCGCTTATGCGGCGGCGAAGACCGATGCTAAAAGAGCAGCGATCGAGGCAAAGGCCGGAGTGCTCAACAACGCCCTCTATGCGGCCAGGAAGACGGTGAATGTCTGGACAATGGGCGAAGGCGGAGCAATGGGGTCGTGGGACGTCTTCCCCAGAGAACATCAGCACTCGAATGACATCGGCGCAATCAATACGGCGATTGTGGCTCTTTCCGGGGGCGATATGCAGACGGCGCTCGAAGCTCTTGAGACCGTGTATGGCATGGAGTGGGGACACCTGTGCAGCAATGTGACGTACAACTTCATTCTCTCCTGGATGTACAACGACCAGAGGTATTGGGGAGCCGAGTGGGACCAGGCGCAAGCC